>JAJDZH010000473.1 GCA_022824725.1 Thermoanaerobaculia bacterium | reverse complement strand
TCACCCAGGGCCTGGCCCGCTACGAGGAAGAGGGCGTGGGCGCCACGATCGAGCTGCGTCCAGCGACGAAGGACGGCGAGGGGCTGTCCCTGGTGGTCGCCCAGCAGTTCGGCGGCTCGTCGCCGGGAGCGAACGCCCTGTGGCGCTCCGACGCTCCCCGGTCGATCGGAATGTCTCCCGATGCGCTCGCAACCGCCTCCGCCCGGGTGGATCCCGGGGCGTCGCACACCCGGGCTGAAGTCGCGTGGGGCGTGGGAATCGGCGCATCCATGGTGACGCCCTTCGCCCAGGCCATGGCCGCCACGGCAACCGGGAAGGAGCACCTTCGCCTCGGCGTGCGCCACTCGATGCGCAAGGGTTCGCCCCACCGTGTGAACCTGGAAGTCACGGCCGAGCGGCCGCAAGTCACGCTGAGCAACGACCTCGCGGACTACCAGCTCGGCGTCGCCGGTCAGGTCCGCTTCACGATCGGCTGACCGGCCCCTGGGCCCGGTTATCGCGGCGGTATAGTCCGGCGAAACGCCCGCCTTAGGTTGCCCCGATGAACGACCTGACCGCCACACTCGCGGCCATCAAGAAGTCGATTGCCCGCAGTGCCTACCAGTCCGAGGCCGACGTTCGCCAGATGGCACAACAGATCCTGGCCGCGCTCGGATGGGACGTGTTCAACCCGGAACAAGTGATCAACGAATACCCGGTGCAGCTAGGTTCCAAGACCCGTCGAATCGACATCGCGCTCTGTACGGCAAACAGGCAGCCTCGCGGCATCATCGAGTTGAAGCGGCCGGACCGTGACCTGGGCCCACCTGGCGAGTCTCAAGCTGACCGGCAGCTCTTCCGCTACCTGTTCGACGCCGGAGCGCCGGTCGCGCTACTCACGAATGGCGTCACCTGGCGCTTCTACTCGACCTACTCGTCGGGAACCTACGCGGAGCGCCTCGTCGAAGCTCTGTCGCTGGCCACGAGCACTCCGGTGGCTGCCGCCCGCACCTTCGAGCGCTACCTGTCTTTCGAGAACACGCAGTCAGGCAAGGCCGCCGACCATGTCCGCGACGATCTTGCGCGTCGCAGGGTGAGGGAAGCTCTTCGCAACGCGATTCCGGAGGCTTGGCGAAGTTTGGTCTCGGGCGAGGTCGACGAGCGGTTGATCGAACTGTTGAGCAGCGCCGTTGTACACATTCACGCCGACAGACCCGAGAAGCGGGATCTGGCGGACTTTCTGCGCCAACTGGAGCCTCGGAAGAACCGGCGCTCGCCCAAGACCACGAGGCAACCGCCGCCCAAGCGACGGACGATCGTCCCGACTGACAGCAAGGTCCTTCGATATCGACTGCTCGGCGACGAGTTGACGGCGAAGACCGCCAAGGAAGCCTGGATCAAGATCTTCGAGGTGCTGGCCAAGCGAGAGTCCGATTTCCTTGCTCGCGCCGCACCACGACTGAAGGGCCGCAAGAACCGCACCCTGGGACGAAGCAGGCAGGAGATCTCCGCGACCGAGTCGGTCAACAAGAGCGCGGTGCAACTGCGCGACGGTTGGTGGCTGAACGTCCACTGGGGCAATCCGGCCAAGATCAAGCAGTTGCAGATCCTCTGCGACGTCGCCGGCATTGCGTTCGGCGATCCCGAGGGGCTTGAGATCAAACTGCCGAACGCCTGACGCGGCAGGGCTACCGATCGCCGATCGCCAACGCGGTTCCTCTGCCTCAGTGCGCTCACAGCGATTGCCGCCAAAGCCGACGCGTGGATGAACCGACTAACGCCCCGCTTCGGCGCCAGCCTCCTCGACGTCCTTCCGCTTGTGATCCTCGGTGAGGTCGAGGCCCACCGTGCTTGCTCAGCACGTGTACCGGCCTCGCCACAGCCGCTTGCCGAAGCATCGCACTGGGTGTTACACATGCCCTGTGACGACAGGCGCTCGCGTGACCGGGAGGCGGTTGGTGCGATCATCGGGATGAAGTGCAATGAAGAAACAGTACAAGAGTGAGGCGTTGGCTTCCGCGCATGAAGCGGCCTTGGATCTGGCGGAGGCGGGCGTCCTGTCGAGGCGGGCCATGCGGGAGTTCGACGAGCTGTGCCTCACGCCTGTCCGGGAAATGACCCCGGAGGCGCCTCGAACGACGAGGACGACGAGTCCTGGTCGACCGTCGTGAGTGTCCTACCCAAAGGCTGGGAGACTCTCCTACCCTTCTCCACTTCGAGATCGTCGCGCACCTGACGGCCTAGCCAGTCCACGGGCCGATCCCGCGCACGACGGCGCCGACCGGCAGATCTTCAAGGCGCATAGGGGTAGCGCTCTGCCAGAGAGTCCTGGAACGCGGTAAACGCCGGCACGTTCTCAAGCGGACTGTAGTCCGCGATGTACTCCGCCACACTGACACGGCGCGCCACGATGGACCGCTTGAAGGTCCGACCCCGGCGCCCCGAGGGATTGCCGGCGGCCGCGATGAGCAGCTCGTCCAGACGCTGCTTCGGATTCGCGATGCTCTCCAGTTCCGCAACTCTCGGCGTGCTGATCTCCGCGGAGGGCGCTCCCGCTGCTCTCGCGATGGCGCTTGCGTCGAATAGAATCCAGGCCTCCGACATCTGCACAGGCACAACCGGCACGACATCCGGCCGCTCGACCCCCTCGAACTCCTGGAGCCGCTCCTCGAGAGGGACACCCTCGGAATCACGGTGAACGAAGACCAGCATGTCTCCGGAGTCCTGCTTGGCAAGGACTTGCTTGACGCCCCCGCGACGCTTCCGAAACTGCGGTTCCAGTATCTCCACCTGCGGGTCGATCCGATGGATCGCCCACTCAATGATGGGAACGAGGAGCCGGTCTGTTCCGCCGTCGGCTACGATGGACCACGTCAACTGCCTTGTCATCTCGCCGATCCGAACGCGATCTCCAGCTGCTCGTAGTCCTTGTTCAGTGGAGACCCTCCCACGAAATCGACCACAGCCCGCCGCCCGATCGGCAGCGCATCCGATGCGCCGCCATTCAGGAGGGCCGCCCGCCACTCCTCCGCCACCGGCCTGAAGACGCTGATGGGCCCGCTCTCTTTCGTGAGGGCGCGTTCGACGAAGACGAGGTCGCGAAACGGGAGCTGCCTGGCCACTTCCGGAGAATGCGAGTTCAGCACGACCTGTCGCAAGGGGTTGTCGCTCGCGACCGGGGTCTCAACGTCGACCGCGTAGTCCCGCAGCAATTCCACGAGGTTCGGTACGCGCGACGGGTGAATCCCGTTCTCGGGTTCCTCGATGCACAGCACGGCGCGGTCCCGCACATCCGCAAGCATCAGTACGAGCGCGATGTAGCGCAACGTTCCATCAGACAAGGATCGCCCGTACAACCAGTTGTCCACACCGCGAATGCGTGCCCGCAGGGCAAGCTGGTCGTTCAGGTCGTCAGTGTAGACGTCGAGTTCGGCGATATCGGAGTTCAACTGCCGAAGCCGGTACAGAATCTCCGCCCTGACGTCTGAGTTCAGCCCAACCAGGGCATGCAAGGTCGCCGGCATGTGACCGCCATCGGCTCCAACATGGGGCGACGCGCCACGACTATCCGGGGTTCTCATCGCGCTGGGTTCAAGGTGGAGGACTCTCCAGGAGGACATCTCCCGTTTGGCGGCCAGAACGGTCGGATAGTCCGCCGTGTTCGTGCCACCGACGACGGTTAGCGGGGACCTGCCGACAGGCGCCGGACGTCCACGACTTCCACCATCACCGTGGAGCTGGATTCGATCTTCCCTGGTGGAGATCAGCGGCCCGCCCCTGCGCGATCCCAGCGCTACCGTCTTGCGGAAGTCCTTGGACGTCTCGAAGCCGATGAACCTCCGATAGTCCCCCATCTTCGCGTGGGTCAGACTCTCGTGTTCCACGAGGAGGCGGTCGGAGCTTCGATCGTAGGCCAGCCCTATCCTGTAGGTCAGAAGAGTCGTACTCGCCACGGCCCTCTCACCGAAGTCGTCCACCGTCTCGAACGGAACGACCATGTCGGCGCTCAACTCGACCAGCCGGCTGGGGTCGCGAGTGAACACGAGGTCAAGCGGTGAGTGCCCGCCGTCGCTCGTGCGACGCACCTCAGCAGCCGCTCCGACAACGTCCCGACGAGCCAGCGCACTGAGAAAGTGGATCGCATCGAAGAGATTGCTCTTCCCGACCCCGTTGTGACCGACGAAGCACGTGAACGGGCCGAAGCGGACGCGAGCTTCCCTGATGCTCTTGAAGTTCCTTATTGACAGAGAGACGAGCATCAGCAACCAACTCGTGCAACCGACGGCACAAACGCATGCCGCTCCGAACCGCCGTTCAGGAGCCCTTGAAGCCTACTACTCAAGGCCTCTCTCCTGACTGAATCTACCGTCGGGTCCGCGCGAGCCGGGCACGACTCCTACGAGCCATCCCCGCCCCGGCCGCCGACGATCACCTGGTGCGCCTTCAGCCGGAGCGCGTTCAGGCGAATGAAGCCGCGGGCGTCGGTCTGGTCGTAACCCCCTTCGACGTCCATCGACGACAGGTTCTGGTCGTAGAGCGAACTGGGGGACTCGCGACCGAGGATGCTCACGCCGCCCTTGTAGAGACGAAGGTGAACCGTGCCGTCGATGATCCGTTCGGCCTGGAGGAAAGCGGCGCGAATGAACTCCATCTCGGGCGAGAACCAGAAGCCGTTGTAGATCAGTTCCGCGAACTTGGGCGACAGGCCGTCCCGCAGGCGCTGGACCTCCCGGTCCATCGCCACGCCCTCGAGGTCGCGCAGGGCGTGATGGAGGATGGTCCCGGCCGGCGTCTCGTAGACGCCGCGGGACTTGATGCCGACGAAGCGGTTCTCGACGATGTCGATCCGGCCGATGCCGTTCCGGCCGCCGAGTTCGTTCAGGTACTCGAAGAGGGTCAGCGCGTCGGAGTGCTCGACGCCGTTCCTCCGGTCGGCGACCCGCACCGGCCGCGCGTCCTTGAACTCGATCTCGATGTCGGTCGGCTCGTCCGGAGCGTCGAGCGGCGAGACGCTGAGCGAGAACATGTCCTCGGTCGGCGTCTGCATCGGATCTTCCAGCAGACCGGCCTCGTAGCTCTTGTGCATCAGGTTCTCGTCCATGCTGTACGGCTTCTCGGACGAGGCCTCGATCGGGATGCCCTGCTCCTCCGCATAGTTCAGGAGGTCCGTGCGGCCCTGGAAGCGCTTGAGGAACTCCGCGTCCTTCCACGGCGCGTAGACCTCGATCTGCGGCGCGAGGGCGGCATACGCGAACTCGAATCGGACCTGGTCGTTGCCCTTGCCGGTGGCGCCGTGGGAAAGCACGTCGGCGTCCTCGCGGATCGCGATCTCGGCCTGACGGCGCGCGATGAGCGGCCGCGCCAGGGCCGTGCCGAGCAGGTAGCGGTTCTCGTAGACCGCGTTGCCGGCGATCGCCGGGTAGATGAGGTCGGTCACGAACTCCCGCCGGACGTCCTCGACGTAGACCTTCGTGGCGCCGATCGCCTCTGCCCGGCGCGCCTGGGCGTCGAAGTCCTCGCGCTGGCCGACGTCGACGATCACTGCTACGACATCGAACCCCCGTTCCTGCAGGGTGCGCAGGATGACGGAGGTGTCGAGGCCACCGCTGTAGGCGAGTACGGCTTTCTTGCGCGTCATGGTCGAGCGTTCCTCCCCGGGCACCCGAGAATCGGGGCCCGCGGGAGACTATCCGGCCGGCGGTCGCCGGTGAAGCCGCCGTCAATCGTCGTCGACGGCTTCGGCCGGAAGCAGGCCCACCGCGCCGCTCCGCCAGAGCCGCCAGCGAACGCGAAACGCCAGGAAGATCGCCACGAAGACGAGCCCGAAGGTCAGGCCCCACCACACTCCGCTCGGGCCGAGCCCTCTCTCGAAGGTCAACCAGGCGCCGGCCGGCATGCCGATGACCCAGTACCCGACGAGCGCGACGGCCGCGGGGAAGCGCGTGTCGGCGGCTCCCCGCAGCACACCGGCGGCGGCGACCTGCAGACCGTCGGCGACCTGAAACAGGCCCGCGATCGGAATCAGCGCGGCCGCCGCGGCGACCACGGCCGGCACGTCGCTGAAGACGCGCGCCAGTAGCTCCGGAAGCGAGAAGAAGACGAGGCCGAAGGCGACCATCACCCCCGCGCCGAGGCTGAGGCAGACCAGCGCCGAGCGGCGCGCCCCCACCGGGTCCCGGCGGCCGATCGCGTTGCCAACCCGCGTTGTCGCAGCGCCGGCGAAACCCAGGGGCACCATGAAGGAGATCGAGGCGAGGCTGATCGCCACCTGGTGGCCGCTGAGTTGCGCCTCCCCCAGCCGACCGATGAGCACGGCCGCGAAACTGAACACGGTGACCTCCAGCGACACCTGAACCGCGATCGGCACACCCACGAACAGGAAGGGACGCAGCGCGGACGGACGCAGCCACGACCATCTCCACCCGCCGACGTAGCGGCGCAGGTGACGCCATCCGAAGGCGGCCACGACGATCAGCATCACCCAGCGGGATCCGGACGTCGCATAGGCGGAGCCCCGCACACCGAGCGCCGGGAATCCGAGATGGCCGAAGATCAGCGCCCAGTTCGCGATCGCGTTGAACACGTTCGCGACGCCGATCGCGATCAGGGCCGGCCGCACGATGCTCATCGCCTGGAGCGTCTGCCGCAGGCACATGAAGAGCAGGAAGGCGATGACTCCGGGGCCGATGCCCCGGAGATAGGCGGCGGCCGGCTCGACGATGGCCTGCGGCTGACCCGTGAGCGGAAGCGCGCGGTCCAGTCCCAGCACGATCAGCGTCGCGGGAATCGACAGCAGGACCGCCATACCCGCACCTCGGCAAAGCACCCTGCGGATCCGCCGGTGATCGCCGGCGCCGAACGCCTGCGCCGCCATCGGATCGATCGCCAGCAGGATGCCGATGAACGACCAGATCACGGCGATGCTGAGCGCGTTGCCGATCGAGCCGGCGGCCAGGTCCGTCTCCGACACGCGGCCCAGCATCATCGTGTCGACGGCGCCCATCAGCACCATCCCGACCTGGACCAGGATGACCGGCGTCGCCAGGCGCACCACGGCGCCCAGCTCCATCCGGACCGGCCGCCCGTCCCCCGCTGTTCTCGCACCCTTCAAGGGGCGGTATTGTAGGCAGCCTCACCCTCATCGAGATCGCCGTTGTTCAGCTACATCCTCCGCCGGCTCGTCACCGGACTGGTCACCCTGTTCGGCATCTCGGTCATCTCGTTCTTCATCATCCAGCTCGTACCGGGCGATCCGGCCCAGATCCAGACCTCCCAGATCGCCGACGCCGCGGTGTCGGAGCGCGTCTACCAGCAGTTGCGGGAGCTATACGGCCTCGACAAGCCGATCCCCGTGCAGTACGCGAACTGGGTCGGCAAGCTGGTCGTTGGCGACTTCGGTTCGTCCTTCCACGACGGCCGGAGGGTGTCGGCGAAGATCGGCGAAGCGCTGTGGCCGACGCTGTCGGTGGCGCTGCTCTCCTTCATGCTGACGCTGATCATCTCGACGCCGATCGGGATCTACAGCGCGCTACGGCAGGGCGGCGGCTTCGACCGCTCGGTCAGCACCGGCCTCTACATGCTCTATTCCGTGCCGAACTACGTCGCCGGCATGCTGCTCATCCTCTACCTCGGCGTGAAGTGGGACCTGTTGCCCTTCCGCGGCATGAGGTCCGACGGCTACGACGAGATGACGACCCTCGGCCAGATGTGGGATCTGGCCCAGCACTACGTCCTGATCACCTTCTGCTTCACCTTCGGCAACCTGGCCTACTACTCCCGCTTCATCCGCCAGAACCTGCTGGAGGTGGTGCGGCAGGACTACATCCGCACCGCCCGCGCCAAGGGCCTCGGTGAGCGGAGCGTGGTGCTCAAGCACGCGTTCACCAACAGCCTGATCCCGCTGATCTCGTTGATCGGCCTCACCCTCCCCTTCGTGCTGGGCGGCAGCGTGATTCTCGAGTACATGTTCAACTGGCCCGGGCTGGGACGCCTGTACTTCGAGTCCGTCCTCCAGCGCGACTATCCGACGATCATGGCGCTCAACTTCATCACCGCCCTGCTCGTGCTCGGCATCACCTTCATCGCCGATCTGACCTACGGTCTGGTCGACCCCCGCATCAGCTACGAGAAGTGACGATGGCGACCGAAGCGACGACGAACACAACGACCGCAGGGGCGCCCGCGGCCCGCTCCTACTGGCACATCACGTGGCGGCGCTTCCGCGGCCACCGGCTCGGCATGGTCGGCCTGTGCGTGGTGGCCGTGCTGTTTCTCGTGGCCTTCCTGTCGCCGATCCTGGCCAACGAGCAACCCATCCTGTGCCGGTTCGACGGCGGCATCTACTATCCGGCGGTCGTAGACCTCGTCCACCAGGTCCCGGGCACGAGCCTGATCATCCAGAAGCAGCGGCCCTACCGCCTGGCGACCTTCGACTTCAAGCGGGAATTCGACCCGGAGCGCGGCGACTGGGCGCTGTGGACGCCGGTGCGCTACGGCCCCAGGGAGATCGCCGCCGAGCCCCTGGCCGGTCCTTCCAGCCGTCACTGGCTGGGCACCGATCAGTCGGGCCGCGACGTCCTGTCGCGGATGGTCCACGGCACCGTCGTGTCGATGAAGGTCGGTTTCCTGTCGATGGGCATCGCGGTCATCCTGGGTCTCGTGTTCGGTTGCATCGCGGGCTACGCCGGCGGCATCGCCGACCTCGTCATCTCGCGCTTCATCGAAGTCGTCCAGTGCTTTCCGGCCTTCTTCCTGATCCTCGCCGTCCTGGCCTGGTTCCCGCCCAGCATCGAGAACGTGATGATCGTGATCGGCCTGACCCGCTGGGTCGGCATCGCCCGCTTCGCGCGTGGCGAGATCCTGCGCATCCGCGAGACGGACTACGCCCTCGCCGCCCGCTCGCTCGGAGTCAGACCCGCCCAGCTCGTCCTCCGCCACCTGCTGCCCAACGCGCTGGCGCCCGTGCTGGTCAGCGTGACCTTCGGCATCGCGGTGTCCATCCTGATCGAAGCGGGCCTCTCCTGGCTCGGCTTCGGCGTCCAGCCGCCCGACGCCTCCTGGGGCACGATCCTCCGCTCCGGCTACGAGAACCTGTTCACCGCCGGCCACATGATTCCCCCCGCCTGCGTGGCGATCTTCCTCGCGGTGCTGAGTTTCAACCTCGTCGGCGATACGCTGAGGGATGTAATCGACCCGCGGCTCCAGGCCGAACGGGCCTGACGCCGCCGGGCTCCCCGCCCAGGAGGTAGGCAGCGATGAGCGAGCAGACCGGGTTGCACAGCCTCTCCCTCGACTACGTCGAAGCGCTACTGGCAGACTACCGCCGCGATCCGGCCTCGCTCGACCCGGCCTGGCGGCGGTACTTCGATGCCCTGGCCGCCAGCGGCGAGCTGGAGGACGGCGCGATCGGACCGGAGCTTCAACCCTCGACGCTGTTCGGCGGCAACGGCGAGGCGATGCGTCCCGCTGCGATCGCGCCCGCGGCTCCCGCGCCCGCCAAGCCTGTGCCGGCACCGTCGCCGCCGGCGCCGGCATCCGCCCTGACCACCGACGTCGAACTGCAGCGCCGGGTCGACGACATGATCCGCAACTACCGGATCCGCGGCCACCTGTACGCCGACATCAACCCGCTCCGCAACCCGCCCGTGCTGCCCGAGGAACTCGAACTCGAGGGCCTGGGAATCGGCGAGAGCGACCTGGACCGCACGGTGTCCACGGCCGGCATCCCCGGCGCCGACACGGCGACGGTACGCGAGGTGCTCGAACGGATGCGCGAAACGTACTGCAAGTACATCAGCGCCGAGTTCATGCACATCGACGACCTGGAGGTCCGCTCCTGGCTCCAGGAACGGATGGAGGTCAGCCGCAACCGCGTGCAGCTCAGCCGCGACGAGCAGGTCCGGATCCTGAGGAAGCTGATCGACGCCGCGGTGTTCGAGGAGTTCATCCAGAAGAAGTACCTGGGCGCCAAGAGCTTCTCGCTCGAAGGCGCCGAGAGCCTGATCCCCCTGCTCGACCTGGCGATCGAGAAGGTCGCCGCCCAGGGCGCGGTGGAGATCGTCTTCGGCATGTCCCACCGCGGCCGCCTGAACGTGCTCGCCAACATCATCGGCAAGCCGACCCGGGACATCTTCCGCGAGTTCGAGGACCTCGACGCGGAGCAGTACACGGGCGGCGGCGACGTGAAGTACCACATGGGCCACTCCAGCGACTGGACCACGGAGCACGGCCGCAGGGTCCACCTCTCGCTGTCGTTCAACCCGAGCCACCTCGAGTTCATCAACCCGGTGGCGATGGGCCGCGTACGCGCCAAGCAGGACCGGATCGGCAACGACCTGCGCGACCGGGCGGTTCTGTTCCTCATTCACGGCGACGCCGCCTTCGCCGGCGAGGGAATCGTCCAGGAGTCGCTCAACCTGTCGCAGCTTTCGCCCTACCACATCGGCGGCGCGTTTCACGTCGTCGTCAACAACCAGATCGGCTTCACGACGCCGCCCGAGAGCTCGCGTTCGAACACCTACTGCACGGATGTCGCGAAGATGCTCCAGGCGCCGATCTTTCACGTCAACGGCGAGCAGCCGGAGGCGGTGGCGCAGGTCGTCAACGTCGCGCTCGACTTCCGCCAGCGCTACCGCCGCGACGTCATCATCGACCTCTACTGCTACCGGCGGCGCGGGCACAACGAGGGCGACGAGCCCGCCTTCACCCAGCCCATCCTCTACGACGGCATCCGGGCCCGGGATCCGGTCCGGGTCCACTACCTGGAGCACCTGCTCGAACTCGGCGAGATCAAGCCCGAGGAGGCGGACGTCCACATCGAACGCGAGGAGAAACGCCTCGAGGGGGCGCTCGCCACCGCCCGCCGGATGAACGAGAAGACGAGTCCGCAGGCCTACGACGGCGTCTGGAACGCGTTCGTCGGCGGCCGCATGGAGGACATCCCGGAGCCGGACACCGGCGTCGACCAGGGCAAGCTGGTCGACTACCTGAGGCGGATGGTCGTGCTGCCCGAGGGCTTCAACCTGCACCGCAACCTGCGGCGCTTCCTCGCCGCCCGCGCCGACATGGCCGAAGGAAAGCGGCCCGTCGACTGGGCCGCGGCGGAAGCGCTCGCCTTCGCCGCCACCGCCGATTCGGGCAACCGGGTGCGGCTGAGCGGCCAGGACTGCGAGCGCGGGACGTTCAGCCAGCGCCACGCCGTGCTGCACGACCGGGCGACGGACGAGAACCACCGGCCGCTGATGAACATCGCCGAGAACCAGGAAGCGATCGAGATCTTCAACAGCCCGCTGTCGGAGGCCGGCGTGCTTGGCTTCGAGTACGGCTTCAGTCTGGACTACCCGGACGGACTCGTGCTCTGGGAGGCTCAGTTCGGCGATTTCGTCAACGCGGCCCAGGTGATCATCGACCAGTTCATCACCAGCGCCGAGGACAAGTGGAACCGGCTGAGCGGCCTCGTCATCCTGCTGCCCCACGGCTTCGAGGGCCAGGGTCCGGAGCACTCGAGCGCCCGCGTCGAGCGCTGGCTGCTGCTCGCCGCCGAAGAGAACATGCAGATCGTCTATCCCTCGACGCCGGCGCAGTACTTCCACCTGTTGCGGCGCCAGGTCGAGCGCGCCCAGCGCAAGCCGCTCGTCGTCTTCACGCCGAAGAGCCTGCTGCGCCGCCGGGAGGTCGGCTCGTCCCTGGCCGAACTCGCCGGCGGCCGCTACCAGCCGGTGCTGCCGGACCCGGCCGTTGCATCCGACGACGACCGGTCGAAGGTGCGGCGAGTCCTTCTCTGCGCCGGCAAGGTGTTCTACGACCTCGACGCCCACCGCCAGGAAACGGGCGCCCACGATCACGCGATCCTGCGCATGGAGCAGTTCTATCCGGCCCCGAAGGAGGAGCTCGATGCCGCGCTGTCCGCCTTCCCGGCCGATGCCGAGGTTCGCTGGGTGCAGGAGGAACCGCGCAACATGGGCGCCTGGTCCTACCTGCGGCTGAACTTCGGCTTCCTGATGGGCGGCCGGCCCCTGTCGGGCGTCTACCGCCCGCAGTCGGCGAGCCCCGCGACCGGCTCTCCGAGCAGCCACAAGCTGGAGCAGCAGCAACTGATGGAGGCGGCGTTCGGCGAGTCGGCCGACTCCGCGTGAGAATCCCACGAAGGCAGACCGCATGACGTACGAAGTCACCATCCCCGAGATCGGCGAATCGGTCACGGAAGCACTGATCCTCCGCTGGATCAAACAGCCCGGCGAGGCGATCCGCAGGGACGATCCGCTGGTGGAGCTCGAAACGGACAAGGTGACCGTCGAGATGCCGTGTCCGGTAGCGGGCGTCCTGTCCGAGATCGTCTGCGCGGAGGGCGAGACGGTGCCGATCGGAGCGGTGATCGCGCGAATCGAGGAAGGCGCCGTCGCCGCCGCGAGCCCGGGCGCTGCTCCCGGCGCCGCGGTGGCGGCGACCGAAGCGACGGCGGCCGAGGCTCAGCCCGCGGTGGAACCGGCCGCGGCCGAAGAGCGGCGCATCCTGCCGGCGGCCCGCCGGCTGATCGCCGAGCACGGCCTCGACGCGTCCCTCATTCCCTCCACGGGCAAGGGCGGCCGGCTGCTGAAGAGCGACGTGGCGGCGTGGTTGGCCGCCCGCGACGAGGAACCCTGCGCCGAAGCGGCACCGGAGACCGCGGCGTCCGCGCCGGCGCCGACGACGCCATCACCGCCGGCAGAGCCCGCTCCGCCCGCCACAGCTCCGCCTGCCGCGGCGGCGGGCGGGGAGCGAGCCCAGGAACGCGTGCCGATGACGCCGATCCGCCGCAGGATCGCCGAGCGCCTGGTCGAGGCGCAGCAGCAAGCGGCCCTGCTCACGACCTTCAACGAGATCGACATGTCCGCCGTCATGGACTTCCGGCGCCGCTACCGGGACGCCTTCTCCGAGCGCCACGACGTGCGCCTGGGCTTCCTGTCCTTCTTCGTCAAGGCGGCGGTGGACGCGCTGCGCCGCTTCCCGCGGCTCAACGCCGAGATCACCGGCACCGACATCATCTACCGGAACTACTACGACATCGGCATCGCGGTCAGCACCGACCGCGGCCTGATGGTGCCGGTGCTGCGCAGCGCCGAGCGCATGTCCTTCGCCGACATCGAGTCGGCCATCGGCGACTTCGCCGGACGGGCCCGCACCGGCAGGATCCGGCTCGACGAACTCCAGGGCGGCACCTTCACGATCACCAACGGCGGCATCTTCGGCTCCCTGCTGTCCACGCCCATCATCAACCCGCCGCAGAGCGGCGTGCTCGGCCTGCACGCCATCCAGCAGCGGCCCGTCGTCGTCGAAGGCGAAGTCGTCGTCCGGCCGATGATGTACGTCGCCCTGAGCTACGACCACCGCATCGTCGACGGTCGCGAGGCGGTGACGTTCCTGGTCCGGATCAAGGAGGCGATCGAGGATCCGGCCAGGATGCTGATCGAGGTCTAGCCCTGTTCCCCCGGCCATTGGCCGGGGTAGTGTCCACGGCCAGGATGACGGACTCCTTCGACCTTCTCGTCATCGGCGCCGGGCCCGCCGGCTATGTCGCGGCGATCCGGGCCGCGCAGCTCGGCTTCCGGACCGCCGTCGCAGACGAGCATGCAGCGGCCGGCGGCGTCTGCCTGCGGGTGGGCTGCATCCCGAGCAAGGCGCTCCTGGAGTCGAGCCAGCGACTCGTGGCGGCGCGCACCGAACTCAGGGTGCATGGTGGCCTGGCTGGAGAGATCGGCCTCGATCTGCCGGCGATGATGAAACGCAAGGACCGGGTCGTAACGACGCTGACCCGGGGCGTGTCGTCCCTGCTCAGGAAGAACAAGGTCGAGCACATCCAGGGTCGGGCCCGCCTCGGGGACCTCGACGGCGAACTGCGCAGGGTCGTCATCGCCGGCGAGCAGGGGGAGCACGAGGTGCAGGCCCGGAACGTGATCGTGGCCACCGGCTCCCGCCCCGCCACTCTGCCGGGCATCGAGCTCGACGGCGACCGCATCGGCACCAGCACGGAGGCCCTGGCCTACGACGCCGTACCCGAGCGCCTGGTCGTGATCGGCGCGGGCTACATCGGACTTGAACTGGGCGCCGTCTGGAACCGGTTGGGCTCGAACGTCATCGTGCTGGAGTACCTCGACCGCATCCTGCCCGGCGCGGACACCGAGATCGCCGCGGCCGCCGAGAAGATCTTCCGCCGTCAGGGTCTCGACATCCGGCTCGGGAGCCGCGTGCTCGGAGCGAAGGTCAAGGACGGCAAGGACGAGACGGGCTGCGTCGTCGAAGTCGACGGCGCCGACCCGATCGACTGCGACCGCGTTCTCGTCGCGGTCGGCCGAACGCCGATCAGCGACGGCCTCGGCCTGGAGGAAGCGGGCGCCGCCCTCGACGAGCGCGGCTTCATCCGGGTAGACGAGCGCTTCGCCACCTCGGCGCCAGGCGTGTTCGCGATCGGCGACGTGATCGGCGGGCCGCAGCTTGCCCACAAGGCCGAGGAGGAGGGCATGGCCTGCGTCGAGGGCATCGCCGGCGGCGCCGTCCACATCGACTACGACGCGATTCCCGGGATCGTCTATACCGAACCCGAAGTCGCCTCCGTCGGCCGGACGGAAGAACAACTGCAGGAAGCCGGCACCCCCTACCGCAAGGGCGCGTTTCCGTTCCGGGCGATCGGCCGCGCCCGCGCCACCGGCAGCCTCGAGGGCTTCGTCAAGATCCTGGCCCACGCCGAGACGGACGCGGTCCTCGGCGTCCACATCCTGGGCAGCCACGCCGGCGACCTGATCGCCGAAGCGGTGGCGGCGATCAGCTTCGGCGCCTCGGCCGAGGATCTCTTCCTCACCAGCCACGCCCATCCGACCCTCTCCGAAGCGGTCAAGGAAGCGGCCCTGGCCGTCCACGGCCGGGCGATTCACATGTAGCTGCCGCCTGCCGGCCCGCTGCGTCCGGCGGACTCGCTTCGCGCCTTCCGGCGCCGCCATCCCGTCACGGCCCGCTGATAGACTGCGCCGTCTTCACTACCGCACCTGCACTACCCGAGGAATGAGCGCCGTGACCCTTTCCCGCACAAGTCCGCCAATCTGGCTGGCGCTGCTCGCCGCCCTCTTCTTCCTGATTGCTTCGCCCCTTGCCTCCCAGGAGGCCGCCGAGCCCACCACCGAGGAGGAGCAGGCCGGCGAGGAGGGCGCCGAAGAGGAAGCGAAGCCCCCGATCCCGCCCGGCGCGGAGCTCAAGGTCTCCCCCACCGAACTGACCCTGGAGGTCGGCGACAAGGCCACCCTGACCGCCACCGTCGTCGACGGGGACGGCGAAGCGATCGAGGGGGTCGATGTCGTCTTCTTCTCCCGCAACCGCCGCCGCCTCGGGGTCAACCCGGCCGGCGACATCGAGGCCCACGGCCCCGGCAGCGTCCAGGTCATCGCCCTCGTACCGAAAGAAGCGGAAGACGAACCGCGACGGGCGGAGGCCCTGCTCCGGGTCGAGGTCGAGGTGACGATCCCGAATCCCCCGGTCGAGAGCGTCGAGATCGTCGGGCTCCCCGGCGCCTTCTACGGCGGCACCCACCTGACGTTGCAGGCCCGCGTCGTGGACATCACGGACGTCGTCCGCGACAACGTCGACGTCGCCTGGTCGAGTTCGAACTCCAGCGTCGCGGCGCCGGACGGCTTCGGAGGCCTTGACCTCCTGGCGCCCGGCACGGCGACCCTGACCGCGACCGCCGAGGACGCGACCTCCCAGGTCGAGATCCAGGTGGCACGGAACCCGACGCAGCGCCTCGAGCTGACCGCCTCCGCCGACGAGGCGCGCACGGGCGACGTCGTCTGGTTCGAGGCCGTCGGCCGCGACGCCTCCGGCAACGAGGTCGAGGACCTGCCCATCCGCTTCCTGGTGGCCGGCCAGTCGGCGACCGGGATCCTCGCGCCCGGCGCCACCGCCCAGATCGAGCAGGACGGCGCCTTCGTGGCCGAGCGCTCAGGCATCTACAACGTGACCGCGCTGGGAGGCAGACACTCCGCCAGCGTGCCGGTCCGGGTGACGCCTCGCCGCGTGAACAAGGAGATCGAGTTCGTCGGCCAGGGCAAGGTGAGCGACCGTCGCACCTCCGACCTCTGGGTCTGGGAAGGCACGGACGGCCGGGACTACGCGATCACCGGCACCTGGGGCGCCGAGGGTCACGCCTACATCTGGGACGTGACGAACCCGGAGAGCATCGTGCTCATCGACGCGGTCCGCGTCGACGCGCGGACGGTGAACGACGTCAAGGTCTCCGAGGACGGCCGGGTCGCCGTGCTCAGCCGCGAGGGCGCCTCGAACCGCAAGAACGGCTTCGTCGTTCTCGACGTCTCCGAGCCCCAGGTAGGCGTGCGCATCCTGTCCCGTTTCGACGACCAGTTGCGGGGCGGAGTCCACAACGTGTTCATCCACGACGAGCACGTCTACGCCCTGTCGAACGGCCGCCGCTTCGACGTGATCAGCATCGAGGACCCGACCCAGCCCTACCGCGTCGGCCGCTTCGAGCTCGACACGCCGGGGCACTCGATCCACGACGTCTGGATCGTCGACGGCGTCGCCTTCAGCTCCAACTGGGACGACGGCGTGGTCGCCATCGACGTCGGCGGCGCCGGCATGGGCGGCGCGCCGAACAACCCGGTCGAACTCGGCAGCTACGCGTATCCGAGCGGCTGGAACCACGCCGCCGATCCCTACCGCAGCGAATCGACCGGCAAGTTCTACGTCTTCGCCGGCGACGAGGCGTTCCCCTCCGGCGAGCTCGGGCGCGACCCGAGGGCGGCGCCGCCACGGGCCGCCGGCTGGATCCATGTCATCTCCTGGGACGACTGGGAGAACCCCCGCGAGGTCGCCCGCTACCAGGTGCCCGAAGCCGGCACCCACAACCTGTGGATCGAAGACGACATCATGTACGTCGCCTATTACAACGGCGGGCTCCGCGTCGTCGACGTCTCCGGCGACCTGCGGGGCGATCTGTACCGGCAGGGCCGGGAGATCGGCATGTTCATGCCCTACGATCCTGACGCGCTCGTGCCGAATTCTCCCTTCGTCTGGGGCCCGCAGCCCTACAAGGGCCACATCTTCTTCTCCGACTGGCACTCGGGATTGTGGGCGGTCAAACTGAAGGACCCCGAAGACCCGAACCGGATCATCGGAGAGCCGCACTAGGCCCCGGCGGGGGCGTACCCGGAGGTCTGGGATGCACATGTCGACTTGCCGGCAGCCGCGCGCGGCTGTGCCCTCAACGCTGCTTCTCGCCTGCACTGTCCTCACGGGTTCCGCCCTCCACGCGGAGTCGGACCTCACGCCGCCGTCGCGCGAGTACTACGCCTACGTCTGCGCCGAATCGGAAGACCAGGTGGCGCTCGTCCGCTTCGGACCCTCCGGCATCGAAGTGACGAAGACGATCACCGTCGGCAGCTTCCCGGCCGAAACGGAAGGTCCGCACGGCATCAACATCTCGCCCGGCGGCCGTTACTGGTACGTGTCGATCGCCCACGGCAACCCCTTCGGCTCGATCCACAAGTACGAAACCGGGACCGACGAGTGGCTGGGCGACGTGCAGGTCGGCATGTTCCCCGCCACCCTCGACGTGGCCGCCACCACCGGCCTGCTCTTCGTCGTCAACTCGGACTTCTACGGCGACCAT
>JAJDZH010000265.1 GCA_022824725.1 Thermoanaerobaculia bacterium | reverse complement strand
CGTCGGCGCCGGCGGCGCTCCGAAGACCGACGACAGCTTTGCCTTCGACGTGAACGGGCTCTTCCTGTTCTCCATTGGTGAACAGAGCTTCCAGATCACGGGCCACCTGGAGTACATCCGGGGCACGACGAACGAGTTCGGAACGACCTACGCCGGCACCATCCTGGCCCAGCCGCAGTTCCGCTGGGACGCCGGCAAGGCGTTCGGCGGCGACGCCGGCAAGCTGTTCGCGGGCATCGAGTACCAGTACTGGAGCAACAAGCTCGGCACGGAAGAAGACGAAAGCGCCGTGCAGTTGCTGCTCGTCTGGCAGTTGTAGGCGCCGCCTGGACCGAGCCGGCCACCCACTGGGTGCGCGGGTCTTCTGACCCGCTGCCGCCGAAGGCGGCCAGATCAACGCGCCTGCCGCAAGGCCGGCGTCCTCTTCGCGGCCGGTTCCGTCGAGACGGCGCTACGTCGGATCCCAGGTGAACACGTCCGTCGTCCGGTCGAGGTCGTGGAACGACCCGGCCAGGGCCGGCATGCCGTGCTCGGCGATCGCCTCCGGGGTCCAGCCGTCGCCGTTGTGGACGGAGCGGACCGGCCGGGGCTGGCTCATCAGGAAGATCTCGTTCTTGCGGACCGCAAAGACCTGGCCGCTGACGTCCTTCGCCCCGTCGCTCAGCAGGTAGACGGCGAGCGGCGCGACCAGGGCCGGCGTCATCTCCTTCATCTTCGCGACCCGGGCTGCCTGCGCCGGGTCGGCGGTCGGAATCGTGCCGATCAACCGCGACCAGGCGAAGGGGGCGATGCAGTTCGAGCGCACCTCGAAGCGCTGCATGTCGAGCGCCAGGGACTTCGACAGGCCGACGATGCCGAGCTTGGCGGCGGCGTAGTTCGCCTGGCCGAAGTTGCCGATCAGCCCGGAAGTCGAGGTCATGTGGACGAAGGCGCCGCCGATCTGCTTGCGGTAGTGGGGAGCGGCGGCCCGCGCCATGTTGAAGCTGCCCTTGAGATGGACCGCGATCACCGCGTCCCAGTCGCTCTCGGTCATCTTGTGGAAGATGCCGTCCCGCAGGATGCCGGCGTTGTTCACGACGCCGTCGATCTGGCCGAACTCGTCCAGCGCCTGTTCGACGATCCGTCCGGCGCCGTCGAAGTCGGCGACGCTCTCGTAGTTCGCGGCGGCGCGTCCGCCGGCAGCCTGAATCTCGGAGACGACGGCCTGGGCCGGTGTCTGGTCGCCGCCGTCGCCGCGCTCGGAACCGCCGAGGTCGTTGACGACGACGGAAGCGCCGTGGGAAGCGGCAAGCAGCGCGATGTCGCGGCCGATGCCGCGGCCCGCGCCGGTGACGGCGATCACCTTCTCGTGCAACATGCGTGTGTTCATTTCAGGTGCCTCCAGTCTCAGGCCGCGGCGATGGCGGCGATGGTTCGGCAGCCGTCGAGGTACTCCTGGACGTCGACGTACTCGTCCACGGTGTGGGGATTGTGCTGGCCGGCGCCCAGGGTC
The DNA here is from genome assembly GCA_022824725.1 of Thermoanaerobaculia bacterium. GTDB lineage: Bacteria > Acidobacteriota > Thermoanaerobaculia > Multivoradales > Multivoraceae > Multivorans. Next base: position 1,117 of record JAJDZH010000265.1, on the reverse strand, counting down.
ACCGTGGGGAGACCCTTGGCGTTCAGGTAGTTCGCGTCGAGCCCGCCGTTGGCGACGAGGTACTCGGCTTCCACGCCGAGAACCGCGCGGACCCGTTCGGCGGCGAGCAGCACGGGCGGTGAGTCCATCGGCATCTCGAACGCCTCGTAGTCCGTTTCGGCCCGGAAGTCGACGCGGCCGCACTGGCCGTCGGAACTCGTGACGCTCCGGGCCGCCTGTTCGAAGGCGTCGCGCCAGGCGGCCGTGATCCGCGCCAGGAACGCCTTGTCGTGGCTCCTCGACTCGCCGGAGACGAAGACGTGGTCCGTGACCTGGTTGCTCGCCTCGCCGCCGGCCATCCGGCCGATGTTCGAGGTGCCGCTGCCGGCCGGAAGCTCGATCTTGCCGAAGAAGCCCCGGGCGGCCACGTCGGCCACCGCGCGGGAGGCGATCAGCGCCGCGGAGATCCCGTGCTCCGGATGAACGCCCGCGTGCGAGGACTTGCCGTGGATGTCGACCTGCCAGCGGTCGGCCCCGGTGGCGCCGATGATCACCACGTGCGGAGCGCCGGAGTCGATGTTGAAGCCCATCTCCGGGTTCCCGAGGCGGTCGAGCTCCACGGTCCGCGCGCCCCACAGGCCGACCTCCTCGCCGACCGTCATCAGCACCGTTGTGGGCGGATGCGGCACCTCCTGAGCGAGCAGGGTCTCCACCATCGTCACCAGAGCGCCGATCGAGGTCCGGTTGTCGCCACCGAGCGCCGTGTCGCCCTCGGCCTCGATCCGCCCGTCTCGCCGCACCGGCACCGCGCCCCGGCAGAGCGGCACCGTGTCCATGTGCCCCATGAACAGCCGCCGCGGCCCGGGCCTCGTGCCCGGCAGGTCGACGATCAGGTTGCCGACTTCGTAGTCGCCGGGGATCCGCTCGTTCGCGTCGTCGTGGCCGATCCAGGACGGTTCGCAACCCGCTCGGAGGAGCTTCTCCCGCACGGCCGCCGCGACCTTGCCCTCGCGGCCGCTCAGGCCCTCGATGGCGAGCAGGTCCATCAGATGGTCGAGGGCTTGGGTTTCGTCGATCGTGGGTTGGGTCATGGGCGGGCTCGAGTCGGTCGTGGGTGGCGGAAGCTGGCGATCCTACT
>JAJDZH010000342.1 GCA_022824725.1 Thermoanaerobaculia bacterium | reverse complement strand
GGTCGCCGCCGGACCAGAGCGACGCGAGATCCCGACCGTCGATGCCGGGCGGCGCCTCAGCGCCGCCCTGCGCGAGCAGGGTCGGGAAGAGGTCGTAGAGGTAGGTGAAGGCGTCGGTCGTTCCGTGCGGTATGCCCGGACCGCGGATGATCAGCGGGCAACGCATGGAGTGTTCGTAGAGGTTCTGCTTGCCCAGAAGGCCATGGCTGCCGACCGACAGGCCGTGGTCCGCGGCGTAGACGACGACCGTGTTCTCCGACTGGCCGTTCGCCTCCAGGGCGGCGAGGATCCGGCCCACCTGGTCGTCGAGGTGCGTGATCAGGCCGTAGTACTCGGCGAGCTGGTCGCGGATCACGTCCTCGGTCCGCGGCCAGGCCGCCAGGTTCTCGTCGCGCAGGATGAGGGCGCCGTTGTCGAACGGGTGCTGCGGCTTGTAGTTCGCGGGCAAAGGCAGGTTCCGGTCGTAGTAGCGCTCGCGGTACTCGGGCGGCGGCTGGCGGGGATCGTGCGGCGCCGTGAAGGGCACGTAGGCGAAGAACGGCTGCTCCGATTCGCCGCTCGCCTCCGCCGCGGCCTGCTCGTCGAGGAAGTCGATCACCGCGTCGGCGAACAGCTCGCTGGAGAACCTCTCCCCCACCCGCCGGCGCGCCATGCCGCCGTTCTCGATGTCCTGGACCTCCGTCTGCGTGTGATCCGCCATGCCGCCGAGGTAGATCGCCGTGCCACGGTCGAAGGCCCGCAGCAGCGCCTCTTCGCCGTTGTGCCACTTGCCGGTGATGAACGTGCGGTAGCCCGCCGACTCCAGCAACCGGGGCAGCGTCGGCACACCCTCCATCCTGTTCGGCGAGCGCATCCAGCTTCGTCCGGTCAACACCATTGCCCGGCTCGGCACGCAGACGGCGCCGCTGTTCGAGCCGAACACGTAGTTGCGCCGGAAGCTCCACCCTTCGGCCACCAGGCGGTCCAGGTGCGGCGTATCGATCAGGTCGTTGCCCCAGGCGCCGATCGTGTCGGCGCGCTGGTCGTCGGCGAAGAGGAACAGGATGTTCGGCCGGGGCTCCTGCGGTTCCGCCTCGCCGGCAGGCTCAGGGGTCGCCTGGGGCGCGCAGGCGAGCGCCAGCGCCAGAGGCGCGACGGCCAGCACCATCCCTGCCCGCGCGTAGCGGAGCAACCCGATCCGGCCCCTTCCGCCGCAGCGCCGGCGCCAAGCACGCGCCAAGGGGGCGGCGACCGGTTCGGAACCAGGCCCTCGTCTCACCACGGCCTCCGGGCCGCCTCGGCAAGAGCCGCCGTCGCGGCTATCGCGTCGAGCTTCTCCACGACTTCCGGGTCGATCTCCTCTTCCGGCACGAACCCGGCCAGCCGGTGGAAGTTCGCTCTCGCCATCAAGTTCGGCTCGCCCAGGTTGGCGGCAAAGGTCTCGAACAACAACGTCAGGAACTCGACGCCCGCCTCCGTCTCGACGCTCCACGGAGACGGCCGGCCGCGATCGGCCAGCGTCTTCACCACCTCCGCCACCGCCTCTCGCATCGCCCTCACCCTACGCTCCGCCTCGGCCTCCTCGAACAGCGGGCCGAACGTTTCGCGGCGGGCGCTGTCGGCGGCCCACCCCTCCAGCGCGGGCGGCGAACACAGGTAGCTCTCGATCCCCCGTTTCCGCCAGGAAAGCTGCTCCAGCCCGTCATCGGTCTCGACCTGTTCCGGCAGTTCGTCGAGGAGCGCGATGCCGCGAAGCCGCGGACAGGCTTCACGGAGACCGCGAAAGTGCTTCCCGGCGCTCAAGGGCCGATCGCCGACATACTCGACGAGCGGTCGCTCGAGCACGCTCCCGGCCGCCTCGTGGCCGAGACGCCGGGCGAAGGCCCTGAGAATCGCCAGGTCCTTCGATCCCCCCAGGTACAGCACCCAGCCCACAAGCTCGGCCTGCAGGTACTGGCTGAAACCGATCCGGGTCAGCGCCTTGGCTACCTGGCTGCCTCCGTCGTCGATCCGGTGCGGCTTGCCCACGAAGGCGATCACCGTGTCCACGCCCGCGGCTTCGTTCAGCAGCGCCTCGGAATGGCTGGCCACGAGCACCTGGCTCTCGTGTTCCTCGGCCGCCTCCCGAATCAGGCGGTAGACCTCACGTTGACGCAGCGTCTCCAGATGAGCGTCCGGTTCGTCGAGCAGAAGAACCGTCCTCGGATTCAGGGCCAGATAGGCAAGAAGCAGCAGCGTCTGCTGGAGTCCTCTGCCACTCGACGACAGATCCAGCAACGCTCGCCCCTCCCGATACTCCATCGCGATCTCGCCTCGATCCTCGACGTAACGGGGCGACTCGATCCGGACACCGAACATCCGTTCGACGGTCCGGGAAACGGACTCCCACGCCTCCGGCTGCTCCACGTGCAGGCGATGGCAGAGGTTGCGCAGCACTTCCGAAGTGCGCCCTTCCCCCAACCGAACGTTGACTGCTCCCGGGTCGATGCGCGCTTCGTTGGCCGCGAGGCCGGACATTGGAGGCAGGTAGGCGAGGCGGACCGCGCCGGCCTCCTCCGGGACGAACATCCGCTTCTGCGGCTTCCCGGCGCCGATCCTCAGCGGACGGCAATAGAACGACTCGGCGTTCGCGTAGTCGAACTCGAGCCCGCAGGACCAGGCAGCGCCCCCGTCCTGCCCGTCCACGATCACCTCCACACGAACGTTCTCGGTCCTCTGGCGGCCGTTCACCACCCGAACGTTGCGCGTGTGGAGGTCCCGCCAGAGCAGGTTGGCCACGGGCACCGGGGCCGCCGTGAGATCGCGCCGGTTCACCGCCACGCCGGGCCGCTTTTCCGGCGTCTTCTGGCCAGCGCGCTTCTCGTTCCAGCGCTTGAGCCCGAGATCCCAGAGCGCCAGCGCCTGCAAGGCCGACGTCTTGCCCGAGTTGTTCGGGCCGACGAATACGACCGGGTTGCCGAGCTCGATCTCGACCTCCTTGAAGCGCTTGAAGTTGCGGATCGTGAGCCTGGTAAGCATGCGCCTGAGCCGATCCCTGAGCTTGGCTACGTTAGCGCAGCGAGTCCGCCCCGGAACCGCGGGATGGCGCCGGCGCACGCCGGCGCGGGCTCAGAAGGCCGCACAAGCTACACTGACCTGCCTGTCGCCGATCGCTTGCCAACCAACGACCTGACGCCGCATCTTGAGACCGCGCACACCCGTCCTCGTCGGCATAGCCCAGGTGCTTCAACGCGCCGACGATCCCGCCGAGGCCCGAGCGCCCATCGAGCTGATGGTCGAGGCCGTGGACAACGCCGTCGAAGACGCGGAAGCGGGCGACCTGCGCCGGCGAATCGACTCCGTGCGGGCAATGAAGGGCGTCTGGGGCTACCAGAACCCCGCGCTTGCGGTGATTGAGGCGCTGGACCTCGGCGGCGCCGAAACCGGGCTCTCGGTGGTCAGCGGCAACCAGGTCCAGGCGGTGCTCAACGAGAGCGCGCTCGAGGTCCAGAGCGGCCGACGCGAAGCGATCGTGCTCTGCTCGGCCGAATGCGGCCGCACGATGGGCCGGGCGTCGAAGATGGGCCTGGAACTCGACTGGCTCGAGGACGACGATCCGCCGAAGCTCCCGGACGCCAGCTACGGCGACACCCGCTGGACCCGGCACGAGATGGAGATGGACCGCGGCATCCAGCAGGCGGTCCAGTACTACTCCCTGTTCGAGATCGCGCTGCGACGCCGGAACGGCGAGACCGTGGAGGGGCACCGCGGCCGTATCGCCGAACTCTGGGCCGGCTTCAACCGGGTGGCGCAGGGCAACCCGAACGCCTGGATCCGCAAGCCCCTGACCGCCGGGGACATCGGCACGGTGTCGCCCGTAAACCGCGCGGTGACCTACCCCTACACGAAGCTGATGAACGCGAACATGCGGGTCGACATGGCGGCCGCGGTCGTCCTCTGCTCGCTCGAGACGGCAAGGGCGCTCGGCGTGCCGGAATCGAAGATGGTCTTCCCCCTGAGCGGTACGGACGCCGTCGACCACTACTTCGTCTCCGAGCGCGACAACCTCCACTCCTCGCCGGCGATCCGGCTGGCCGGACAGCGGGCCCTGGAACTCGCCGGGGTCGAGGTCGCGGACCTCGACTTCATCGATCTCTACAGTTGCTTCCCCAGCGCCGTGCAGGTCGCCGCCCGGGAACTCGGCCTCGATCTGAAGCGCCCGCTCTCCGTCACCGGCGGCCTGACGTTCGGCGGCGGGCCGCTCAACAGCTACGTGATGCACTCGATCGCGCGGACCGCGGAGTTGCTGCGGGAGACAGACGGCGGCCGGGCCCTGGTGACCGCGAACGGCGGCATGCTGACCAAGCACTCCTTCGGGGTCTACTCCACGGACGAGCCGGCCTCGCCGTACCGCCACGACGATCTCACTGCGGAAGTCCACGCACTGCCGAAGCGCGAGGCCACCGCCGACTACGCCGGTCCGGCGGAGATCGAGTCCTACACGGTCATGTTCGGCGGCGCCGCGAAGGCGACGAAGTCGTTCCGCTCGGTGTACGGCAAGCGCGCCGCCCCGACCACGGAACCGTCGGTGGCCCACCTGGCCTGCCGGCTGCCGGACGGCCGGAGGGCCTGGGCCAACGTAGACGACCCCGACACGCTGACCGCCATGTGCGAACGGGAGTTCGGCGGCCGACCCGTCCAGCTCGACGGCGGCGGCGGCGCCGAGTGCGTGTGATCGCCCGGCTCGGCATCGCCGCACTCGGGGCGTCGGCCTCCCTGCTGCTGACGGGCTGCCTGGGCCATCCCGCCGCGCCGGCCAGAAGCGCGATGTTCGACTACGACCCGGGCGCGGATCCGATCACCAACCCGGATTCGCTGTTCGCGCCGTTCGACCCGGAGTTGGCCGACACCGAAGCCACGATCAACCGCTACTCGCTAGACCAGCCGACCTCGCTGAACCCCCTGTTCATTCGCGCCTGGACGGACGGCTTCCTCTACCGCCTGCTGTTCGACCCGATCGCCCACCGCGCCCCGGACCTCACCGCGGAGTGGAACCCGGCGATGGTGGACGAAGTCGAAGAGCTGGAGGGCGGCCTCGTCCACCGCATCAAGCTTCACGCCGGCATGCGCTGGCACGACGGCGCGCCGGTCACCTCCGAAGACGTCCGCTTTTCCCTGGAGGCGATCGCCGACGACAACGTGCCGGCGGTCGACTACAAGTACAAGGCGGCCGAGATCGAGGAGATCCGGATCATCGACGACATCACCTTCGACGTCGTCCACCGCCAGGTCTCGGCGCTGCGCATCGACAACCTCTACTTCCCCATCGTTCCCGCCCACATCCTGAACAACCCGGAGGAACGCGCGGCCGATCCGACGCTGCGCACCAGCCCCTACTACAACCGCTACCTGCGGGAACTCGGCATCGGCAACGGGCCCTTCCGCTACGTCGAGTGGATCCACGCCGACCGCGTGGTCGTCGAGCGCTGGGAGGACTACCACCACGACAAGCCGCCCATCCGCCGCCAGGCGATC
>JAJDZH010000079.1 GCA_022824725.1 Thermoanaerobaculia bacterium | reverse complement strand
CAAGCTGCTCGCCTTCGCTACCTCGTCCTTCCTGGTGGGCCTCTCCGGCGCCCTGCTCGCCCACTACCGGTCGATCGTGACCTGGGAGCGGTTCACGATCGAAGTCTCGATCTCCTACCTGGCGATGATCATCATCGGCGGTCTGGGGACGATCTCCGGTTCGTTCTTCGGGGCCACGCTGATCGTCCTGTTGCCGGCCATGATCAACACCCTGGGGCGCTCGCTGCAGGACACGGCGCCCTGGGCGGCGACGGTCCTGCCGTACGTGCAGCAAGGCGTCTTCGGACTCGTGATCATCCTCTTCCTGGTCCTCGAGCCGGAAGGGCTCGCCAAACTCTGGCGCAACGTGAAGGACTACTTCCGCGTCTGGCCGTTCTCCTACTGAGGGCCGGCTACCCGGAACCGGCCGCGTACTGGGTGCGCCGGCGCCCTCGCCGGCTGCCGCCGAAGGCGGCCAGGAACACGCGCCGGCCGCAAGGCCGGCTCCGCTGGAGCGGCCGGTTTCAGGGATATGATCCGCCGGTTACCGACCGGCGATTCCCGGGTGCCCGGCGCCCGTTCCGAGGAGACCTCACCATGAACCGTCTCGTTCTTCCTGCCGTCCTGGCTCTGCTTCTTCTCGCGGGCTGCGGAGGCGGCGATCCGGTCTTCGAAGCGGACGCGCCGATCACGATCGGGGCGATCTTCGACCTGACGGGCGCTACTTCGGACGTCGGCACCATGTACTCGGAAGCGATTCGCGACTACTACGCCCGGCTGAACGACCTCGGCGGCATCGCCGGCCGTCCGGTCGAGCTGCTGTGGAACGACTACGGCTACGACGTCGCGAAGGCCGAGCAGCTCTACTCCGAGTACGTCCAGGCCGGATCGGTCATGTTCATGGGCTGGGGCACGGGCGACACCGAGGCCCTGCGGGGCCGGATCGCGGCCGACCGCATTCCCTTCGTCTCCGCGTCGTTCTCCCATGTGTTGGGGGATCCCTCCGAGGCGCCCTTCAACTTCCTGGTCGGGACGACCTACAGCGACCAGCTCTTCATCCTGCTCGACTACCTGATCGAAGAGGCGGAAGCGGCGGGGGCCGAGAAGCCCAACGTCGCGCTGATGCACCATCCGAGTCCGTTCGGTCTCTCCCCGTGGCGCCAGGGAGGCGAGGAGTACGCGATACAACGCGGCATCGAGATGGCGCCGCACGAGATGGCGCGGGGCAACACGGACTTCAGCGCCACGCTGACCCGGATCGCCGAATCCGGCGCCAACACGGTCGTGTTCCAGAACACGTCGGGGCCGGCTTCCCTGGCCCTCAAGAACGCGCGGGATCTCGGTCTGGACCTGCGCTTCGCCTGCCTGAACTACTGCAGCAACGAGGTGCTCGTGGATCTCGCGGGCGAGGCCGCGGAGGGCGTGCTGGCTTCGATCATCTACTCGCCGCCGGGCGAGGGAGTCGACGGCCTGAACGACGCGGCCGAGTACCTCGCGTCGAAGGGCGGGTCGATCGACGAGGAGGGCCTGCTTTACGGCCAGGGCTGGGCGGTCGCCAGCCTGGTGACCGAGGCGATCGAACGCGCGGCCGCGGCCGGCGAAGTGACCGGCGATTCCATCTTCGCCGCCTTCGAGACCTTCGACGACTGGGACACGGGAGGCGTGACGGCGCCGGTCACCTTCACGGCCACCGACCATCGCGGCATCAAGGGCATGAGGATCTTCGAGATCAGGGAAGGCAGCTTCCAGCCCGTGACCGAGATGCGGATGGCCTCCACGCTGGAGGCGGCCGAGTAGGGCAGGCATCGACGCCATGCTGTCCCTGAACAACGTCGAGGTCATCTACAACGACGTCATCCTCGTGCTCAAGGGGCTCTCGCTCAAGGTGGAGCAGGGCCAGATCGCGGCGCTGCTGGGCACGAACGGCGCCGGCAAGTCGACGACGCTCAAGGCGATCTCGGGGCTGCTCCATCCCGAGGACGGCGAGGTGACGGACGGCGGGGTCGAGTTCGAGGGCGAGCAGATCGACAAGCTGCCGGCCGAGGACATCGTGAGGCGCGGGATCTTCCAGGTCATGGAGGGGCGCCGGGTCTTCGAGCACCTGACGCCGCAGGAGAACCTGCTGGCGGGGGCCTACACGGCGCGGGACAAGGGCGGCACGGACGAGGCGCTGGACCGCGTCTACGGCTACTTCCCGCGTCTCAAGGAACGGGGCGGCTCGATGGCCGGCTTCCTATCCGGCGGCGAGCAGCAGATGCTGGCCATCGGCCGGGCCATGATGGCGCGGCCGAAGCTGATGCTTCTCGACGAACCGTCCCTGGGCCTGGCGCCGCTCCTCGTCCAGGAGATCTTCGAGATCGTCCAGCGCATCAACCGCGACGAGGGCACGACGATCCTGCTGGTGGAGCAGAACGCCAGCCGCGCACTCGAGATCGCCCACTACGGCTACATCATGGAGGGAGGCCGCGTCGTCCTCGAGGGGACGCCGGCGGAGCTCCAGGACAACGCCGACGTGAAGGAGTTCTACCTCGGCCTGACCCAGGTCGGGCAGCGGAAGAGCTACCGCGACGTGAAGCACTACCGCCGCCGCAAGCGCTGGTTGTCCTGATCCACTGGCTGCGCCCC
>JAJDZH010000269.1 GCA_022824725.1 Thermoanaerobaculia bacterium | reverse complement strand
CGGCCAGTTCCTACGACCAGGTCAGCGAGCCGGTGCTCTGGCCGAACCGATCCGTCTCGACCCCCATCGCCTGCAGCAGCGTGACGTAGAGGTTGCTGAGCGGCGCGTCGTGTTCAGCCTCGTGCCGGTGATGCTTGCCGTGGCTGAGACCGCCGCCGGCGACCAGGATTGGCAGGTGCTTCGGCTCGTGGGAGTTGGCGTTCCCGAGGTTGGAGCCGAACAGCACGGTTGTCGAGTCGAGCAGCGGGCCATGGCTGTCGCCGCGCTCCCTGAGCTTCGTCAGCAGCCCGTCGAACTCGCCGATGATCTCGGCCTCGATCTTCTTGAGCTGGGCGATCTTCGCCTCGTCCTGGCCGTGGTGGGACAGGTTGTGATGGGACCCGTTCACGCCCTCGACCTGCGGCACGACGCCGTGATCCTGGATCATGATGCTGATCACCCGCGACGAGTCCGTCTCGAGAATCAGCGGAACCATGTTGAACAGCAGTCCGACGCGGCCGATCAGGTCCGCCTTGTCGGGAATGTCGGTCGGCTGATCCTCCTCGACAACCGGCTTCGGCCGCTTGAGCCAGGCCCCGGCCTCGCTCAGTTCCTGCTCCGCCGTGCGCACGGCGGCGTAGTAGGCGTCGAGCCTGACCTGGTCCGCGGAACTCACGCGGCGGCGGAGCGCCGAGGCCTCGGCCCTGACCCGATCGAGGATGCTGCCGCCGCTCGCCAGGTTGCGGGTTTCGCGCTCGACCTCTTCCGGCGCGCCTGCCAGGAACATCTTCCTGAAGAGCCTGGCCGGGCTGATCTCCGCGGGGATCATCACCCCGTTCGCCGTGTACGACTGGCTCTGCCCGCTCGCTGTCCCAAGCGTCACCGACGGGAAACGTGTCACGTAGCCGAGATGGTTGGCGGCCATCTGGTCGATCGAGATCGTGTTCTTGAAGCCGTCCCGGCCGGGGCCGCGGGCCGCCGTCAGGAAGGTGACCTCGGAGTTGTGCGGCTGGCGGCCGGTCTGGTCCTCGTGCGAGTAGTTCGAGAACAGCGAGTAGTGCTCACGGTGCTTGTCGATGATCCGCAGGTACTCGGTCGTCTCGTAGCCGGCGCCGGTCTGCTTCGGCAGCCACGCTTCCGGGTAGATCCCCAAGGTGTTGCAGATGTTGACCATCCGGCGGGGCGCCGCTGCGTCTCCGGAGGTCGCGGCATGAAGCAGCGACGGCTGCATCGTCTCGAGCAGCGGCAGGGCGAGCGCCACGCCCGAGGCGCGCAGGAAGGTGCGTCTGTCGATTGGTTTGCGCATGTCGTGGTTCCCGTGAGTGACTGCTGCCTGGTACCTAGAGATTGGCGAAGAGATCGCTCCTCGCGACCTCCCGAATCATGCTGCGCAGGGGATAGCCCTCGTCCTTGACCTTGCCCAGAAGGCTCTCCACGTCGTCGCGGTCCGCGAACTCGACGGGAGCGCCGGTGGCGAAGGCGATCAACTGGGACGCGACGTGGCGCGCCACCTGGTCCAGCTCGTTGCCGTAGAGCAGCTTCTTGTACTCCTCGATGCCGACGAAGACCTGTCCCTGCGGAGTCGTGCCGGTGACGTCCACCGGAAGGCCCTTGCGATAGCCGCCGGCGCCCTCCTCGCCGGGAATGCGGTACGCCTCGCGGAAGCCCCCGATCGGGTCGAACGACTCGAGTGCGAAACCCGGCGGGTCGATGTTGCGGTGGCAACTGTTGCAGACCGTGTCCGTGCGGTGCCTGTCGAGCTGCTCGCGGATCGTGGTGGCGCCCCTCGTGTCCGGCTCGAGGCCCTCCACCCCCGCGGGCGGCGGAGGCGCCGGCTGACCGAGCAGGTTCGCGAGCACGAAGTTGCCGCGCGGCACGGGCGACGTCGTCGTGCCGTTGGCGGTGATCTTGTGAATGCTCGCCTGGGTCAGCAGGCCGCCGCGGGGACTGCCTTCGGGGATGGCCACCTTGCGCATGTGCTGGCCGGTGATCCCATCGATGCCGTAGTGCTCGGCGAGGCGGCGATTGAGGAAGGTGAAGTCCGAGTCGATCAGGTTGCCGACGCTGAGGTTCTCCGCCACGAGTTCGGCCAGGAAGAGCTGCGTCTCACTGGCCATCGCCTGTCCGAGCCGGCTGTCGTACTCGGGATAGAGCGCCTTGTCGGGGGTCGTCGCGTTCATCTCATAGAGGCGGAACGCCTGACCGGCGAAGTCCTCGATGAAACGTTCGCTCTTCGGATCGTCGAGCATCCGGTCGACCTGGCTTGCCAGTACGTAGCCGTCCGAAAGGCGGCCGGCGGCTGCCAGATCGAGGAGCTCCCGGTCCGGCATCGAGCGCCAGAGGAAGTAGGAAAGGCGCGTCGCGATCTGGAAGTCGTCCAGCGCCGTCCCCCGGCTGCCCACGTGGTAGACGAACGCCGGAGCAATCAGCATGGCGCGCAGCGGCTCACGGACGGCCTCGAGGAACGGCAGTCCGTCTTCGAGGGCGGGCTTCGCCAGAGCCGCGTAGGTTTCGAGTTCGCCCTCCGAGAGCGGCCGCCGGAACGCCCGTGGTCCGAAGCGCGCCACGACGTCGACGACGTGTTCGTAGGGTTTCTTGGTGAGAACCGGCTCGCCGGACTCGTCGAACTCGATCCCCGCAAGCAGTTCGCGCGCGCTCCGCGGCGGCCATTCGTCGAACAGCGGCCCCTCGATCGTCATCGTGCGGAAGGCGATGCCCTCCCACGGGTAGTCCCGGACGTTGCGCTCCGGCGCGAAGTACGAGACCTTGTCGTCAGGCGGCCGGTAGGCGTCGGCCAGGGAGGGAGCGACCAGGTCGCGCGGACGGAGATACGAAACGACCTCGACGACGCGGCCTTCGGGCTCCACGAGGTCGAATGAGCCGATCAGGCTGTTCAGCGCGGCGGTCGCGACCCCCTGCTGGTTGCCGTGGAAGAGGGTCAGCGTGATCGGCGACGTCGCCTGGTAGGGGTAGACGTCGAGCGTCACCCGGTAGCGGCCGGGCAAATCGACGAGGAAGCCCTCCGTCATGCTGTGGAAGGTGTAGGTCGAGCCGCCCTCGAAGAACATGACCGCCGCGTCGTCGACGATCTTCACAATGCCGGCGCCGAGGTACTCGCCGACCGCGTTCCCGTTCAGATAGGGCGACTTCCGGTAGTCGATCTCGACCGTCCGCGTCTCGGGCCGCGGGCCGGCCCTGAGCGCCTCGTCCAGCGCGCCGGCCGCCGCGGTCAGGTAGCTGCGGACATGGAGCGGCGAGATGCCCTGGTTCTCGGCCACCACGTCGAAACCGCCGGTGTCCGTCTCTTCCGGCAGGTCGTTGGCCAGG
>JAJDZH010000209.1 GCA_022824725.1 Thermoanaerobaculia bacterium | reverse complement strand
TGACAGGCGGTTGCAGGTAGGAGGCGAGCGAGAGCAGCGCCTTCCCCTCGCCGGCCCCTCGGATGCCGGCGTTGTGGTGCTCGGGCACCTCGACCTCGCCGGCCGGGGTGCCGTCTAGTTCGAAGACGCGGATCCGGCTGGCGACGTGGTGCAGGTAGGTCAGGTAGAGCTTGCCGTCTATGACGGACACGCCCTGGAGGACGTCCTCGGCTTCGGGCACGACCTCGCGCCAGTCAGCAACAGCCGGCCGGTCGAGATCGACCTCCATCAACCGGTTGAGCGGCGCGCCCAGGTTCGTTCGCACGAACAGCCGGCCGTCGTTGTGGTGGGTGTTGAAGCGGGCCTCCATCCCCTCGACGATGGGCGTCGCCTGCCAGGTGCCGATCTCCACCAGGTACACGTCGCTCCTGGCCCATCCGTGCTGGACGCCGACGAGCAGCCTCGCGTCGTCGATCTGCTCGGCGCGGACGAAGGCGCGGGGACCGATTCCTTCGCCGAACACGAGTTCGTCCTCGGCCCGGTCGGTGCCGAACCGGTGGAAACGGACCCTCGGACCCTCGTGGCGATCGCGGACCGCGTAGTAGATGCCGCTGCCGTCCCTGGCGAAGAACGCCTGGTCGTTCAGCGCCCGCGGCAGCTCGAAGTCGAGGTCGACGTTCTGCTCCAGGTCGCGCAGGCGGACCGTCGTCTCGTCCGCGCCTCCGATGCGCACGTTGTAGAGCATCTGCTTCCCGTCGGGCGAAACGCCGACGATGCCGAGGTGCGCGTAGTCGCCGCCGGCTTCCGACGGGTCGATGAGGACCTCGTACTCGCCCGCCGGATCGATCTTCGCGGGCCCGGCCTCCGCGTCCTCCGGCGCCGGCCTGCGCACGATGGACGCCAGCTCCTCGCCAGCCCGGCGAAGGGTGAAGAGCTCGTACTCGCCGGCCTTGTTCGGGGAGCCGACGGCCGGCGTGTCGACCAGTTCCCGCAGCCGGCGCCGCGCCCAGTCGCGCTCCGGCGGCTCGCCGACGATCAGCTCGGCGTACTCGTTCTGGCGGTCGATGAAGGCCCGCGTCGCCGGGCTGTCCTGGTCTTCCAGCCAGCGGTAGGGATCCTCGAAGTCGACGCCGTGGAGAGTTTCGCTGAAGGGGATCTGCTCTGTCTCGGGCGGCGGCGGGTAGTCGCCGCCGCAGGCAGCGAGGCAGAGAAGCAGACCGGCGAAGGTCAGGGATTGGAGTTTCGTTAGGTGGGGGGAGCATGGCGTCATTGGCGGGTAGGACCTTTGGTGGTTCGTGGAGGCGTTTCACCATACCCGGACGACTTCCTGAGCGGGTGACGCGCCACGCTCGCGACCTCGGCTTCATTGACCAACCGCTGCACGTCTGGCACAGTGACCACGGTGAGCACTCCGTTCAAGCGTGTCGTCGCGGTCGCCGTCCTGCTCGGCTGCCAGACGCCGGGTGCGTTTGCGTTCACGGCCGCGTTGGACCTGGCGGCGCACTTCTTCGCGTCCGGACACGAGCACGACACCGCGGAACTGGCGAGGTCGGCGACCCACGGCCATCACCACGACGACGAGGTCGTGCCCGACCACGACCATCACGTCACGCTGGACCTGGAAACGGGCGGGCAGCGGCCTGACCCGTCCGCGACGGCCGTGCTCGCGCTGCCGTCTTCCGCGTCCCTGACGCTCGCCGAGGGGTCTCCCTATAACGCGGCATCCCGACGCGGACCGCCGCCGACGCCGCTCTTCCGGAATCACTGCGCGCTGCTGCTCTGATCCGCGTCCCTGGCCCGGGCTCGATTCGTGCCCGGAACCTGGATGTGGAAAGGAGTCAGCATGCATCGCTACAGCCTGATCGGCCTCCTTGGAGGCTTCTTCGCCGTCGCCGTCGCTTCCCAGGGCGGGCGTGTCGTCACCGAGGCCGAGTTCCTCTCGGTCCTCGACGAGACGCACCCCGCGGTTCGCGAGAGCGCCGGGGCCGTCGGGCTCGCCGAGGCCCGTCTGCTGGCGGCCCGGACATTCGACAATCCGGTCCTTGAGGCGGTCCGCGCGGATCCCGCCGGCCCGATCGGCCAGACCGACGTTCTCGTTTCCTGGCAGATTCCGAACGCCGCGCGCCGTCCGGAGATCGAGGCCCGGGAAGGTGAGATCGGCGCCGCCCGGAGGCGTCTGACCCACGACCTGCTGGGCTACCGCCTCGCGATGAGGGAGGCCTATGCCGGCTGGGCCGTGGCCGCCGCGCGCCGGCAACGACTCTCGACTCAGGCGGAGCGGGTCGAGTCGCTTGCCCGCCGCGAGGCGTCCCGCGCGGAGCGGGGAGAGGCCTCGGGCCTCGAGGCGCGCCGGCTTCGGCTGGCCGCCGCCACGCTCAGATCCCGCGTCGCCCTCGCCGCCGGGGCGACCGAAGGGGCGAAGGCCGAGGCGGCGGCCTGGCATCCTGGCTTGCCGGTGGACGCGCGGCCGGTTCTGCCGGAGCTGCCGGACGTACCGTCGCTGGACGGGGCGGATACGCGGGTGCGGGCCGCGCAGGCCGATCTGGGGGCCGCCGAGCTGGCGGAACTTGCAACCCGGCCGATCGCCGCCTCGCCGGAGGTCACGCTGGGCTGGCAGGAGCAGGACATCGGACTGGGTTCCGTGGACGGACCGATCTTCGGAGTCGCCTGGTCGGTTCCGCTCTTCGACCGGCGGCAGGCGGCGCGGCAGACCGCGGGCGCAGCACTGGAGGCCGCCCGGGCAAGGCTCGAACTCGCGGAGCGCGAGTCGACCGCGGCGCGGACCGCCGCGGGAATCAACTTCGCCCGGCTTGCGGCCGCCCTCGCCGAGGCCCGGCGGGAACTCGGCGCCACCGAGCGAATGCTGGATGGCGCCGAGGCGGCTTTCCGGCAGGGCGAGGCCGGCCTGACCGATCTGCTCGAGACCCACCGCTCGGTGACCGAGGCGGAACTGGCGGTGCTCGACCTGCATGAGGCGGCGCTGGCGGCGCACCGTGAACTCGAACGGCTGGCGGCGAGCGGGGAAGGAGGGCCGGGGTCATGAGGTGGATGGAAGGCCGAACTGGACGCCGGCCCTGCGGCCGGCGGGTTGACCTGGCCGCCTGCGGCGGCAGCCGGCGAGGGCGCCGGCGCACCCAGTGTGCGGCGACTCCCGTGCTCGGCAGCGTCGTCACCTCGCTGTCACTGTTCGTCGTGGCCCTGTTCGTCATGGCCTGCGTCGGCTCGCCGCCAGTCGAGGAACACGATCACTCTCACGAAGCCTGGACGGTCACGGCTCTCGGCGAGCGATTCGAGGTCTTCCCCGAGATCGACGCTCTCGAGGTCGGACACACGGCGATGGCCCACACTCACGTCACCCGTCTGGCGGACTTCGGACCCCTGGTGGAGGGGACCGTGGAGATCGTTCTCGCCGACGGCGCCGGCGAACAGGTCTTCCGCGCCGGCGAGTCAGCCGACCCCGGCCACTTCCCCGTCGAGGTCACCCCGCGGCGAACCGGCGAGGCGGACCTCTTCTTCCGGATCGACGACGGCGAGGGAATCGAGGAGATCCCGGGCGGCCGGGTCCGCGTCGGCGCGGCGGATCAACCGGAAGGCCTCATCGAGGCGCCGGAGTTGCCGGCCGGTTCCGACGGCGGCGAGCCCGTGGCCTTCATCAAGGAGCAGCAGTGGCAGGGCCGCTTCGCGACCGCCTGGGTCGAGGAGGGACACCTGGCACGCAGCGTCTCCGGCGTGGCCACCTTCCGGCCGCCGGCGGGCGGCGAGAGCACGGTGACCGCGCAGGTGGACGGCGTCGTGCAGCCTCCCGCGGATGCCCGTTCCTGGCCGTTCGTGGGACGCCGAGTGGAACGGGACGCGCCCCTGTTTCGAGTGGTCCCGCTGGTCGCTTCCGAGCGGAGTCTGGCGACGCTCGAAGGGGAGCTCGAGGCGCTGGCGGTGGAGCTGGAGAGTGCGCGATCGCGAAGCACGCGGCTCCGCGAGCTCCTGGCGCTCGAAGCGGTCAGCGAGCGGGACGTAGAGGAGACCGGGGTCCGGGCCCGCACGCTCGAGGCGCGTCACCGGGCGGCGGAGCGGGACCTCGAATCGGCCCGTTCCTCGCGTGAAGGCGGAGCGGAGGGCGCCGGCATCTCGCTCAAGGCTCCGTTCTCCGGCCGGATCGCCGCCGTCAGCACCACACCCGGCGCGACGGTTTCAGCCGGCGACTCCCTCGCCCGGCTGGTTCGGACCGACGTGGTCTGGATCGAGGTCGCGCTGCCGCCGCAGGATGCGAGGCGGCTCGCGGTGGCCGGCCTGCGCGGCGTCGTGCTGGACGACCCGGAGAGTGGCCCGGTGCGCATCGACGAGGGGCTCTCCCTCGTCTCGGTCTCACCGGAGCTCTCGCCCCGGACCGGCACGGTGACTGTCCTGCTCGAGGCCCCCGGCCTCGCCGGCTCGGGTTTCGCGCTCGGGTCGACCGTCGCGGCGCAGGTGCTGATGGCCGGCGAGGAGAGCGGCATCGTCGTGCCGGCTTCGGCCGTGGTCGACGACGGCGGCGTGCCGGTCGTCTTCCTGCAACTCTCCGGCGAGGACTTCCAGCGCCAGACGGTGACGGTGCTCGGCCGGCAGGGGGACGAGGTGCTCGTCGGCGGCCTGGCGCCAGGCCAGCGCCTGGTGACCCGCGGCGGCGACGCGATCCGCCGCTCGTCGCTCATGGCGAGCGGCGAAGCCCACGGCCACGTCCACTGAGCGAGAGACGATGGGCCCGCTCGAGCGACTGCTTCGCTTCTCCCTCCGCCATCGGTTGCTGGTGGTCGCCGGGGCCGCGCTTCTCACTGTCGGCGGAGCGGTCTGGATCCTGAGCCTGCCGGTGGACATCTTCCCCGACCTTTCGGCTCCCACGGTGACCGTGATCACGGAGGCGCCGGGAATGGCCGCGGAGGAGGTCGAGCTCCTGGTGACCTACGCGGTCGAGTCGGCGATCAACGGCTCGCCCGGGGTGCGGCGGTTGCGCTCGATCTCGGCCGACGGGATCTCGGTGGCCTGGGTCGAGTTCGACTGGGGAACGGACATCTACCGGGCCCGCCAGGTCGTCAGCGAGCGCCTGCAGCGGGTCGATCTTCCGGCGCAGGCCGAGACGCCGGAGTTGGGACCGATCTCCTCGATCATGGGCGAGATCACGTTCATCGCGATGACGTCGGATCCCGTCGAGGAAGGCGGCGTCGGTTCGATGGAGCTGCGCCGGGTGGCGGAGACGGTCGTGCGGCGGACTCTCCTGGCCCTCCCCGGCGTGTCCCAGGTCGTCCCGATCGGCGGCGAAAGGCGGCAGCTCCAGGTCACGGTGCGACCGACCGTTCTGGCCCAGAACGACCTTCCGCTCGCCGACGTCACCCGTGCCGTGGCACGGTCGAGCCGCAGTCTGGCGGCGGGCTTCCACGTGGAGGCCGGCGAGGAGCACATCGTCCGCGTGCGAAGCCGCGCGCGCAGCCCGGAGGAGGTGGCGGCCGCCGTGGTTCGGGTCGACGGCGGGATCCCGCTGCGGGTCGGCGACGTGGCAAGCGTCGAATGGGGGCCCGCGCCGGCGCGCGGGGCGGCCTCCTACCGCAACCGCCCCGCGGTCATCCTGTCGGTGCAGAAGCAGCCGGGGGCCAACACGCTCGATCTGACGGCGAGGATCGACGAGACCCTCGCGCGGCTGCAGACGACGCTCCCCGAAGGCGTCACCCTCGAGAGCGAGAACTTCCGTCAGGCCGACTTCATCGAGGTGGCGATCGGCAACGTCTCCGAGGCGCTTCGCGACGGAGCGATCCTCGTCATCGTCATCCTGGCGCTCTTCCTCGGCAGCGTCCGCACCACGTTCATCTCGGCGTTCGCGATCCCGCTGTCCCTGGTCAGCGGGATCCTGGTCATCTCGGCCTTCGGGCTCCAGATCGACACGATGACCCTCGGCGGCCTGTCGATCGCCATCGGCCTGCTGGTGGACGACGCGATCATCGCGATCGAGAACATCTTCCGCCGGATGAGGGACGAGCGGCGGCTGCCGGAAGGCGATCGCCGGCCGGCCGAAGAGGTGGTCGCGGCCGCGACGAAGGAGGTGCTGAGCCCGATCCTCCTTGCCACCCTGATCGTCGTCCTCGTGTTCGTTCCGATCTTCTTCCTGCCGGGCCTGGAGGGCCGCCTGCTGCGGCCGCTCGGCCTGGCCTTCATCACGGCGCTCTCGGCCTCGCTGGTCGTGGCGCTGACCGTCACGCCGGTGCTGGCGCTCCTGTTCCTCGGCCGGGCGCGGGCGCTTCGGACCCGCGGGCCGTGGCTTCTGCGCGCTTTCCAGTGGGCGTACACGCCGACTCTCGACTGGTGCCTCTCGCATCGCTGGGTGGTGCTTTCGTCGTCGGCCGTGCTCGTGGCCTTCGCGCTTGCACTACTGCCGGGGCTGGGCCGCAGCTTCCTGCCGCCGTTCAACGAGGGGTCGCTCACCGTGTCGGTGGTCAGCGCGCCCGGCATCCCGCTAGCGGAGAGCGATCGGCTGGGCAGCCAGGTCGAAGAGGCGCTCCTCGCCTTCCCCGAAGTCGTCTCGACGAGCCGGCGCACCGGTCGTGCGGAGAAGGACGAGCACGTGCAGGGCGTGAACGCTTCCGAGCTGGAGGTCGTGCTCGCCCGGCTCGAAGACGGCCGCTCCAAGGACGAACTCGTGGCGGAGATGCGCCTTGCCGTGGCGGCGATTCCGGGCGCCACGGTCTCCTTCGGGCAGCCGATCAGCCACCGGATCGACCACATGATCTCGGGCTCCAGGACGAACCTCGCGGTGAAGGTCTTCGGTCCCGATCTCGCGGTGCTGCGGTCGCTCGCGGCGCGAATCGAGCAGGTCCTCGGGGAAGTGCCCGGCATCGTCGACCTGTCGAACCAGGAGCAGTCGCCGGTGCCGCAACTCGTCGTCGACTTCGACCGCGCGGCGATGGCCCGGTACGGGTTGAGTCTGGCGGACCTCGGCGAGGCGGTGGAAGCGCTCTTCCAGGGCGTCGTCGTCGGCGAGATCGTGGAGGAAGGGCTGGCGTCCGACATCGCGGTGCGCCTGCCGCCGGGTCTCCGGGCCGAGCCGGACCGGGTCGCGGCGCTTCCGGTGTCGACCCCGGCCGGCGATCTCGTGCGCCTGGGCGCGGTGGGCAGCGTGCGGCATGCGCTCGGTCCGTCGCTGATCCGGAGGGAGAACGCCCAGCGCGTGGCGATGGTCACGGCGAATGTCGCCGGCGCGGACCTCGTGGGCACGGTGGAACGCGCACAGGCCGCGGTCGATGCCGAGATCGACCTGCCCTCCGGCTACTACGTGACCTTCGGGGGACAGTTCGAGGAGGCCGGCCGGCGCTTTTCGACGATGGGCCTCCTGATCGCGCTCATCCTGGCCGGAATGTACGGCCTGCTCTACGTGGAGTTCGGCAGCCACCGGGACACCCTGGCGATGCTCGTCAACGTGCCGCTGGCCCTGGTGGGCGGAGTCGTCGCGGTGGCGCTCGGGGGCGGCGTCCTGTCGCTCGCGACCGTCGTCGGCTTCGTCACGCTGTTCGGGATCGCGACGCGCAACGGCGTTCTGCTGGTCAGCAACTACCGCCGCCTGCTCCGCGAGGGGCTGTCGCTTCAAGCCGCCGTCCGGCGCGGGTCGGAGGAGCGGATGCCGCCGATCCTGATGACCGCGTTGACTGCCGGACTCGCGCTGGTGCCCCTGGTGCTCGCCGCCGGCGAGCCGGGCAACGAGATCCTGAGCCCGATGGCACAGGTCATCCTCGGCGGCCTGTTGACGTCGACGTTCCTCAACCTGGTCGTCGTGCCGGTGCTGTACGCCCGGAACCTGCGCGCCTGACACTGGGTGCCGGCTGGGTGCGCGGGTCTTCTGACCCGCTGCCGCCGAAGGCGGCCAAGAGTACGCGCCGCGAAGCGGCGACCGATCTTCCGCTAGGTTGTGGCGATCATGAGACTCCTAGCGCCCCTGGCCGCGCTCTTCGCCCTTCCCCTCATCGCCTGCAGCGCGGGCGACTCCCGCGACGGCTCCGCCGACGCGGACCTCATCGCCGTCGCCGGCGACGAGTACCTGGAGTTCGTCGCCGACCAGGACCCCTACCTCAAGTTCCGCCGCGGCGAGCGGGTCGAGCACTTCCCGGACTCGACGCTCGAGGCCGCCGAGGCCGACGCCGCCTTCGCCCGGGACCTGCTCGACCGGCTGGCCGGGGTCGACGAGGAGGCGATCGACCACGAGGACTGGCTCTCGCTCGAACTCCTGCGCTGGAACCTCGGCATGCTCGTCGAGGCGCCGAAGCACTACTGGGCGGACTTCAACATCACGCCCTACGCGGCCGGCGGCTTCAGCCTGAACATCCTCCACCAGGTGCTGGGCTCCGCTCCGGTCGGAACCGACGATGAACGCGCCCACTACCTCCACCTGCTCGACGAGTACGCCCAGGGGATCGGGCAACTCGCCGACAAGGTGGCGGGGCAGAAGGAACGCGGCATCTACTTGCCCAAGGCCCAGGTCCCGGCCGTGGTCGGGATGTTCGAGGGCTACCGGGTTCGGCTCGAAGAGTTGTTCGTGCCGGCCGCCGACCGCGTCGGCGACGAGGGCGACGACTTCCTGGTCCGGGTCCGCGAGGCGGTCGAGACCGGAATCGACGCGCAGTTGGGCCGCCTGACGGCGGAACTCGGCGACGACTACCTGGAGGCGGCGCCCGAGCAGGTTGGGCTGAGCACGGCGCCCGGCGGCCGCGAGCTCTACGTCCACCGCGTCCGGATGCACACGACGACCGACCTCACCCCCGAGGAGATCCACCAGCTCGGTCTCGACGAGGTCGCGCGGATCGAAGCGGAGCTGGCGGTGCTGCGAGACGAGATCGGCTTCGAGGCCGCGTCCGAAGAGACCGCGATGAAGGAGTTCCTCGACCAGGTCCGCGCCGACCCGCGCTTCATCGCCGCGTCGCCCGAAGAGGTCGAGGAGCGCTACATGGGCTACATCGAGAAGATCGAACCCCACGTCGCCGACTACTTCGACGTCCTGCCGGAAGCGCCCTACGGCGTCCGTCGGCTCGACCCGACTTCCGAGGCGACGATGACCTTCGGCGTCTACCAGCTGCCGACCGCCGCCAACCCGCGCGGCGAGTACCGCTACAACGGCTCGGACCTTGAGAACCGCTCCCTGTTCTC
Source organism: Thermoanaerobaculia bacterium (assembly GCA_022824725.1). Lineage (GTDB taxonomy): Bacteria > Acidobacteriota > Thermoanaerobaculia > Multivoradales > Multivoraceae > Multivorans. Next base: position 2,960 of record JAJDZH010000209.1, on the reverse strand, counting down.
GGCCCAGGGGCTGATCTACCACGAGCTGATCCCCGGGCACCACTTCCAGCTCGCGCTGGCGAACGAGCGCGAGGACCTGCCCCGCTTCCGGCGCGAGACGATCGGCTACGGCGCCTTCACCGAAGGCTGGGCCGAGTACGCCGCCAACCTCGCCAAGGAGATGGGCCTCTATGAGGACCCCTACGACCTCTACGGCCGCCTGGTCATGGAGATGTTCATCTCCTGCCGCCTGGTGCTCGACACCGGCATGAACTACTTCGGCTGGGACCTCGAGCGCGCCCGCGAGTACATGAGCGCCCGCGTCGTCTACTCGGACGTCGAGGTCGCCACGGAGTTGCTGCGCTACTCAGCCGACATCCACGGCCAGGCCCTCGCCTACCGCATCGGCAACCTGGAGATCCTCCGCCTGCGCCGGAAGGCCGAAGAAGCCCTCGGCGACCGCTTCGACATCAAGGCCTTCCACGCCGCCGTCATCGGCAGCGGCGCCATGCCGATGGTCGTGCTGGAGGAGCACATCGACTGGTGGATCGAGCGGCAGGGGTAGAAACACTGGGTGCGCCGGCGCCCTCGCCGGCATCAAGCGCGATGCCGCGAAGCGGCGAGCCCGGACCATCCGAGCCTCAGCCCCCACGTGCGGCAACGTCGCTGCGACGTTGGGTCAAGCCTCCCGGAGCCCCAACTTAGCCGGCGGCGGCCGGCGTCGTCCAGAGCACGGAAAGCGGCACCGTGACCGTCTTCACGGCCGGGTCGCCCGCCTTCACGACCAGGTAGCCTTGCTCCTCGGTCCCCGTGCGCCAGATCTGCCTGTAGCCGTCGCAGCACGCTTCCACCTCGTCCTCGTAGACGCCGATCAGGCCGGAACCGTGGATCAGGAGGTGACGACCGGCATACTTCTGGCTGTACTCCTTGAAGTGCTCCTCGTAGAAGGCAATCTCCTCGGCGAGGATTCTGCGTGGCATTGGTGTACTCCGTCTTCGACTGGCCGCGATCACAGCCCGGCCAGAGTCTCACTTCGCTTGCATGAGGCGCCGATACTGCTTGGTGACCTTCACCCGAAACGTGACCAAGCCCCGAGAAACTTGATACTGCTCTGCCATGGCCGCGACGTCGATTTCTGACAAACCGATCTCAGCAGGGCACGCCACCTTCTTCAAACCCGTACACGAGTTCGACCATAGCCCGGCGAAGGACCACCTCAAGCCTCGCGCTATCTTCGTCTGCTTCGAGGCGACGCCGCTCCCGGAAGGTAGGCCGTGCCGCGTCCGGAGTTGCCGGAGCAACGCGCCGAGCGTGTGGAGAATCAGGCGAAGGGAGGAACGAAACGGACTCACTCAGTGAGAGCAGGAAGGAGACCGGCCGCTGGTACGAGGAGGCCGAGAGGCTGTTCATGACGGACGAGGAGATTCTCGGCAATCGCCTCGTCGAGGGCGATCTCCTTCCTCTGCTGAAGCAGCGCGGCATCGATCTGCGATCCACTGCGCGGCGAATGACAGGGGAACTGGACGGAGAGCGCTACGCGATCGAGATCGTTGCCGGGAGCGCCTCGGAGGTGGTTCTCGTCGAGGTCAGGCTGAGGCTCAGATCGAGCGACGTCAACCGACTCCTGCGCAAGGTGTCCGACCTGTGCGATTCGTCCGGGGTGTGCCGGGGGCGGCGCGTCTACGGCGCGGTGGCCTGCTACCGAAGCACCAGGGCCGTGAGGCGGCGAGCGGAACGCCGGGGCCTGTTCGTCGTCCGAGCGACCGGCAACCGAGCCCGCATCGTCAACGCGCCGGAGTTCAAACCACGCGTGTTCTCCTGACCGCTCCCGGCGAGTGCCTTGGGGGCTAAGGCCCGAACTTCCGTTCCACAGCCTCCCAGAGCTCGTCGATGTCCAGCTCGACACCGGCCACGGCGGGGGATTCCCGGGAACCACGCTCCTGCGTGTGAACGACGAAGCGCTCGCCGTCGTTCACGAGGAACTCGATGGTTCTCGCCGCGGGATCGACGAGCCAGTACTCCCTGACGCCGCCCTCCGCGTAGCGGTTCAGCTTCAGGAGCCGGTCCATGCGCACGGTGCTGGGGGAGAGCACCTCCACGACCACGTCCGGCGCGCCTTCGACCCAGGATCGCAGGATCTTCTGCCGCTCGGGCGAGACGTACAGGACGTCGGGTTGCGCCACTGTGTGGTCGGCGAGGTGGACGTCCATCGGCGCGACGATCGCTTCTCCACCGGTTGCGTCGGCTGTGTCGTGCAGGACGCGGCCGATGTGGCCAACCACGAACTGGTGGATCCGAATCGGACTGGGACTCAAGTAGAACCTGCCATGGATCAGTTCGCACCGGGGTTCGTCAGGAAGCGCGGCGTAGTCGGCCCGGCGATACGGACCAGGTCTCCGAGGCACGGTCGGCGGCGGCTGTTCGAGCAGCGTCACGGACATGCCTGGGAGTATACGGAGGAGCCGGCGACGGCGTCCATGAAACCAATGCCGGCCAGAGGCCGGGTTGCCGGGGTCGCGTACGCTTCGGCCGGCAGGCGGCGAGCAGGCCTTTTCGTCCATCGAACTCGGCGGAAGGAGGCGGGACCATGATCAGGGAGACCACCTACACTGGCGCGCGCCCCGGGAGGCCGTCTTCGCCTCCGGGTTCCTCGGGGATCTCACGTTCTGGACACGGACTGACCGTCGTCGGGCTCTGCGGGTCCTGAAGCTGGTCTACGCTGGAGGCGTTCGAGGAGGAGATGAAGCGAACCAAGAGGACAAAGCTCGTTCACGAGGGGAGTTACGTCGCGGAAGTCGACGTCGAACTGCTGGAAGAACCGGAAGAATGGTCGCCGCACCTGTCTCTGGAGGATGCGTACCGGCTCGACGACGTGCGGCAGGCCCTGCGTCGAGGCGACCTGGCAACGGCGACGAGGTACGCACGCGTGTTCAGCTTGACGCCGGTGGCAGTGTAGGGAAGGACTGCGGTGCGAGCGGTCG
>JAJDZH010000347.1 GCA_022824725.1 Thermoanaerobaculia bacterium | reverse complement strand
TCGAGTTGCTGACGGAGCACGACGCGGAGTGGCGATCCCACGGCTTCGCCGAACTCGACGCGGACGCCTGGACGGCGACCTTCCGGCTGTCCAACTGGAACGAGCGCGCGGCGGCGCCGTTCCGGCTCGTGTACCGGGAGCCCCACACCGACGGCGGCGAGACGGAGCACGACTGGCGGGGCACGATCCGGGCAAACCCGGCCGGCCGGCCGCTGCGGCTGGCGGGCCTCACCTGCCAGAACGACTACTCCTTCCCCTACGCGCCGGTCGGCGACCATGTTCTTGCCCGCGATCCCGACCTGCTGTTCTTCTCCGGCGACCAGCTCTACGAGAACCACGGCGGCTACGGCCTGATCCGCGAACCGGCCGGCCCGGCGATCCTGAACTACCTGCGCAAGTACTACATGTTCGGCTGGGCGTTCCGGGAGGCGATGCGCGACCGGCCGACACTCTGCATCCCGGACGACCACGACGTGTTCCAGGGCAACATCTGGGGCGAGGGCGGAAAGGCAATGGACACGGGGCGGGGCACCTCCTCGCTCGGCGGCTACCGGGAGCCGGCGCGGATGGTCAACGTGGTCCACCGCACGAACGCCTCCCACCATCCGGACCCGTTCGATCCGGCGCCGGTCGAGCAGGAGATCAGCGTCTACTACGGCGACATGGTCTACGGCGGCGTCGGCTTCGCGATCCTCGCCGACCGGCAGTTCAAGAGCGGCCCCGAACACGTCGACACCGGCTCCGGCCGTGCCGACCACGTGCTCGACCCGGAACTGGATACCGCAGCGCTCGATGCGCCCGGCCTCGCTCTGCTCGGCGAACGGCAGGAGGAGTTCCTGGAGCAGTGGGCCGGCGACTGGCGCGGCCACACGATGAAGGTGCTGCTCAGCCAGACCGTGTTCGCGGGCGTCGCGACGCATCACGGCGGCTACGACGACTACCTGATCGCCGATCTCGACTGCGGCGGCTGGCCGCAGACGCCGCGCGACCGGCTCGTCCGCATTCTCCGGAAGGCGAAGTGCCTGCACGTCTGCGGGGACCAGCACCTGCCTTCCCTCGTCCAGTACGGCGCCGATGCGCAGCGCGACGGATCCTGGGCCTTCTGTACGCCGGCGATCAGTGCCGGCTACCCGCGCTGGTGGCGGCCGGACGAGGTGGGAACGCCGCACCGGAACCGGCCCCGCCACGGCTACGCACACACCGGCGAGTTCCGCGATCCGCTGGGCAACCGGGTCTACGTCTACGCCATCGGCAACCCGGAAGTCGGCGTCGCGCGCGACCCCTACGAGCGGGCCCACCAGAAGAGCAGCGGCTTCGGCCTGGTCACGGTCGACACGGAGGCGAGGACCTACCGGGTCGAGGCGTTCCGCTTCCTCAGCACGGCCGACAGCGGCGGCGGCGGCCAGTTCCCCGGCTGGCCGGTCACCCTGCACCAGGAGGAGAACGCGGGGCGGAACCGGATCGGCTAGCGTCGGCGCCCGCATGAACTCGACGCCGAAGTGGCGCCGGCCTCGCGGCGGCACGCCTCCTGGCCGCCGACGGGGGCACCGGCGGTCCCCGGCGCCGGAACCGGTATGCACGGCGGTCCGTCAACCTTCGAGCGACCTCAACGTAAGGGAACCATGCGCGCAAGTCCCGTAGACCCGGTTCGTTCGTGCTCGCGCTCCGCCCGTCGGCTATCGCGGCTTCGGGTTGCAGGCTGGTGGCTCCTCGCCTGCATGGCGCTCGCCCAGGCCGCCGACGCGCGGCAGGAAGCGGCGGGCTCTCCCCCGCCCGGCACGCCGGCGCCGGTGACCGCGCCAGCACACCTTCCCGCCGATTTCGACGGACCGCCGCCGCCCGTGGCGCCGGCCACGGTGAGCCGGGACGACTCAGGCCGGGCCACCGTCCGGGCGGTGCGCCTGGAGGCGCCGCTGCGCATCGACGGCAGGCTCGACGAGCCTCTCTACGACGCAGTGCCTCCGATCTCCGACTTCGTTCAGGTCGAACCTCGGCCGGGAGAGCCCTCCACCGACAGGACGGAGGTCTGGATCACCTTCGACGAGAAGACGCTCTTCGTCTCGCTCCGCTGCTGGCAAGACCCCGACCGCATCGCCGCCACCGACATGCGCCGCGACTCGTGGAGCGGGGACGACTACGTCGACATCGCGCTCGACACCTTCTTCGACCGCCGTAACGCCTTCATCTTCACGGTCTACGCCTCAGGCGGACGCTTCGACGGCCAGATCACCGACGAGAGACGGATGAACGTGGACTGGAACCCGGTCTGGGACCTCCGGTCGGGCAGGTTCGAAGGCGGCTGGACGGTAGAAGCCGCCATTCCCTTCAGGTCGGTCCGCTACCGCCCCGGCAGCTCGCAGGTCTGGGGCATCAACCTGCAGCGCTACACCCAGTGGAAAAACGAGAACTCCACCCTGGTGCGCATCCCCGAGGCTCTCGGCGAGATGGGCGTCATGCAGATGTCGCAGGCGGCAACCCTGGTCGGTCTGGAAGGGCCGCCGGCAGCGAAGAACCTCGAGCTCAAGCCCTGGCTCGTCGGCAACATGGTGAGCGACCGGCTGGCGACCCCCGAGATTTCGGACGAGGTGGACGGCGACATCGGCATCGACGTCAAGTACGGCATCAGCCAGAACATGACGGCCGACTTCACCTACAACACGGACTTCGCCCAGGTCGAAGCCGACCAGCAGCAGGTCGACCTGACGCGCTTCAGCCTGTTCTTCCCGGAGAAACGCGACTTCTTTCTGGAGAACCAGGGCACCTTCGGCTTCGGCGGGGCCCGGGGCGCCGGATTCGGCGGCGGCGGCGGATCCTGGGACACGCCGGCCATGTTCTACAGCCGGCGCATCGGCCTCTACCGGGGCCGCGCCGTGCCGATTGAGGCCGGCGCCCGCCTGACCGGGCGGACGGGCCGCTACACGCTCGGCCTCCTGAACATCCAGGCGGACGACGAGCCGGTCTCCGGGGCGTTGGCGACGAACTTCGGCGTGATGCGGCTCAAGCGGGACATCCTGCGCCGGAGCAGCGTCGGCGTCATCTACACGCGCCGCTCGCTCGACCAGACGGGCACGGGAGAGAACACGGCCTACGGCGTGGACGGCACGTTCGCCTTCTTCGACCACCTGACCTTCAACACCTACTGGGCCGAAACGAGCACGCCCGGCCTCCAGGGAGACGACGCCAGCTATCGCCTCCAGATGGACTACAACGGCGACCGCTACGGCGTCCGGCTGGAGCGCCTGCGGGTGGGCGACGACTTCAACCCCGGCATCGGATTCGTCCGGCGCCACGACATGCGCCGCTCCTACGGCGAGGTCCGGTTCAGCCCGCGGCCGGCCGGCAGCAGGCTGGTGCGCAAGTACTCCTGGACCGGGTCGATGTCCTACATCGAGAACGGCGCCGGCCTGCTCGAAACGCGGGAGGCGGAGGGCGAGTTCGGCATCGAGTTCCAGAACGGGGACGAACTCGAACTGACCTGGGTGCGGGCCTACGAGTTTCTCCCGCACCCCTTCCCCATCGCTTCGGACATCACGCTCGGCGTCGGCGGTTACGACTTCGAGTACCTGCAGGCCGACCTCCAACTGGGCCAGCAGCGGCGGCTGTCCGGCGGGTTCTTTCTCGAGTACGGCGACTTCTACAGCGGCAGCAAGACGTCCTTCGGCTGGGGCTGGGGTCGCGTCAAACTGCACTCGCAGTTCCTGTTGGAACCCGGCGTCTCGTTCAACCGCGTCGAGTTGCCGGAGGGCGACTTCGACGTCGAACTCGTCGATCTCCGCGCGGTCTACACGATGACCCCACGGATGTTCGTGACCGCGCTGTTCCAGTACGACTCCGAGAGCCGCGGACTGGCGGCAAACGTGCGGCTGCGCTGGGAGTACCAGCCCGGCAGCGAGCTGTTCGTCGTCTACAACGAACAGCGCGACACGCTGACGCGGGGCTTTCCGGGGCTCGACAACCGGGCCCTGATCGTCAAGGTCACGCGGCTGTTCCAGCTTTAAGCGCAGGCCCCTCTACCGCGACATCAGCACCGTCAGGCGATGAGGCGCCGCCACCGATGTGTGGTGCATCAGAACGTCCTGCTTGCCATCCTGGTTGAGGTCCGCCAGCCAGGTGTACTCCTCGTCCTCGGGCACCGGGGTCGCGATTCGCCGCGGCCTCTTCGAGAACAGGTCCGGTCCGGGCGCGCCGAGGTGAACGTGGAGCGCCTTGCGGTTCCTGGCGATCACCGCGTCCGAGCGTCCGTCGCCGTTCACGTCGCCCAGCAGGACCGCCGGCCAGAACGTTCTCTCGCCGGACTTCCGTGGAGACCTGGGCCTGATCTCCCGCACGGCGGCCGGGCGGCGCCCGTAGCGGCCGTCCTCCATGCGGAAGAACTCGAGGTCGAACGATCCGGCGCCGGTGAAGATCGACATGATGAGGACGCGCGCGGCGCTGAAGACAGTCGGGTCGAAAGTGGTCAGCACGACGTCGATCTGGCCGTCGCCGTCGAAGTCGTGCCGGTCGACGCCGGCGATGATGCCCTGGGACTCCACGACGGCGCTGGCCTCCGGCGAGAACTCCGTGCCGCCGCCGGGCGCCTCCACGCCGAAGTGGACCTCGTAGGACGAGTGCATCTTCCAGAGGCTCGAGCCCTTCAGCGCGAACACGACGAGATCGGCCAGGCCGTCCCCGTTCATGTCGGTCAGGGAGTGCAGCACCCTGCCGGTCCTCTCCCCTTCCGGCATGTGGTCCAGCCGCCGTCTCCGGATGCCCTCAGGCGCCGCCAGCGAGGCGATCTGGTCCGAGTCGAACGTGATCCCTGTCCTGAAGGTCGTGGCTTCCCGGTCGAACAGTCCACGCGCGTTCTGAAGATGGACGGCGAAGTGGTCCCCGTTCCAGAACACCAGATCGTCGCGGCCATCCAGGTCGTAGTCCATCTGGTGGATGCGGCCGCCTTCCTCCCAGGGGGTGTACCGGTAGCCGTCGGCGCCGTAGACGCGGTCCAGGCCGGCGTCAGGCCCGATCCTGAGCGCTTCCGAGAACGTGTCCCCGTTCTCCTGGCCGCCGCTGGCCTGAACGAGTACATGGAATCCATGGCCATGCGGCACCGCCAGGTCGTCGCGGCCATCGCCGTTGAGATCGCGGGTGATGTCCACGTGCAGGACCTCGCGCCTCGGCGACGCCTTGAAGTCGGAGGTCACGGTGACGAGTTCCCGTTCCTCCCCGGACGCCGGATCGAACCAGGTCAGCCGGCCGCCGCCGTAGGCAACCAGGCGGTCTCGACCGTCGACGTTCGCGACGTCCACGAACGACACGTCGCGGCGCAGGGTGGCCTCGAGCGCCGGCGACCGGTCGCCGTCCCGAAAGCTGAAGATGCGCAGCCGGCGGTCGCCGTCGCCGTCGATGTGCACGGCAGCCAGGTTTGAAACCGGGTCGTCCAGGAGGAACCCGGTCAGCACGGTCAGGCGTTCGGCGGCGCCGAGGACGACCTCGTGACGCTCCGGGACGAATGCCGGCACCGGCTCCGAACCCGCATGCCCGAGGGCTGGCATCACGCATCCCGCAAGGCAGATCCTCAATGCCAGCCACGAAATCCGGCTCGATCGATGGTACCTGCCGCCTCCGCTATTCGGTCTCTTCTTCCTCTTCTTCACGGGTGCTCTCCTTCCCTGGAGAATGTTGACTGAGTCAACATACACAGCGAGGTTGACATTGTCAACATCCGCCTTGGCCATAATCGGTTATGGCCGAGCGAGTACACGCCTACCATCACGGAGATCTCCGAACCGCCCTCGTCGAGGAAGCCGCGGCCATGATCTCGGAGGGCGGCGCCGCCAGCGTGACGATGCGGGCGATCGGCGGCCGCCTCGGCGTGTCGCGGGCCGCTCCCTACCGTCACTTCCCGGACAAGACGGCGCTACTCATCGCGGTGGCGGTTCAGGGGTTCAAGCGTCTCCGCGGGCGCCTTGAGTCGATCGCCGCCGACTCGCCATCGCGCCTGGATCGGCTCCTCCGCATGGGAGAAGAGTACGTCCGCTTCGCGCTGGAGCATCCGGCCCACTACCGCCTGATGTGGGGCAAGGAGGCGATCGCCCGCCAGGACGAGCCGGAACTCCGCGAGGCAGCCGGCGGTCTCCTGCAGCACCTGGTCGGTGTCATCGAATCGCACCAGAAGAGCGGCGAGATCGGCCCCGGAGACCCGCGCGCCAGGGCCTACGTGGCCTGGAGTGCGGTGCACGGCCTGGCCTCGCTGCTGATCGAAGGCCAGATCGACCCTAAAGTCGAGGTGGAGGGTCTGATCCGGCAGACCACGGAGACCCTGCTCGACGGGCTGCGGGTCCCCGGCCGCTAGGAACAAAGGCCCGGAGGCCGGCGCTTCGCGCCGGCTGCCGGCGGGGGCGCCGGCGCACCCAGTGGGGTCAGCCCCACTCGGCTCGCCACACCTCCTGGTTGTCCGTCCGGAGCCGCCTCGCCCGGCGGGCATTGGGAGTCCGGAGTTCGACCTTCACCCGACGCGCGATCGCCCGGGCGACATCCTCCTGAACCTGAATCTCGGAGATCGTGCCGAGGACCCGGTCGTAGTGGCGGGACCAGAGATGGATGCCGTCGGCGACCCGGATGAGCTGAACCGAGATCCGCACCCGGTCGCCCGACCTTCGTGCGCTGCCTTCGAGGATCGCCGCCACGCCCAGCTTCCGGCCGAACCGGGGTGCGCTCAGGCGGGACAGCCCTCGGTCGAACGAGGAGGTCCGGGACACGACCCGCAGTCCATCGACCCGCACCAGCGCCTCGACGACCTCCTCCACCAACCCCTCGCAGAAGAAGTCCTGTTCCGGATCGGGCGTCATGTTGGCGAAGGGCCGCACCGCGATCGCTCCCCCGACCGGCATCTTGACCGGGGCCGTGAAGCGGTAGCCGCGGCCGGGAACCGTGACGACGTACTGCGTCTCCCCATCCTGGCCCAGGATCTTCCGCAGCACGGACAGGTTGTGCGTGAGGTTGCTCTCGGCCACGTTGGTGTCGGGCCACACCATCGCCATCAACTCGTCCTTGTGGACCACACGGTCGCGGTTCTCGACGAGCACCTTCAGCGTCTGGAAGATCTTCGGCCGCACTGGCACGACCCGCCCCCGGCGGAGCAACCGGCGCTCCGCGGCGTCGAGAAGAAACGGCCCGAAGGCGTAGGTGGGACGCTCTGCCACCAGGAACCTCCGTCAAGGACCGGACGCCTGCCTTCACGCGACGCGCTCAGCCGCGCCGGGGTTGATTCGGATTCCTGGATCCTAGCAGCCCCTACAACCTTGTTGGAGATTCAGTCCTGGCGGCCCTCCGGCAGCGCGAACACGAACAGACTCCCGCCCCGGGCGCGAGCGGCGCCTTCGGGCGTGTGGCGGAGACTTCCCGGCCCGGTCGAAATGGCCACGTACTGGCGGCCGTCGACGGCGTAGGAGATCGGATAGCCCATCGCCGGGGCGCCGACATTGACTTCCCACAGCACCTCGCCGGTCTCGTGATCGAAGGCGCGGAAGTGTCCAAGCGCGTCGCCGCCGAAGATCAGGCCGCCGCCCGTGGCGACGACTGAGTACGTCGAGCCCTCCGTCTCGAAAAGCCACTTCGTTTCGCCCGTAACCGCCGAGATCGCGTACACGGTGCCGAGGTACTCCTCGCCGGGCGCCTTGATGTGATCGGCGGCCAGGTTGTAGATCGCGACCTGCTGTTCGAACGCCTGCGCCCGCGGACTGTTCGTGTCGGCGGTCACGAGCATCCGGGCGCACATGTTGCGCAGCGGGTAGTACATCGTCCGGGTCAGCGGGCTGTACGAACCGGCCTCCCAGTCCTTGCCCCCGATCCAGGTCGGGCACACCAGCATCTCCTGGTCCAGCTCGGTGAAGATGATCTCCGTGTTCTCGACAGCCCGGCCAGTCGTCTCGTCGATGTCGACGACCACGTTCTGCGGCACGGTCGGCCGCGCCCAGAGGAACTCCCCGGTCTCGCGGTCCAGCGTGTACACGAAGCCGGTCTTGCCCGGGATGCCCGTCATCACCTTGCGCGTCTCGCCCGGTTCGAGACCCTCCCGGATCCAGCGCACCGCCTCCGGATCGGGCGACACGGGGAGGTCGACGAGGATCCGCTCGAACGGATGGTCGAGATCCCAGTGGTCGTTCAGGTGCTGGAAGTACCAGCGGATCTCGCCGGTCTCCGCCTCGAGCGCCAGGGTCGAGTTGTGGTAGAGGTGCGTCAGATCGGTTCCGCCGAGCATGAACTTCGGCGCCGGCGACGTGACGGCGGTGCCGAAGTAGATGAGTTCGAGCTCCGGGTCGTAGCTGGGGACCATCCAGGTGCCGACGTGGTGGCGCTTCTCGAACGGCACGTCGCCCCAGGTTTCGTCCCCGGGCTCGCCGGGCGCCGGCATCGTCCGTGTCCGCCAGAGTTCCTCCCCGGTCAGCGCGTCGAGCGCGATCATGATGCAGGACTCCGGACCGCCCCAGGGCCGGCAACTGCGTCCGGAGACGACGCGGCCATCCGCCACGATCGGGCCCGAGCTGTGGGTGGCGGGATTGACCTCCCAGTCCAGGATCTGCGTCTCCCAGACCAGTTCGCCGGTCTCGGCGTCCAGCGCGAAGGCGTGGTTGTCGTCGCTGTTGTTCAGGATCAGCCGGTCGTAGATCGCCATGTTCCGGTTGTTCTTCGCGTTGAAGCCGACCTGCGCGTAGAGACCCTCGGGCTGCTCCCGCGTGTAGCGCCAGATGAACTCGCCGGTCGTCGAGTCGACGGCCTCGATCGTGTCCTCGAACGACGGGATGTAGAGCACGCCGTCGTACGCGAGGGGCGTGATCTCCGACGTTCCCACCTCCACCTCTCGAGCCCAGACAAGGCTCAGGCTGCCCACGTTCTCCCGGTCGACCTGGTCAAGCGGGCTGTAGCCCCAACTGTCGTGCGTACGGCGGAACATGAGCCACTCCGAATCGGGCGGGTTCTCCAGCATCTCGTTCGTGACCCGCACGAAGGTCGATGGCGCCTCCTGGGCCGCCAGAACGGCGCTGAACGCGAAGCCCAGGGCAAGCGTCGCAACCACCATCCGGACTGGGTGCGCCGGCGTCCCCGCCGGCATCCGGCGCGAAGCGCCGGTCTCCGGGCGCTCGGCCGCGCTAGCGCTCTTCATGCAGCACCTCCGTCTCCTCGCTGTTCTCAACGACAAGACGCGAACTCTAGCCGGCAAGTGACGTCACGGTGAAGTAGCATCGCGCCTTCCGCATGAAGTCGTTGACGCGCCTCGTCTGCTCGCTGGCCGCTGTTTCGTTCCTGGGCGCCGGCCTCTCCGCCCAGGAGACCGGCTTCGTGCCGGTCACGCAGGAGATGCTGAACGACCCGGAGCCGGGCCAGTGGCTCCACTGGCGCGGGACGCAGAACGCCTGGGGCTACAGCCCGCTGGACCAGATCACGCCCGAGAACGTCGGCCAGCTACGACTGGTCTGGGCGTGGGCGATGGACGACACCGGCCCGCAGGAGGCCGCGCCCCTGATCCACAACGGCGTGATGTACGTGCCGAATCCGGGCAACGTCGTCCAGGCCCTCGACGCCGCCAACGGCGACCTGCTCTGGGAGTACCGGCCGGAGCCGGTGGGTGACGGAACGGGCGCCTTCGGCCGCGGCGTCCAGAAGAACATCGCGATCTACGGCGACCGGATCTTCGGCGCCAGTTCGCGGGCGACGATCTTCGCGCTCGACGCCAGGAGCGGAAAGCTGATCTGGGAGACGCAGACCGCGGACACGAGCCTCGGTTACCGCTACACCGCGGGCCCCATCGTCGCCAACGGCAATCTGGTCACCGGCATCACCGGCTGCGGTCGCTACAAGGACGACGTCTGCTTCATCACCGGCCACGATCCGGACACCGGCGAAGAGATCTGGCGCACATCGACGATCGCGCGCCCCGGCGAGCCCGGCGGCGACACCTGGGGCGACCTGCCCTTGCGCTTCCGTGCCGGCAGCGACGCCTGGATCGCCGGCAGCTACGACCCTGAGCTCAAGATCGTCTACTGGGCCACGTCCCAGGCCAAGCCGTGGGCCCGCTCCGTCCGCGGCACGGACGGCGACGCGCTGTACACGAACTCGAGCCTGGCGCTCGATCCCGACACCGGCGAGCTGCTCTGGTACTACCAGTACCTGCCCGGCGAGACCCACGACATGGACGAGGTGTTCGAGTCGCTCCTCATCGACGTCGACGGCCGCAAGAAGCTCTACAAGATGGGCAAGCTCGGCATCCTCTGGGAGCTCGATCGGGAGACGGGCGAGTTCCTGGACGCGATCGACGTCGGCTACCAGAACCTGGTCGACGTGGACCGGGAGACGGGCGAGGTGACCTACCGGCCGGAACTGATCCCGGAGATCGGCGTCGAGATCAACATGTGCCCCAGCACGTCCGGCTTCAAGAGCTGGCGCGCCATGTCCTACGACCCGAACACCGGCGCCCTCTACATCCCAATGACGATGAACTGCGAGCTGGCGACGTTCGGCCCGGTCGAGCGGGTGCTCGGCGGCGGCGGCGCGGGTCCGGTCAAGCGGATCAACACGCTGCACCCCTACTCCGGCGGCAACCTCGGCGAGTTGCTCGTCATCGACGTCCGCGAGGGGGACATCATGTGGCGGCACCGCACGCTGTCGCCGATGAATACCGCCGCGCTCGCGACCGGAGGCGGAGTCGTCTTCGCGGGCGACTACGACCGCTACGTCTACGCCTACGACGCCCGCACCGGGCAGATCCTCTGGCAGTCGAGGCTGCCCACCTCGGCCCAGGGCTTCCCGGTGACCTACCTCGCCGGCGGCCGCCAGTACGTCGCGATCCCCGTGGGAACCGGCGGCGCCAGTTGGGCCACGATGGTGCCGCGCGACCTGATCCCCCACATCCGGCGTCCGAGCAACGGCAACTCGATCCACGTCTTCGCGCTGCCGGCCGACCTGCCGGCGGCCGCGGGGGGCGCCACCCGGATCGCGGAGGCAGACCGCGAGGCGGCGGCAGTCGCGGCGACCGCCACCGTCTGGGACGGCGTCTACACCGCCGAGCAGGCAGAACGCGGCGCCGTCGCCTACCGGGAGACCTGCGTCACCTGCCACGGCGAAGATCTCGGCGGCGGCAGCAACTCGCCGGGCCTGGTCGGCGTCAGCTTCCAGTTCCTGTGGGGCGACAAGACCCTGCACGAGCTGTACGAGGCAATCCGCACGACCATGCCGACCGACAACCCGGCCAGCCTGCCGCGCGAGACGTATCTCGATATCCTGACGTTCATGCTGCAGACGAACGAGTTCCCGGCGGGTGACAGCGAACTCGATGGCGGCGCCGACGCGCTGCGCAACATCCTGATCACCGAAGAGCCCGGCGCCTGACCATGCGGCGGATACGGCTCCCCTCGCTAGTCTTCCTTCTGACCCTTGCAGTCCCGGTTCACGCCCGGGACGAACCCGGAGGGCTTCGCGCGGCCGGAACGCCGAACCCCGCGTCGACGAAAGCCCTCTCGACGCCCGTTGAGTTGCAAACTGTGCCCGAGGCCCCCGACGAGGTCGAGGCCGCGAAGCGGTTCATGCTCGAAGCCGGCCTCGTGGGAGGCAACAGCCCGGCCTGTCCCGGTCACTACGTCAGCGTTCACGGCCACCTGGCCGGCCCCGTGTCCCTGTACGCCATGCAGGAGACGTATCGCTGCGTCGACTTCGCCGGCGCGGCGACCAGGCTGGGCCTCTCGCTCCGCCTGGGAGCCGCCGACCGGCTGATCCGTCCCGAACTCCGGGGCGGCTTCGAGTACGACGGCGGCAACGTCTCCGAAACCCTGGGCCTCGGCCTGACCCTCGGGCGGAAGTACGGCGCCCGCATCTCCGTCGACCGCGGCTTCGGTACCGGCGGCCCGGACATCGTCCTCGTCCACGTCGGCGGCTACTTCACGTTCTAGCGAGGCTTCGCCTCAGACCGACGAGCACGGTCTGAAGATGCCTCCGGAACTGGGTGCGCCGGCGCCCTCGCCGGCTGCCGCCGCAGGCGGCCCGCGCTGACAGCGTCTTCGCGGCGGGCGAGCGGCCTAAAGCGTCTCCGGCACTGCCTCCACCAGCAGCGCCAGCGCCCTCTGCAACGCCGCATCGGCATGCCCGCCGAACGAGCCCTCGTATAGCCCGAGCCGCACGACCACCATGCCGTGCGACGGCACGATGATCGTGCTCTGGCCGCCGGCGCCCTGCATGCTGAACGCGCTCTCCGGCAGTGAGGGGTAGCGCCGCTGGCCGCCCCGTGGCGGCTGGTTGATCCAGAAGAAGCCGCCGTAGAACGGCCGGCCGTCGGCCACCCAGGCCGGGGCCGGCGTGCTGACGAACTCCACGAATCCCTCGGGCAGCACGCGCTCGCCGGTCGGCGAGACGCCGTCGTCCAGGTAGAGCTGGCCGAGCCGCGCCCAGGTGCGGCCGGACCCGAAGCCGTAGCCGTTCAGCAGGAAGTTGCCGTAGGGGTCGGCCTCGGCCACGAAGCGCCGGACGCCGATCCGGTCGAAGAGGTGTTTCTGGGGGAACTGGTGGTAGTTCTCGCCCCGTTCCTCGACCGCCAGGCGGACGAGGTGGTTCGTCAGGATCGGATCGCAGTTCCGGTAGCGGCCGATCGTGTTCGGCGGCCACTGCGGCGGACGCTCGGTGGCCCAGACGTGCGAGTTCACCGTACCCGTGTACAGGTAGAGATGGTCCGGGTAGCCCATCGCCGCTTCGTCGTACTCCGGGTCTCCCGCGTTCACGCAGCGCAGGCCGCTCGACATGCGCAGGATGTCCTGGATGCGGATCGTGCCGCGGACGTCGTCCGGGTCCTCATGCCAGGCATCGACCGGCGCCAACTGGTCGAGCGTGTAGGCGCCCTGCTCGATCAGGACGCCCATCAGGGTCGCCGACAGGCTCTTGTTCATCGACCAGCTCTCGAGCGGCGCGTCCTTGTCGATGCCCTCGCGGTAGCGCTCGGCGATGAGCCGGCCGCGGTGGAGCACGACGAAGGCGAGGGTCATCGCGTCCGGGTCGAACGCCGCCTCGACTGCCGCCACCAGCTTCTCCGCGTCGATGTCGTCCGGGAAGGGCTCGTCCGGCAGCCGGTCGCCCATCGGCCACGGGGCATTCTCGTCAAGCGTGCTGGTGACTGCAACCGTCTCGTAGAACGGCGCGTCCTCTCCTTTCGGCAGGGCGACGCAGCCCTGGTCGCCGTGGAGAATGGCGGTCCGCGTCACGCCGGTGTCCGTCGTGATGTGGACTTGCCCGTTCGCTCGGTCGAGGACGCGTCCCGGTAGCCGGTCGCGGTACTGGTGGCGCGAAGTGAACCCGCCGATCTGCGTCCAGGCGTCCTCGAAGTCGAGCCCGGTCAGAAACACGGCCGAACACAGGACCTTGGCGAACCCGGCGGCTTCGTGCTCGATGAAGTCGCCCGGCGGCGGCACGCGGACGGTGTCGAGTTCGTGTTCCTGGCCGCGCGCCACCAGGCTCTCGCCCAGCGTCGGTTCCTGGCCGGCGGCGTCGGCGCAGCCGGCGAACAAGGCAGCGGCCAGAACGAGTCCTGCCACGGCGGGGCTACCTGGACGAGCGAGAACTCGCACCTCAGACCGGCGCTTCGCGCCGGATGCCGGCGAGGGCGCCGGCGCACCCAGTTCCGGAACTGACCCCCCTTGTGCCGTACTTGCCACGCCGCCTCCTACTCCGGCCGGTACCAGATCGGCGACGTCCATGCCATCTCCTGGATCGTCTCGGGATAGGAGCCGTCCGAGCACACGGCGGGACGATCTTCCGGGGCGAGGCGCTGGCAGTCGTACCAGCTCCAGCGCAGGCTGGGGTTCTCGACCACCCGCAGATAGTAGTAGGCGTGCCGAGCCGGATCGAAGTCCTCGTCGCGGTAGACCGTGCAGAGGGTGTCGTGGCCTTCGCCGCTCCGCTCGCCGGTCGCGGGATCGACGCTGGCGCCGTTCTCCGGCGATCCGGCGATCGGGACGACCTGGGTGCGGCCCGCTCCCTCGGCGTCGACCCAGCCCTTGACGAGCTGGAGCTGCTGCAGGAGCCCGGCGCCGTCCGCCGGGTCGCGGGCGGCGAAGGCGAGGAAGGTCGGCGCCGCGCCGTCGCCGGCCTCCGGCAGATCGCCGCCCATCGGGACGCCGCCGGCATAGGCCTGCTCGAAGAGATCCGCCTGGTCGCACAGGTTCTCGGAGTAATCCCAGCCGCCGAAGAACCGGGGCCGGATCCGCGGACCCGAGGTGCCGAAGACCTCGCGGCGCTCCATCGCCTCGAAGATCGCGTCGCGGGAGTTCTCGACCGCCCAGACGCCGGCCAGACCGCCCGGGTTGCCGTCGATGCCGCTCGTGAGCAAGCCCGGCTGCAGGCGCTCTTCGGGCGTCGCCTCCAGGGTAACCGCGCCCCGCCAGTCGTCTTCCGCCACCGCCCCCGGCGTCGCCGTGTGCGTGTCGGTCGACGCGATGATGCCGAGCTTCACCGGATTGAGCCCGGTCTTCATCTCCTCCTCCAGGCCGACGACGAGCGCCGGGCGAACGAAGTCCGTCCGGCCGACGCAGCCGGCTCCGAGCATGCCCTGGTTGCCGTTCTCACCCTCCGGGCATTCCTCGGTCCGCAAGGTCGTCTCGCCCGAGAGCAGGGACTGGACCGTTTCTTCGCGGCCCAGCACGCGCACCGCCTCCACGTCGCAGAGCTCGTCCGGCTCGGCGAAGACGGTCGACAGGCCGTTGATGCACTCGGAGCCGCCCTTGTGCTGGAAGATCTCGACGATCGGTTCCCGCTCCAGGCGCTTCTCCGCGTAGGCGCGGCGCGCTTCCAGCGTTCCGTCGAGTCCGCGGTACGGCGCCATCCGGCCGTTCGCGAGATTGCTGTTGTGCGGGATCGTCAGATACTCGCAACCCGGCCGGGACGACCCCTCGCCGCAGACCTCGTCGAGGCGCTGCCAGAGCAGGCTGTCCGTGGGCGCGTCGATGTACGACACCGGCAGCTCCGGCGCCTCCGAGCCCCGGAAGACGACGTTCCGGTGGTAGTTCGAGATCCCCGGCGTGCCGGTGTACTCGTAGCCCACGAAGGAGGTGAAGCTGCATGCCTCCGTCCGGTCGTAGGCGTCCTCGGCCGCTTCGATGATCTCCTGCCAGGGGCTCATCGCCCACTCGAGGCAGAGGGCCCCGCCCTCGCCGCAGATGTCCTCGGTCCTGCTCGGCGTCTCGGTGGTGATCACGGCGCCGAGCATCTGCATCCCCACCCGTTGGTCCGATCGGAACGTGGTGCAGAACTCCGAGCCGTAGCGGGGCGACTCGGGATCCCGGCACAGGCGTCGCTCGCCGAGGAACTCCCCATGGTCGGTGATGGCCACGAAGTCGAGCGGCCGGTCGATCGTGATGCTGCCCACAGGCGCGCCGTTCGGACCGATGGGCCAGAACGGGATCGCCTCGCCCTTCGCGAAGCGGTAGGCGTCCGCCGGTGTCCCGCCGGTGCTGATCGCCGCCGCGTCGAACGAGAAGCTGGTGTGAACGTGGAGGTCGCCGAACAACGCCTGGCGGAGCGGCGTGGCGTCGAGGCAGGCGGGCCGGTCTTCGGTGCGCGAGACGACGGCGCCAGAGACACTCCCGTCCGCGGCTCCCTCTTCGCCCGGCGCCGCGCAGGCGGGAACGGCGAACACAAGAAGCAGTAGCAGGAGGCGAATCGGCTCGGATCTCATGGGCCAACGCTATCGCCCTCTATAGTGACTTCAACTCACTTCCAAGAGGAGAACGAAGATGAAGCCTTCGCTGCCGACCGTTCTCGCCGCGGCTCTGGCCTCCACCGCCATCGCCGCGCCTGCTTCGAGCGCCGAACCCGACGACGTCCGCTCGAGGTGGGAAACCTCCTGCATGATCCGGCACGACAAGTTCGACTACGTCCTGCCGGGCGCCATGCGCCGCAACGGCATCGACATGTGGATCGTGATCGACCGGGGCCGCGGCACCCAGCCGATGACGCTCGACTTCGCGATCTCCACGGTGAACGGCCAAGGGTTCTTCATCTTCACCGACCGCGGCGGCGACCGCATCGAACGGATCCAGCTCGGTCCCGAGACGGACCTGGCCACGGAGTGCGGCGCCTACGACCGCTTCGGTGACTTCGACGAACTGCGGTCGATCGTCGAGGACCGCGATCCGGAGACCATTGGCCTGAACTACCTCGACGTGCCCTACGAGTCCGAGGGACTCCACGTCGCGGACGGGCTGACCCACACCGACTTCAAGGGTCTCGCGAGCGAGCTGGGCGAGAAGTACGCGGCGCGGTTCACCTCGGCCCAGCACCTGATCGCCGACTTCCACGGCGAGCGGGTGGCCGGCGAGATCGTCGAGTTCTCGAAGGTCGCCGACCTCACCCGCCGGCTCCTGGAGCGGGCGCTGTCCAACGAGGTCATCACCCCGGGCAAGACGACTCACAACGACGTCGCGCGCTGGCTGGAGCAGAAGCTGCACGACTACGATCTGCTGCGCGCCTGGTACCCGACCGTGTACAGCCACCGCCCGGACGGCAGCGAGATCGGCGGCACCGAGCGGGTCATCCAGCGCGGCGACGTGCTCCAGATCGACTGGGGCGCCGGCCGGAACAACTTCTCGACCGACATGAAGCGCTTCGCCTACGTCCTCCGTGAGGGCGAAACGGAGCCGCCCCCCGGCGTGCTGAGTACCTTCGCCGAATCGAAGAAGGTGCAGGAGATCATCCGCAAGCACGTCCGCTCCGGCCGTACCGGCCGCGAACAGTTCGACGAACTGAAGCAGCTCATCCGGGACGCGGGCTACGCCTACACCGAGCTCGAGGAGGCCGGCCCCGACGTGCCCGGCATCGAAGTCAACGTCGGCATGCACGCCGCCGGCAACATCGGCCACGACATGGCCGCCAGCCTGTTCGAGATCTTCCCGGAGCGCACGAAGTACATGGTCCGCCCCAACTCGATCATCTCGCTCGAGTACATCGTCTTCTATCCAGCCGATGAGTGGGACGGCAACAAGATCCCGATCAACGTCGAGGAGAACGCGTTGATCACGGAGCGCGGGATCGAGTGGCTGCATCCGCCGCAGGCGCGGGTGCTGGTGATTCGGTAGCGAGCTACTCCTTGCGGTCGTCCTCGCCCCACCAGCGGCGCAAGCGTTCGGCGATCGCGGCTTCGGAACCCTGGTCGGAGGGCTCGTAGTACCGCCGGTCGGAGAGGCCGGGCGGCAGGTACTCCTGCTCTTCGAAGTTGCCCGCGAAGTCGTGGCTGTACTTGTAGTCCTTGCCGTAGCCCATGCCGCGCATGAGGCCGGTGACCGCGTTGCGTAGATGTAGCGGCACAGGCTCGTGGGGCGCGTCCCGCACGTCCGCCGTCGCGCGGCCCAGGGCGACGTAGGCGGCGTTGCTCTTGGGCGAGGTCGCCAGGTAGACGGTTGCTTCGGCCAAGGGGATGCGGCCTTCGGGCAACCCGATGAAGTGGACGGCCTGCTGGGCGGCCACGGCGACGGGCAACGCACCCGGGTTCGCCAGCCCGATGTCCTCGGCGGCCAGGATGATGAGCCGGCGGGCGATGAACAGCGGATCCTCGCCGGCTTCCAGCATCCGGGCCAGCCAGTAGAGGGCGCCGTCGGGCGAAGAGCCGCGCACGGACTTGATGAAGGCCGAGATCGTGTCGTAGTGGCTGTCGCCGGCCTTGTCGTACTGCGGTGTTCGCCGCTGGAGGGCGTCCGAGATGGCCTCCATGTCGATGCGCCGTACGCCGTCCTCTCCCGGCTCGGCGGCGACGACCGCCATCTCAAGAGCATTCAGGGCGACCCGCGCGTCCCCGTTCGCGATGTTGACGAGATGCGCCACAGCGTCCGGCTCCAGTTCCGGGGCCAGCAGGCTCAGACCGCGGTCCTCGTCCGACAGCGCGCGCCGGACGATCCCGGTCATCGCGTCCTCGTCCAACGCGTGCAGCGTGAACACCCGGCATCGGGACAGCAGCGGCGCGTTGACCTCGAAGGACGGGTTCTCCGTCGTCGCGCCGATGAAGGTGATCGTGCCGTCCTCGACGTGGGGCAGGATCACGTCCTGCTGAGCCTTGTTGAAGCGGTGGATCTCGTCGACGAACAGGATCGTCGGGCGACCGTAGAGGGATCGGAGGTCCTGCGCACCCTTGACCGCCCGGCGCAGGTCGGCGACTCCGGCCGAGACGGCGCTCACCGGCTCGAAGTGGGCCCGGGTCGTCGTCGCGATCAGCCGCGCCAGGGTCGTCTTGCCGGAGCCGGGCGGACCCCAGAACAGGAGCGACGGCACCCGGTCCGCCTCGATGGAACGGCGCAGCACCTTGTCCTCGGCGAGGATGTGCTCCTGGCCGACGAACTCGTCGAACGTGGCCGGGCGCATCCGTTCGGCGAGCGGCGCGGACGCCCCGGAGACCGCCTCCGCGGCGTCTTCGAACAGGCCGGCGGTCGTCGGCTTGCTGGTCACACTCCTAGGCTACTGTCGCTCCGCTCCAGCGCCGCCACCGCGTCGGCGTACTGCTCGAGCGCCGCATGGCCCTTCGGCGTCAACCCGTAGACCCCGGGAGGCGTATCGGCGGCGCGTTCGAACCAGCCGTAGTGGTCCGCGTACATGATCGGCCTGGCTCGGGCAACTCCCGTTCCCCTGGCGACCAAGGCAGCCTTCGTCGGACCGTGCAGACGGAGATGGGCGGCGCAGCGCAGGGCGTCCTGCCGGTAGGCGGTCATGATCGGGCGGCCGGTCGAGCCACCCTGGTTCGGATCGCCCACCCTCCGCTGGAACTCCCGCAGCAACCGTCCGATCGCGTGTTTCCGCTGGCGCGGCCGGTACGGCGCCGGGTCGGCCAGCGCCTCCACGAAGGGCGACGGCTCGAACCTCACGGTCAGCAGACCGAGCCCGAGGCGGCGGCACAGCCCAAGGGCATCCTTCCTGCGGGTCGTTCGGCCCGAGAACGGCGGAACGGCGAGGTAGACGTGGTCGGAGAGGGCCTGTCGTGCGATTCCCTGGAACACCAGGGGCAGGGAGAAACTCGTCTTCAGCTCGACGATCAGGGGCGGCTCCTCGCCCCGGACCGCGACGAGGTCGCAACCGTTGACCTCTCCCTTGACGGCGTAGCCCTGTCCCTCGAGGAACGCCTTGACCGGCGGGTAGAGCGTCTGTTCGCGCACGCTGGTTGGCCCTGCGCCATGAGCGTCTTGCACATGAGAGCCGGACGCCAAGTATACGATCCGGGATGCGGAGACGGCGACGAGGGCTACCGGCGATGAAGGCGAACCACGGCACCCGAGCCGCCGCACTGGCCTGCGCCGTGGCCGCCGCCGCGGTCGGCTGCGGCACGCAGCCAGGCGAAGTCGACTCGGCCGCGCGCAGCGAGGACGGTCGACCGCCGAACATCGTCCTCATCATGGCGGACGACCTCGGCTACGGCGACATCAGCCCGTACGACGGCTGGATCGAGACGCCGAACCTGGATCGCCTGGCCGCCGCCGGCATGCTGCTGACCGACTTCCACACCAGCGGCGCGGTGTGCTCGCCGACCCGCGCCGGCCTGGTCACGGGCCGGTACCAGCACCGGGCGGGCGTTCCCGCCGTCCTGCTCGCCAACTCGGACAGTCCGCTCTACCACCAGGGCATCGACAGCGAGGCGCACACGATCGGCGAGGCCTTC
>JAJDZH010000252.1 GCA_022824725.1 Thermoanaerobaculia bacterium | reverse complement strand
GGGCAATGGATCGTCCGGTCCGTAGCCGAGCGAGGTCGCGTTGACGACGACGTCGAAGTCGCCGGGTCGGAGTTCTTCAAGCGGCACGAAGGCGACGCCGAGCGATTCGGCGGCGGACCGCCCGGTCGACTCCGTGCGGTTGGCGAGTACGACGCGGGCGCCCGCCGCGGCGAGGCCGAGAGCGGCCGCCCGCCCGGCCCCGCCGGCGCCGATGACGACCGCCGGCAGGCCCGCAAGATCGATGCCGCGCCGTCGAAGCGGACCCACAACCCCCTGCGGGTCCGTACTCTCCGCCCTCCACCGGGTGCGCGGGTCTTCTGACCCGCTGCCGCCGGAGGCGGCCAAGAAGTCGCGCCGCGAAGCGGCGACCTTCCTGCGCCGGGCTCCGGCGCCACCGCCTCCCGGCAACAGCGTGTTCGCGCCCCGCGTCGCGCGCGCCAGATCCCCCGCCTCGGCCGCCGCCGCCAGCGCCGCCGCCTTGTGCGGCGCGGTCACGCTCAGGCCGGACAGCGGCAGGCCGGCCCGGTCGAAGAAGTCGCTCTGGGCGATCTCGCTCCAGAACGTCTCGAAGTTCGGCGCATCGAAGGCGACGTAGAGAGCCTCTTCCCCGCGGTCGCGGTAACCCGCGTTGTGAAGCCGCGGCGACAGGCTGTGCGCCGCCGGGTGGCCGACGACGCCGAACAGCTTCGACGCCCGGGGCAGGCGCGGCAACCCGTAGTCGGCCAGCAGGCGCTCGATGGACGGCTGCCCGGGCGCGGCGGCCACGGGGCCCGCGGCGCCGTATATCCAGGGCGCGCCGAGCCGCGGCGCGACCAGCCGCGTCCAGTAGCCGATGGCGCCCATGGCGAACGCGGCGACATCGCGCCTCGAGGCGGCAAGCAGCAGTTCAAGCGGCACGAGCTCTTCGCCCGAACGCTCCGGCGCGGTCACCAGCTTGTAGAGCCGGGCCTCCGCCGTTAGCGCCCGCTCCAGACGGCCCCGGAGCGACTCGACGCCGCGGGCGCGGCCGTGCCAGGAGATGACGCGTCGTCCGGGCTCGACCCGTTCCAGCACCTCGGGCGCGAGGTCGCGCTCCGCCTCGAGGTCGACGAGGTCGTAGTCTCCCGCCGCGGCGAGCAGCGCCGCCCGCCGTTCCGGCTCGACCGTCGCGCGGCCGCCTTCCGCTTCGCTTCGCAGCGTGTAGAGGAGCTCGCCGGAGAAGCGCTCCCGCAACCACTCGACGCCGAGTTCGCCGACCAGATCCGCCCGCACCTCCAGGCAGTCCGCCTGCTCCGAGAGCGCGCGCACCTCGTCGCCGGACGCACTCGGCGCCTCCGTCAACGACGCGACCAGGGTCGCGCCCGGCGCGACCTCCGCACAAGTCGCGCTCCGCGCGACCTCCGTGGAGGCGGCGGTTCGGAGTTCGTCGGTTGTCAGGTTCAAACGGGAAGACCTCCTTCGATCCGGAAGGAGGTCTTTCTCGCTCACCCTCGTCCCGGACCGTGCGTACCGGGACCTGGCCCGGGTTCAGCCCTTGCCGTGACCGTGAGCCCACCAGGACGTCGCGACAACCCCCGTCGCAGGAGCGACGGAGACAGCGACGAACGCGGAAGTGCTGGCAGGTGAGTTCATGACGCGGTGCGGACGGAACGAGCCGGAACGGCTCCGGGAGGCCGGATACTGCACCGGAAGGTGCGGACTGTCAAGCAGCCGCATCAGGGTGGAGCCGGCGGGGACGCCGGCGCACCCGGTGGACGGCCTACGCCTCCGAGGTGAGCTCGGCCCTGCCCCGGTACATGCCCACCCCGATGATGACGAAGAGGAGCGAACCCAAGGCCTGCATGGCGTTGTCGTTCGTGAGGAGCACGAGGGGCTCGATCCCCGAGACGTGCTGCAAGACCAGGAAGTTGACCGCTCCCCCGACGCCGACGAGGACGAATCCGTAGCAGGCCAGCTTGAAGATGTTCATCGAATCGAAGCGGGCGGCAAGGCCGAAACCGACCAGGGCGGATCCGACGGGATAGACGGAAACCAGCGCGATGACGATGCCGGCCATCGAGACGTACGTGTTCGTGGCCAGGGACTCGAACATGGCCTGGTCGGCGCCGGGTTGCGCGCCGCGCTGCATCAGATGGACGCTGAAGTGCCTCATGCCCATCGCGACGGCGTAGAGGGCCCATCCGAACATGCTCACGTACGCCCCCAGCCGCAGACACGCACCGCCGGGCCCCTGCTCGGCGAGGCGGAGCCATGTGGAGGCGGCGTACCCGTAGAGGAACATCCCGATGATCGACATCATGGACGCCAGATGCGCGAGGCTGGCGTTCGCCGCCGCGGCTTCGAGCGCGGCCGGAAAGTCGGTCTGGTCCACCGGGTTGAGCAGCACGCCCCCGGGCCAGAGGAACGATGCCAGAACCAGCAGGACGACACCGACGATCAGGGCAAGCCCTCCCTGCCTGGTCGCGGGATGCGTGGTCGACGATGGGGCCATGTTCGTCTCCTTTCCGGCGCGCGAGACGCGCTGAGAATTGTCTGGATTGCCAGGACAATTCCATTCGGGAGGCCGGTTCGCCCCGAGGTGCTCGCCGCTCCGCCGCGTCCTGTGGGGCGAGTCTAGGCGCGGGCCATGATGAGGGCGCCGTTCGTGCCGCCGAAGCCGAAGGAGTTGGTCAGCGCCACGTCGACCTTCGCCTCGCGCGGCTCGTGCGGCACGAAGTCCAGGTCGCACTCCTCGTCTGGCTCGTCGAGATTCAGCGTCGCCGGCAGCACCTGCCGGTCGACCGTCAGCGCCAGGATTCCGGCCTCGACGCCGCCCGCGGCGCCCAGCAGGTGACCCGTGGAGGACTTGGTCGAGGACACGGCCAGACGGTAGGCGTGGTCGTTGAACACCCGCTTGATCGCACGGACTTCGGCGATGTCGCCGAGCGGCGTCGACGTGCCGTGGGCGTTGACGTAGTCGACCGTTTCCGGCGCGAGCCCGGCGTCGTCGAGGGCGGCGCGCATGACGCGCGCGGCGCCGTCGCCTTGCGGTTCCGGCGCCGAGACGTGGTAGGCGTCGGAACTCATGCCGTAACCGACGATCTCGGCGTAGACGTGGGCGCCGCGCTCGAGCGCCGCCTCACGCTCTTCCAGGATGAGGATCCCCGCTCCCTCCCCGAGCACGAAGCCGTCGCGGCCCCTGTCCCAGGGGCGGGACGCCTTCGTCGGCTCGTCGTTTCGCACCGACAGCGCCTTCATGGCGCCGAAGCCGGCCAGCGCCAGATCGGATGTCGTGGCCTCGGCGCCGCCGGCGAACGCCGCGTCGGCGTAGCCGTGCTGGATCATCCGGAACGCATCGCCGACTCCGTGCAGGCCGGTCGTGCAGGCGGTCGTCGGGCAGGTGTTCGGCCCGCGCGCGCCGAAACGGATCGAGATCTGGCCGGAAGCCATGTTCGCGATCAGGCCGGGAATGAAGAACGGCGACACCCGGCGCGGACCGCGGTCGCGCCAGATGCCGTGCATGCGCTCGATCAGGGGCAGTCCGCCCATACCGGAACCGACGACGGTGGCGACCCGGTCCCTGTTGCCGTCGTCGATCTCGAATCCGGCATCCTCGTGGGCCAGCGTCGCGGCGGCGAGGGCGAACTGGATGAAGAGGTCGACGCGGCGGATCTCCTTGCGGCCCACAAAACGCTGAGCGTCGAAGTCCCGCACTTCCGCGGCGATCTTCGTCGTGTAGAGGTCGGCGTCGACGCGCGTCAGCGGACCGACACCGCTCCGACCCTCCATCAGGCCGGACCAGGTCGCCTCCGTGCCCACGCCAAGCGGAGACACCAAGCCGACGCCGGTAACGACGACGCGTCTACGGTCGCTCATGAGTCC
Source organism: Thermoanaerobaculia bacterium (assembly GCA_022824725.1). GTDB lineage: Bacteria > Acidobacteriota > Thermoanaerobaculia > Multivoradales > Multivoraceae > Multivorans. The sequence continues at coordinate 3,035 of JAJDZH010000252.1, read as the reverse complement.
AGGAATCTGCTCCAAAGCAGCACCGGCCTGACGGCCCGTACGTTCTTCCCCGGGTCAGAAGACCCGGGGTCACACGGCAGCGGGGTCAGAAGACCCGCGCACCCAGCGGATGCTAGTTCGAGGATCCGTGGGCCTGAATGTAGTCGATGGCCTCCTTGACCGAGCCGATCTTCTCGGCGTCCTCGTCCGGAATCTCGATACCGAACTCCTCCTCGAAGGCCATGACGAGCTCGACGATGTCGAGCGAGTCTGCACCGAGGTCGTCAGTGAAGCTGGCCTCCGGAGTGACTTCGTCGGCATCGACTCCGAGCTGCTCGACGATGATGCTGTTGACCTTTTCGACTACGGACATTCTGGTTCCTCTCTGGGGGAGTTAGCGCGGGTTTGGGCGTTCTGGACCCGCGGGCGGAAGGAAGACTATGCCACCACCGGGGCCATCCGTCCAATGCCAACCGCTGGGTGCGCGGGCCCTCTGACCCGCTGCCGCCGCAGGCGGCCGGAAAACGCGCCGGCCGCCAGGCCGGCTCCGCTTGGGGTCTTCTACGTCATGCCCCCGCTGACGCTCAGCACCTCGCCCGTTACGTAGGACGCCTCATCGCTCGCCAGGTACAGCACCGCCGCCGCGATGTCCTCCACCGTGCCCAGGCGCATCAGGCCGTGCTGCTCCAGGAAGCGTTCGCCCGCCCCGTCCGGCAGGGCCGCGGTCATGTCCGTCTCGATGAAGCCCGGCGCCACCACGTTGACCGTGATCCCGCGGCTCAGAAGCTCCCGCGCGAGCGACTTGCTGAACCCGATCAGCCCGGCCTTGGAGGCGGCGTAATTCGCCTGGCCCGCGTTGCCGACGACCCCTGCGACCGAAGACACGGACACCACCCGGCCATGGCGGCGCCGCATCATGCCGCGGACCAGAGCCTTGGTCAGGACGAAGGCGCCGGTCAGGTTCACGTCCAGCACCCGCTGCCACTGCTCCAGGGTCATCCGCGCCAGCAGGTTGTCCGCCGTGATGCCCGCGTTGTTGACCAGGATGTCGACGGCCGCGAACTCCGAAGGCAGCCCCCGCACCGCGGCGGGAATCGACTCGTGATGGCCGAGATCGAGCGCCATCGCATGGGCCTCGCCTCCGCCCGCCCGCACCGCACCGGCGACCTCCTCGAGGAGTTCCTCGTTGCGCGCGGCAAGCACCACCCGCGCGCCCTGCCGCGCCAGCAGCAGCGCCGCGGCACGGCCGATGCCGCGCGAGGCGCCCGTGATCAGCGCGGTTCTGCCCGTCAGGTCGAAGACGGTCACGCGGCGAGATCCTCCGGTTCGGCGACGGCCCGGACCTTCAAACCACGCTCGATGCGGCGCGCAAGCCCGGAGAGCACCTTGCCCGGACCGATCTCGACCAGTCGCCCGACGCCTCGGGAAGCGATCAGGGCCACCGACTCCGACCAGCGCACGGCGCCGTCGATCTGCCGGACCAGCGCGTCCCGCGCCGCCGCCGCCGTCTTCACCTCGGCCGCGTCCACGTTACACACGACCGGAACCTCCGGATCCGCCATCGGAACCTCCCGGATCAGGGGCTCCATCGCAACCCGCGCCGGCGCCATCAGGGCGCAGTGGAAGGGCGCCGACACGGGCAGCGGAATCGCCCGCCGGGCGCCCCGCTCACCCGCAAGCTCCACGGCCCTGTCGACCGCGCCCGCCGCCCCGGCGATCACGATCTGTCCCGGTGCGTTCAGGTTCGCGAGCTGGCAGACGCCGCCGGTGTCGCTCGCCGCCTGTGCAGCCACGGCGGCCGTGTCCTCCTGGCTCAGCCCGAGGATCGCGGCCATGGCGCCCTCGCCGACCGGCACCGCCTGCTGCATCGCCTGCCCGCGGGCCCGCACCAGCCGCAGGGCGTCGGCGAGTTCGAGGGCTCCCGCCGCCACCAGAGCCGAGTACTCGCCCAGGCTGTGGCCGGCGACGAAGGCCGGCGCCTCAGGCCGAGGATCCCGCGCCAGGTAGCTGCGCAGGATCGCGACCGACACGGCGACGATCGCCGGCTGGGTGTTGGCGGTCAGTTGGAGCTCGTCCTCGGGACCCTCGAAACAGAGCCCGGACAACGAGAAGCCGAGCGTGTCGTCCGCCTCCTCGAACACCGCCCGCGCCTCGGGAAAGGCCGCGGCCAGCGCGCGGCCCATGCCGACCCGCTGCGAGCCCTGGCCCGGAAAGACGTACGCCACGCTGTTCGTCGCAAGGTCCATGGGAAACCGGGCAGTCGGAAGGTTCTGGAGTAGTGGGGGTCGTGCTTCGGCCGCGTCAGGGCGGCGCCGCCCGCGCTGGCGACCCGCACGCGGCAATCCGCTTCAGTTCGATCCTGTCAAACCACGCGTCGCCAAGGTTAGCGCCCTCCCGTACCGCGCGGACGCGGACGGCCCCGACCGAGTCGGGGATGCACTTCGTGACCGCCCCGCACTCCCAGGCGCCGGTCTCTGTCGCAACGATGTGCGCGTCCAGGAAGTAAGGGGTAGGTCTCGTTCGGCGACGCGCTGCCCGTAACCCGCTCTCGCGCCACTCCCCAGGAATCACCGATCGAATCCAGCAGGTAGATCGTCCTGGTCGTCCTAAGGACCGAGCCGACCGTCTCCTTGTGGACCCTTGTCTCCCATGTCGTCGTGCCGGTGTTCCGCATGGTCACCGTGACCGTCCTCTTCTCGCCCGTGAGCATCAGCGTCGGCACGTTGCCGTAGCTCACGAACGCCGCGTTGTCCGTGCCGCTCGCGGCAGTGGCCGTGAGTGCGAGCACAAAGAACATCCCCGCCGGCAACCCTCGACGCAGCCACGCCCATCCCGGTCCGTCTGTCCCCGTGTTCGTCATGGCACCTCTTCATCGGACCGGCGCGAGCGCGCTGGTCCGGTCTACTCGGCCTTCTCGGCGCAAGGCGCCGCGAAGGCCTGCGTGTCAACGATCGCCGGCGCCGCTTGGCCCGGCTCGTTGGTGTACGTCCGCGACTCGTCCGTAACCGTGTCGGTCACCGTGATCCGGTAGCCCAGATTGGTCGTAGAGGCGCCCA
>JAJDZH010000026.1 GCA_022824725.1 Thermoanaerobaculia bacterium | reverse complement strand
GGCTCTTGTCCCGAAGCTGATTCCAGCACTCGCTCAAGAAGTCGCTCACGAGCCCGAAGTGGTCGGTCAAGTGGTCGTCGGGGTTCAGCTTCGGGAAGTCCCAGCCCGGCGCGTAGGCGTGAATCCGGTCGTGGAACGCGGTGTCGTCCCGCATCTCCTTCGGCAGGGGCGAAAGCAAGTGGCCGATGCGCTGCTGCTGCTCCACGTCGACGTCGAAGTTGCCCACCATCACGATGCCGCCGTCGGCCCGGATGCTCTCCTTGCCGCGGCTGAACTCGCCCGAGGCCATGTAGCCCTTCATGATGTTGACGCCGTCCTTCTGATCGAACGACACGCCGGAGACCTCGTCGAAGCACACGACGTCGTACTGGCAGACGAGCCCTCGCTGGCCATTCGCCATGTTGACGAACATCTTGGCGACGGTGGCCTTGCCGCCCGAGAGCAGGTGGGAGTACGGCGAGATCTGCTGGTAGATGTGGCTCTTGCCGGTCCCGCGGGGACCGAGTTCCACCAGGTCGTAGTTCCGCTCGACGAAGGGCACCATCCGCAGCAGGGCGACCCGCTTGGCGCGGTCGTCGAGCGAAGCCGGTTCGAGGCCCACGGAGCGAATCAGGAAATCGCGCCACTCGTCCGTCGAAAAACTCTCGCGGCCGCGGGCGAACGCATTCAGAACCCGCGCGTCGGCCATCTGAATCGGACGCAGGGACTCGATCCGGAACGGGTTCCCCCGGCCGTCGGCGGCGACCACCGCGTCGTACTCCAAAGTGACCTCGGCGTAGAAGCCGTCCGTCAGCATCCGTTGGTTGTCCGTGACGATCGAGTCCGCGACATCGACATCGCGCAGCCCCAGGCTCGGCAGTTCGGCCACGTAGCGATCGTTCTTTGCGTCCAGCCGCGCCCGAACCACGTCAATCAGCTTGACCGAGCCGTCCTCACGAGCGCGCGACTTGAACACTTCCTGGTCGGTGGGCCGCACCGTCCGACCTTCGAGTTGCTGCTGAACGACGACGAGACCCTCCTCGATCTCCTCCGCGTCGACGCTCGCGCAGTAGCGGCCCAGCAGGAACTCGACGACGTACGTAGGCACCGGATACTGGCGGGCGTAGCGCCGAACCAGGTCCTTGCGCACCAGATAGCCCGGAAAGGCGTCCGCGGCGAGCTCATCCAGACGGTCCATCTCGAGGTTCAGCGAGTTCACGAGTCCTCTCCCACAGCCGTATCGCGGCGGTCGAGAATCCGGCCCTCGCTATCGACAAGGACGAGAACGAGCCGCGAAGATTCGTGTTCGTCGGAGGCAAGCAGGAGGCTGACTGAACCGTCCGCCTCGACCGGCTTGGCAGACAAGGCGACGGACCGGTTCAGATCGTCTCTCAGCCGGAGGTCGGCGCTCACCGCGCCGCCCTCGACGGCGGCCTCGACCACGCAGCGGAATCTCAGCCAAGCGACTCGCTCGATGCGCGCCGACGGGCCGGCGCCAGGGGTCGATCTCACAACGAGGTCCGGCAGCAGGCATTCCTGGACACTAAGGCCTCCGTGCGCGTACTCCACGTTGCGGCGGAAGGCGGCGGCGCCGCGAGCCGAGGCGAAACGCTCATCCGGGTTCCAGTGCCACGGTGCGAGGAGCGCGTCCGGCGCCGACTCGCCGGCAATCGCCGCGCAGCGGGCGCCGCGGCCCGCCGTCAGGTGCAGCGGCAGGTCCACTTTGGGCAGACCGCCCGGCAGTTGCAGCCAGCCGTGGTCGGTGACGATCCGCACCGCTCCCCAACCGACGTCGAGCAGCCGGGAAACGCGATCGGCCAGGTCCTCCAACTCGGCGTCGAGTCGGCGAGAGAAGCCGGCGGCGTCCGTTTCGTGCCCCAAGGCATCGATGCGGTCCCATTCCAGCCAGCCGCGGGCCGGGCTGCCGAGCGGCGCATCGAGCGCGCCGCCGCCGAACGTCTGGTAACCGAGCCGCTCGATTGCCGCGCGGAGACTCCGGGCGTCGACCGGCCTGCCCATCGCCTCCAACGCGGGCGCCAGGTCCCCGCCGAGAGCGGCGCCGGCGATGGCGTCGGCCGCCGGGCTCACCGCGGGCTTGCCGGTGGCCGTCACGGTCGGCAGCGCCGCCCACCGCCAGTCGACCCGGGTCGCGAAGCCACGCCCTTCGAGCATCTCGGCCAGCGCCCGGCCCAGTTCGTAGCGGAGACCGTCGACAAACAGGAGGCACACGCCTTCGTCGGCCTCGACCGTCGGCTGATCGCCGCACGACGGCAGCGCCTCGCGTTCGGCAGCGGTCTGGAACGCTCGCGCCGAGTCATCCAGCCAGGGCAGGAGCAGATGCCGAACGATGCCGGCGACGAGTTCCTGGTCCGCGGCGAGCGCGGCGGCAAGCGCCTCCCGTGCCGCCGCGTCGGCCTGCCAGCCGCGGTCGACATAGGCGTCGGCGATCTCACCCGGCGTTCCTCCGCCGAGGGTCGTTCGCGCTTCCCCGGCCAGGCGAGCCAGCGGCCCCACGGCGACCGCCATCGGCGACCGGCCGAGCCGCGCCCACACCCAGTCCCGGCGGGGGCCGTGCTCCTCTTCGAGCGCGAGCAGCGCGCCGCAGGCCGCGTCGTGGTCGAGCGCGGCTACGGCGGCGAGCTTCCGGCGCAGGTTCTCCTCGTCGCTCTCGTTCAG
>JAJDZH010000399.1 GCA_022824725.1 Thermoanaerobaculia bacterium | reverse complement strand
CCGTCGAAGACCACGCGCATCGCGCCGGCGGTATAGGCGCTGTTGCCGCCCCGCTCCTCCTCCGGCGCTGCCTCCAGCAGGTGCACGCACGCCCCGGCCTCGGCCGCCGCCAGTGCCGCCGTGAGTGCGGCGTTGCCGCCGCCCACGACCACGACGTCGGTTGTCAGCGTTTCGGTCATCCCGTCCGGGCCCTTCCCGGCTGCTGCGCCTCGGGGCGTGGCGGCCGACCGGCTCTAGCGTGGCGCGGGCCGTCGGCCGCCCTTCGTCCGGTTGGAAGCTGGAGGTCAGTGGACACTGGAAGATCGTTCCCGTTAGTGGTGTTCAAGGTTCACTCTACGCATGTGACTGCACGACAACGCGGCTCGAATCTGACATCCGGGAAGTGAGGCCGCGGAACGCCTGGCGCGAGGCCGGCGGCGCCAATGGGGCCGTGACGCCGACATGATCCGGGCATCGCCGGGGCTCGTGGAGATACAGCGCGGATGATCTTTCCGGTCGTGGAATATCAATCCGACCCCTGTCCCGCAATAGCGGCAGGCCGCATCGCCTTGCCCCCGCCAGACCGCATGCGGTACCAGCCGGCACGTGCACCGTATGCACCGTAGCGCCGCGGCAGGACCGAGCGCACGAAACAGCCGAACGTTAAGCAAGAACAATGACTTCCAAATGATGTTTTGGCCTAGTTTTATGACTTTTACGTGAAATTTGGCGATAAATCCGGAATTATTTACATCCGCGCGGCGCGAGGCGGCGCTGTACGCCAAAGGCGGCGCCGGCCCCCCGGTGGACCCTGCGGGCGGCCTACGCCATAGTGCGGAGGCAGCGCGCGAGTCCTCCATCGGGCGCGTTTCCCGGCGAAGGGCGGCGATCGGGCTCGCCACGGCATCCTGCGAATGGACGGGAGCACGGGCATGACGGCGGTGTCTCTGGCCGATATCCGGATTCGGCCGATCCAGTCGGACAACGTCTGGGGGTGGCTCTCCGCAGGCTGGAGCGATCTCTGGATGCGCCCGGCGATCAGCCTGTGCTACGGGCTGTTCGTCACGTTGCTCAGCTACGCAGTGCTGGCCTGCCTCTACTTCTTCGACCTGGTCTACCTGTTGCTGCCGCTGGCGGCCGGCTTCATGTTCGGCGGGCCCATCATTGCGGTCGGGCTCTACGAGATGAGCCGCCGGTACGGCGAGGAGAAGCCGTTCGGCCTCGCCGACGTGATCGGCGCCGTGCGGCGCGCGCCGCTGCAGCTTGCGTACATGGGGATGGTCCTGCTGCTCCTCGCCCTGGTCTGGATGCGGATCGCGACGCTGCTCTTTGCGCTGTTCTTCGGCTCCGCAACGCCGCCGCTCGCCACCCTGTTCGAGTCACTGTTCCTGTCCATGCAGGGGGTCACGTTCCTCGCGGTCGGCACCGCGTTCGGCGCCGTCCTTGCCTTCGCCGCATACGCGATTTCGGTGGTGTCCATTCCGCTGCTCGTCGACCGGGAGGTCGACGCGATGACGGCCACGATCGCGAGCCTCGTGTCCGTCCGCGACAACTTCGTCCCGATGATGCTATGGGCGTGGCTGATCGCGATCTTCACCGCGGTCGGCATCGCGACGCTGCTCTTGGGGCTGATCCTGTTCTTTCCGCTTCTGGGCCATGCCAGCTGGCATTGCTACCGCGACGTCCTCGGCAGCCCGGACGGGGAATCGCCTTAGGCGGAGCCGCTGGTTCAGTCCTCCCGGTTCCGGTCCTCCTCGTCGATCAGGATCCGCTCCGAGGCGCCCTCCAGATCCTCGAACTGGCCGCTCTTCAGCGCCCAGAGAAAGCCCGCGAGGCCGAGCAGCCCCAGCAGCAGGGCGGCCGGAATGAGAATCAGCAGGATGTTCATGCGAGCGGGCTCCCACCGCCGCGCCCGAGGCGCAAGGCGTTGACGGTCACCACGATGGACGAGGCCGACATGGCGGCGGCGGCAATCAGCGGCGTGACGTGGCCCGCGACCGCCAGCGGCACCGCCAGCACATTGTACCCGGCCGCCAGCGCGAAGTTCTGAAGGACGAGCCGCCTCGCCCGCCGCGCAACCCCGACGGTGACGGCGACACTTTCTAGCCGCTCGCCCTGGAAAACCACGTCCGCCGCCGTCTGGGCGAGGTCGGCGCCGGCCGCCGGCGAGATCGAGGCGTCGGCACCGGCGAGCGACGGCGCGTCGTTCAGCCCGTCGCCCACCATCAGGACGCACCGGCCGGCCTCCCTGAGCGCATCCAGCCGCGCGAGCTTCTCTGCGGGCCTCGCCTCGGCCTGCCAGGCGTCGATGCCGAGGGCCTCGGCGGCGCTCCGGACAGCCGGCACCCGGTCGCCCGAGAACAGCTCGACGCCGAAGCCCTGCCGCTTCAGCCAGGCGACGAACGCCCCGGCATCCGGGCGGAGCCGGTCGGCAAACCCGATCCGCACCGGCTCCCGCCCTGGGCGTCGCAGCCACAGCTCCGGCCCCTCCGGGGTGTCGCCCTCTGCGCGCGGCACCGCGCACCAGGCGCGATTGCCGAGCCGGATCTCGTCCCCACCGGACCCCGCAACCAGGCCCATCGCGGTCTCCTCACGCACGTCGTCATGCACCGGTACGGAGCCCGCGGCCTGCACGACCGACCGGCACAGCGGATGCCGGCTCGCACCCGCCAGCGCGGCCGCGGCCCGGAGGTCGCCGTCCTCGAGCTCGTCGCGCTCGACGATCTCCGGGCGCCCGAAGGTGAGCGTGCCCGTCTTGTCGAGGAGGACGGTGTCGATCGTCGCAAGGCGCTCCAGCGCATCCCCCGCCTTGACCAGGACGCCGTGCTTTAGCAACCGGTTGCAGGCGACGACCTGCACCGCGGGCACTGCGAGCCCGAGGGCACAGGGGCAGGTGATGATCAGTACCGCCACCCCGATGAGCAGCGCCTCGCGCGGCGGGAGCCCGCCGATACCCCACCAGCCCGCAAACGCCAGCAGCGCCAGCGAGTGCACGATGGGCGCGTAGAGCTGGGCCGCCCGGTCGACTAGGCGGACGTAGACCGAGCGGCCCTGCTCGGCCGCCTCCGTCAGCCGGACGATCTCGGTCAGCACCGTGCCGTCCCCGGTCGCGGTTGCCGTCAGCGTGACGGGATCGCCGGTATTGATCGTGCCGGCGTAGACCCGGTCGCCCGGCACGGTGGTCTCGGGCGTGGCCTCGCCAGTCAAGAGGCTCCGGTCGATCGTCGTGCACCCGGAGAGAATGTCGCCGTCCACCGGGATCCGCTCGCCGGCCGCGACCAGCACCCTGCTGCCGGGCCTGACTGCACGGGCCGGGACGAACTCGCGCACGCCGTCCGGGCGCAGCACGGTGGCCGGCTGGGCGGCGAGCGCGGCGAGGTTCTCCGCCGTCGAGCGCATGGCGCCTCGGGTCCTGAGGTCGAGGTACCGGCCGACCAGCAGGAAGAACAGCAGCATCAGAGCGGCATCGAAGTACACGTCCGGCCGCTCGGCTTGCAGCTCGGCCAGGCTGATCACGCCGGTGACGCAGACCGCCACCGAGATCGGCAGGTCCATGTTGACGCGGCGAGCGGCCACCGCCTTAGCCGCAGAGCGGAAAAACGGCAGCCCCGCGTAGGCGATCGCCGGGAGCGCGATCAGCGCCGAGACCCAGTGCATTAGCGCGCGTGTGCTGTCCGCCATGCCGGTCGACCCGCCCGCCCATACCGCGACGGACAGCAGCATCACGTTGCCCGCGGCGAACCCGGCGACCGCAAGCGCGCGGAGCAGGGCCGTCTGCTCCTCCCGGTCCGCGCCGGAGAGCGTCGCCGGGCTGTAGGGCACCGCCGGATAGCCCAGCCGATCCAGGCGCTCCACCAGGGATCCGGGATCGGCAACGCCGTCGCGCCACCGGAGGTGCAGCCGGCGGGCGGCAAGGTTCACCCGCGCATCGAGCACGCCCGGCTCGGCGCGCATGGCGCGCTCGACGGTTGCGATGCACTGGGCGCAGTGCACGTCGTTCACCAGCAGGCTGAGCGATGCGGTTCCGTCCCCGCCCCGCTCCACGAAGGCGGACAGGTCATCGACGGCGGCCACGCCGGACGCTGCCGGGGCCACGCTCACCGGGTCACCAGGATGGCGTTCTCCGCCCGGAAACGCCGCCCCGCCCCGTCCTCCAGCTCGAAGACCACTGTCCAGCGGCCGGGTGCCAAGGGCGGGCCCTCGACCCCGTAGGTTCCCGGCGCGGTCTCCACGGCGGCGTGACTGCGGTCCTCGCCATCACGGGTCGGGCGCACGGCCTGGACCGTGCCGGCGAGCTCGCGCACGGCCCGGCCGCCAGCGTCGGTCAGTTCCAGGCTGACCGTGCCGCCCTCCGCGAGGATCCGCGCCTGCCAGCCGAGCGATTGTTGGCGCGCAGCGCGCTCGAGGACGCGGTTGTACTCCAGGCCTTCCCGGTAGGCGTCACGCGTGGTCGTACCGGGGTGCGAGCTAAGCGAGAGGTAGATGAATACGCCGTTCACGGCGATGATCAGCAGGAAGAACCCGAGCAGCATCGCGAACACCTGGCGGCCCGTCAGCTCCCCGGGCCAGCGGCCGCGTCCCCGTCCTTCGCCGGTCGGACGCAGCGTCATTCCGGCCGCCGAAACGTGGTGGCATGGGCGTAGCGCTCACCGGTCGCCAAGTCCGCCGCCACGATCTCGAAGTCGGTGACCGGCCCCGGCGTCGCCGCTAGGGGCGCGGCTACATAGACGCGCAGCATGCGGAGCCGGTCGGGCTCGACCGCGATGTCGCCTGTGTCGCCCCCGACCGTCGAGAGCACGGCGCCGGGCAGGCCCTCCGCGAGAATGCGGAACCGACGCGCCTCGTGCCGCTTGTTCTGGATCTTGACCGTGTAACCGTTGCGGAAGCTGCCGTCGGACAGCTGCACGAACAGCGGATTGCGATCGCGCAGGACCGTGGTCGCGGTGTCGCCGCGGGTGAGCAGGGTCGCCAGCATGACGGCGCCGACCAGCCCGATCGACGCGGCGTACAGCACCGTGCGCGGACGCAGCAGGCGCAGGCGGCGCCAACCCGCCCGCCCTTCACCGGACGGGTCCGCGAGGCCGGTCAGCGTGTCGTAGGCGATCAGGCCGCGGGGCCGGCCGACCCGGTCCATGACGTGGTTGCACGCGTCGACGCAGAGCGCGCAGTTGATGCACTCGAGCTGGTTGCCGTCGCGGATGTCGATCCCCATCGGGCAGACGGCCACGCAGGTGTTGCAGTCGACGCAGTCGCCGCGCCCCGCCCAACTCTGGCCGCGCTTGTGGGAGCCGCGCGGCTCGCCGCGCCTCCAACGGTAGGTCACCAGCATGGAATGCTCGTCGAGCATCGCGCCCTGGATGCGCGGCCAGGGGCACATGAACGTGCAGACCTGCTCGCGCGCATGGCCGGCCAGCAGGTAGGTGGTCAAAGTCAGCAGCCCGATGAACAGGTAGGACACCAGAGGCGCATCGAACCGCGCGAGGTCGGCGGCCAACGACGGCGCGTCCGCGAAATAGAAGACCCAGGCACCCCCGGTGCCGACGGCGATCAGCAGCCAGGCGGCGTGTTTCGCCGCCCGCTTCACGAGCTTCCGCCCCGTCCAGGGCGCCCGGTCGAGCCGGATGCGCGCGTTGCGGTCGCCCTCGATGCATCGCTCGACCCACATGAACAGGTCGGTCCAGACCGTCTGGGGACAGGCATAGCCGCACCAGACCCGCCCGGCGACGCTGGTCACCAGGAACAGCGTAAGCGCAGCGAGGATCAGGAGACCGGTGATGTAGTAGACCTCCTGCGGCCAGATCTCGATGAAGAAGAAGTAAAAGCGCCGCCCGGGGAAGTCGATCAGGACCGCCTGGTCGGCGGCGTTCGGGCCGCGGTCCCAGCGCAGCCACGGCAGCAGGTAGTAGAGACCGAGGATCGCGGCGAGCGCGACCCACTTCACCGTGCGGTAACGACCAGCAACGGCGCGCGGGAAGATCTTGGCCCGCTTCGCGTAGGACGGGCGGCGGGCCGCCGCGTTGACGGGGTCAACGTCGATCCGCCCGACCTCAGCAGTCGGCGGCTGGGCTGTTGCTGCGTTCATCGCTGCATTCCCGACCCGGGCCGCCTCGCCGAGGGCGCCGACAGGCGCCGATCCCGCCGGCAGGCCCGACCCGCCCGGCTCGCTCCGCCTATGTGCCGCCCCCCAGGGCGTGCACGTAGATCGCGAGCTGCTTGATCGTCTCCGGGGGCAGCCGCTCGCCCCACGCCGGCATGACCCCGCCGCGGGAGTTCTGGACCTGCGCCAGGACCGATTCGTAGTCACCGCCGAAGAGCCAGATTGCGTCCGTGAGATTGGGCGCGCCCAGGTCGACGCTACCCCGACCGTCCTCGCCGTGGCAGATGGAGCACTGCTCGGCAAAGATGTCGGCGCCCTCGCCCGCCGCGGGCCCGTCCCCGCCGGCCGACAGCGACAGCACGTAGCGGACGACGGCGACGATCTGCTCCGGCTCGAGGAACCCGTCGCGGCCGTACGCCGGCATCTCGCTGTAGCGGGACTCATCGCTCTCGTTCCGGACGCCGTGGCGGATCGTGTAAGCGATCGCCTCCAAGCTGCCGCCCCAAAGCCAGTCGTCATCGTTGAGGTTGGGGTAGCCGACGGCGCCCTCGGCGCCGGAGCCGTGGCACTGGGAGCAGTTCACCGCGTACGCCGACCGGCCGCCCGCCAGCGCGAACGAGAGGAGTTCGGGATCGGCCGCGATCTCCTCGAGCGACGCCGCCGCAATGCGCTCCACGTACCGGGCCTGCATGGCGTCGCGATCGGCCACCTGCCCCGCGACGACGGCTCGCTGCGAATAGCCGAGCAGGCCCCGCGTGTATCCCTCGACCAGCGGCCAGGCCGGCATCGCGATCCAATAGGCGACTGCCCAGAGCACGGTGGCGTAGAAGGTCCAGAGCCACCAGCGTGGCAGCGGGTTGTTGAACTCGGTGATCCCGTCCCACTCGTGCCCGGTGGTCGGAGTCTCGTCCGGGCGGCCGCTGCTCCCGACCATGCCTAGTCCTCCTTGAGCGGGATGCGCGCCGCGTCCCGGAACTTGGCACGGTTGCGGGGCCACAGTGCGTAGGCGACCGCCACGGCGAACATCACGACCAGCGCGACCAGCCCCCAGGTGGCGGCGAAGATGCGGACCGACTCGTACTCCATGACCCAGCCCCTCAGCGCAGCGCTTCGCCCTCGGCGCGGAAGGCGTCGAAGTCCACCAACGTGCCGAGCATCTGCAGGTAGGCGATCATGGCGTCCATTTCGGACACCATGTCGGGGTTGCCGTCGAAATCCCGGACCTGGGCCTTGGGATAGCGCGCCATGACGGCTTCGGCGCCATCCGACTCCGGGTCCGCCTGCGCGGCGGCGTCCGCGCGGGCGTTGGCGATCATCTCCTCGGTGTACGGCACCCCCAGCGCGGCATTGGCCCGGAGGTCGGCCTCGACGGCGTCGAGTTCCGCCGGGCGCTCCTGCAGGAACGGGTAGCCGGGCATGATCGATTCCGGCACGACGTTCTTCGGGCGGATCAGGTGCTCGCGGTGCCAGTCGTCGGAATAGCGGCCGCCCACACGGGCGAGGTCCGGACCGGTCCGCTTCGAGCCCCACTGGAACGGGTGGTCGTACATGCTTTCCGCGGCGAGGCTGTAGTGCCCGTAACGGTCCACCTCGTCGCGGAGCGAGCGCACCATCTGCGAATGGCAGTTGTAGCAGCCCTCGCGGATGTAGATGTTCCGCCCCACCAGCTCGAGCGGCGTGTAAGGCCGCATGCCGCGAACCTTCTCGACCGTGCTGTCGAGGTAGTAGAGGGGCACGATCTCCACCAGGCCGCCAATCGACACGACGATCAACGTCACGACCAGCATCAGAATCGAGTTCTTCTCGAGCGTCCGATGACCGAATCGCGCCACGGTCCCCCCCTACGCCGCCGCCGGCGCCATCGCGGGCGACCCGGCCAAGGGCTCCGATTCGCGGATGTCGCCGCGCGTGGTCCGCCAGAGGTTGTAGGCCATGATGAGCGCCCCGGCGACGAACAGCGCGCCGCCCAGCGCGCGGATCACGTAGAACGGATGCATCGCCTCGACGGTCTCGACGAAGGAGTACTCGAGGAAACCGAGCGAATCGTAGGCGCGCCACATCAACCCCTGCATGATCCCCGACACCCACATCGCGGTGATGTAGAGCACGATGCCGATCGACGAGATCCAGAAGTGCCACTCGACGAGCCGCTGCGAGTACAGCCGCTCGCGGCGCCATACCACAGGCGCCAGGACGTAGAGGGCGCCGAAGCTCACGAAGCCCACCCAGCCGAGCGCGCCCGAGTGCACGTGACCGACCGTCCAGTCGGTGTAGTGGCTGAGCGCGTTCACCGCCTTGATCGACATCAGCGGCCCCTCGAACGTGCTCATGCCGTAGAACGCGACGGACACCACCAGCATCCGGAGCACGGGGTCGGTGCGGAGCTTGTCCCAGGCGCCGGAGAGCGTCATCAGCCCGTTGATCATCCCGCCCCACGACGGCATCCACAGCATGACCGAGAAGGTCATGCCGAGCGTCTGCGCCCAGTCCGGGAGCGCGGTGTAGTGCAGGTGGTGCGGACCGGCCCATATGTAGAGGAAGATCAGCGCCCAGAAATGGACGATCGAGAGCCGGTACGAATAGACGGGGCGTTCGGCTTGCTTCGGAATGAAGTAGTACATGATGCCGAGAAACCCGGCCGTCAGGAAGAAACCGACGGCGTTGTGGCCGTACCACCACTGCGTCAGTGCATCCTGCACGCCGGCCCAGGCGATGTAGCTCTTGGAGCCGAAGAAGGAGACCGGGAGTGCTGCATTGTTGACTAGGTGCAGCATTGCGACGGTGACGATGAACGCCAGGAAGAACCAGTTCGCCACGTAGATGTGCGGCTCGCGGCGGCGGGCCAGCGTCGCCATGAACACGAGCAGGTAGGCGACCCAGACCAACGTCAGCCAGAGATCGACGTACCACTCCGGTTCGGCGTATTCCTTCGACTGGGTGATTCCGAGGACGTATCCGGACGCGGCCAGCACGATGAAGAGCTGGTAGCCCCAGAACACGAACCAGGGCGCGACATGACCGGCGAGCCGGGTGCGGCAGGTCCTCTGGACGACATGGAACGAGGTCGCGATCAGCACGTTTCCGCCGAACGCGAAGATCACAGCGGAGGTGTGGACGGGACGGAGCCGGCCGAAGTTCGTCCAGGGCAAGTCGAAATTGAGCGCCGGAAAGGCGAGCTGCAGGGCGATCCACAGGCCGGCGGCGAAGCCGATCAATCCCCAGAACGTGGACGCGATCACCCCGGCACGAACGATCGCATCGTTGTAGTGCGGGCGGTCGTCCGGCAGCGCCCGGGCCGGCGGCGGGGACAGAGCCAGCCGGACGGTGAGCGCGACGGCGGCGAGGCAGAAGGCGAGGAAGAGTATGCCGTGGAGAAGGAAGCCCAAGTCCACGGCTCGCTGCACCATCAGCAGGCCGTAAAGTCCCCCCGCTCCGAACAGGCCGAGCCAAAGGCAGTTGGCCGCCACTCGCATCCTGCACTCCCAGCCAAGCCAGGGACATCCAGCAACACCATCATAAGCAATAGGGTGGCCCCGGTGTCATCCCCTGGCGGTGTCCGGAATCCGAAGGCGTTTAACCGGGCTGGCACCGTGCTTGCGAGACCAAATACCCGGCCGGCAGGGCCTCGCCTGTTAGCGAAACGTCGGGATGCTGATCGCGGCAGGCGGCGGACCTGATGCAAGGTTCGCGGAGGCACCGGGTTCAGCTCCTCGACCGAGAACGCATTGACTGCCGTAAAGCTGTCTCACGCCGCCGCGTCCGCAGTGAGGAATTCCTTGCCTTTCACCGCGAAATGGAATCCCGCCGCCGCGAACCCCCCAATGAACTGACCGCTCGCAACCAGGCATTCGGCTTGCAGTAGGCGATGACTCACCTTGCGGCCTTGCTTATCGTCGCTCGTTCCCGTGCCTGATCACCAATCGAAACGTCCCGATGTTCCAGAACACGATCGCCCTGATCGGGTACGCCGACCGGTGGTCGGCCCGCCCCGGCGACACCATCTCCTTCAAGATCAGTAGCCGCTCCGACGAGCCGTACCGGGCCCGGCTCGTGCGAGTCATCTCGGGCGACCCGAATCCGGCCGGCCCGGGCATCAAGGAGGTGCCGGTGGCGGCCGACTTCGAGGGCAGCTGGCCCTCGCGCGCCCAGGACGCCGAACTCGGCTCCTACGCCCGGATTCATGGGATTTCCCTGAAGGCCGAGGCCCACACCGTCTCCGCGATGGTCTGGCCGACGCTCCCCGACCGCGGGGCGCAGGGCATCGTGTCCTGGCTCGGCAACGCAGGCGGGCTTGCGCTCCTGCTCGACGGTGAACGCGGTGCGAGCGTGCGGGTCGCCACCGCACGGGGCGTCGAGACGGTTGCCGTGGGGAAGCCGCTTCGTTCGCGTGCCTGGTACAAGGTCTGGGCGAGCGTCGACCCCCGAAGCGGAGCGGTCCACGTCGGGCAGCAGGCCCTCGAGCCGCTGGCCGTGGTGGACGACACCGGGACCGCGAGCGCAACCGTGGATGCGCCGACGCCCGAGGGCGACGGCGATCTCCTCATCGGCGCGCTGGGAGGAGCCCCGGTCGGCGGCCACTTCAACGGCAAGATCGAGCGGCCCGCGATCGAGCGCGGCGCCCGCCGGTCGGACGACCCGCTGCCCGATGGGGCGCCGTCCAGAGCCGAGGTCGTCGCGGACTGGGACTTTTCGTTGGAGATCCCGTCCCTCAAGGTGGTCGACGTGGGACCCAACGACTGGCACGGCGAGCTGGTGAACCTGCCTGCGCGGGCGATGAAGGGCTCCAACTGGAGCGGGCGCGAGCAGTGCTGGCGTCATGCACCGGTAGAGTACGGCGCCATCCACTTCCACGAGGACGACCTCCACGACTGCGGCTGGGAGACCGATTTCTCGTTCACGGTGCCCGCCGACCTCCCGAGCGGCGCGTACGCGGTGCGGCTCTATTGCGGCGACCACGAGGACATGATTCCCTTCTTCGTGCTGCCGCCGCGCGGATCACGGCGGACGCCTGTCTGCGTCCTGATCCCTACCTTCACCTACACCGTGTACGGGAACTACGCCCGGGGGGTCACGAACGACGAGTACCGGGCACGGGCCCGCGCATGGGGGGCACGCGACGCCACGCCTGACGACCACCGGGAGTACGGGCTGTCCACCTACAACTTCCACACCGACGGCAGCGGCATCGGCTTCGCATCGCAACACCGCCCAGTGCTGAACCTCCGGTCCGCCTTCCTGGGCTACGTCGACACCGCAGGGTCTGGACTTCGCCACTTCCCTGCCGATACCCACCTCCTCGACTGGCTCGAAGAGAAGGGTTACGAGTTCGACGTCGTGACCGACGACGACCTGCACCGTGAAGGCCACGACCTCATCGCGTCCTACCGGGTCGTGCTGACCCCGTCGCATCCCGAGTACCACACCGCGAACACCCTCGACGCCCTCCGACGGCACCTGGACGAGGGCGGGCGCCTCATGTACCTCGGCGGCAACGGCTTCTACTGGCGGGTAGCGCTCAGCGATAGCGTGCCGGGCGCCATCGAGATCCGCCGGGGGGAAGGGGGCATTCGCGCGTGGGCCGCGGAGCCGGGCGAGTACTACAATGCCTTCGACGGCGAGTACGGGGGGCTCTGGCGGCGCAACGACCGGCCGCCCCAGCGGATGGTCGGCGTGGGGTTCTCCGGACAGGGGCATTTCGTTGGTTCGTACTATGTCCGCGCGCCCGGCGCCGACGATCCGCGGGCAGCCTGGATCTTCGAGGGTGTACCGGACCGCATCCTTGGCGACTTCGGGCTTTCCGGCGGGGGCGCGGCCGGTTTCGAGCTCGACCGGGTGGACTTCCGCCTCGGCTCGCCGCCCAACACGATCGTCCTCGCGACCTCCGAGCGGCACGGCGACACCTTCATGGTGGTTCCCGAGGAGCTTCTCACCCATCTCGCGACCTGGCCGGGCGAGCCGCCCGACGCCCTCATCCGCTCGGACATGGTCTTCTTCGAGACCGGGCGGGGCGGAGCTGTGTTCTCCGTCGGATCCATCACGTACTGCGGAAGCCTTTCGCACAACGGCTACGACAACAACATCTCGCGCATCACCAAGAACGTCCTCGACCGCTTCCTG
>JAJDZH010000304.1 GCA_022824725.1 Thermoanaerobaculia bacterium | reverse complement strand
TCGGAGGTCGAGATGGTCTGCGGGGCCGACCAGCGCGAACCGTTGTGGCGGCTGGCGAAGATGTCGGAGCGGCCGTCGCGGAAACCCTGCCAGACGACCCACAGGTTGCCTTCCGCGTCGCTGGCCAGTTCGTGTTCGATGTCGGCCTGGGGCGCGTACGTAAGGCGTTCGGTTGCCGACCAGGAGCCGTCCGCGGCGTTCGCCAGGTAGCGGCCGTAGAGGTCGAAGTTGCCGTCCACCTGCTCGGACCAGACGACCCAGGGACGCCCCCGGCCGTCGCGGCCCAGTTTCGGCATCAGGCGGTCGCCCGGTTCTCCGGTCACGGGGATGGCCGGCTGCCAACTCGCGCCGTCGAAGCGGCGCGCCATGATCGAGACGCCGTCGTCGCGGTAAGCGGTCCAGGCGGCCCAGACCTCGCCGTCCTCGCCGCTCGTCATCGTCGCGAAGTCGTTCTCGACCTCGGGCGAGGACAGCGGCTCCGCCGGCGCTACCCGGTCGGCCAGCACGGCTCCCTCGAGAAAGGAGAATTCCTCGCCGACCCGGAGGTCGGACGGCTGCAGGTCGAAGTCGCCCCGCGGTGTCGTGAAGGCAAGCCGCGTTCCCGACCGGGCCGTCACGTCGACGACGACGCCGGGGTGGTGGAGGTAGGTCACCGTGCCCTTCGGGTCCTCCCACTGGTAGACCCGGCGCGGGTAGTTCATCCCGGGCCTGGTCGCCATCGTCCAGCTCGTGCCTTCGACCGACTCCGACGGATGCACGCTCCAGTTCCGCAGCGCCAGCAGGTCGCCGCCGGTCACTTCGACGGAGCCGTCCCAGGACTGCGGTTCGCTGTCCGTGATCCCGAACCGCACCCGGACGGAGACGACGTCGTCGCCGGTCAGCGGCGGGATGGCCTGTGCACCGAGCGAGCCGGCCGCGACGAGCGCCGCGGCGAGGCAGCAACCGGCTGGGACCAGGGAGAGTCGTCGGGCCATGCTGTCCTCCGGACTGGCGGAGAGGAGTGGATGTTGGTGGGCTGGGACTCATCCTAGCTTCCCGCCATCGGTACACTGGCAACCGTCCGAGATGCCAACACCTGAGGGGAGGCTTCCTTGCAGCGATTCGCCCTTCCGATTCTGATCCTCGTCGTCGTCCTGGCCTTCGGCTGCGCCGCCGACGATCCGTCCGACCCGTCCGTCGCCCCCGCCGGGACCTCCGCCGAGGCCACCGGCAACCCCGCGGACCGCCAGGCCTTCTTCGGCGACCTGCACGTCCACACGACGTACTCCTACGACGCCTTCGTGTTCGGCACCCGCGCCGGCCCGGACGAGGCCTACGAGTTCGCCAAGGGGAACCCGATCGAGCATCCGGCCGGTTTCGAACTGAAGCTCGACCGGCCGCTCGACTTCCAGGGCGTCTCCGACCACGCGAACTACCTCGGCATGCTGCCGGCGATGCAGGACCCGGACCAGGCGGCATACAACCACCCGGCCGCCGAGACTGTCCGCAACGCCGAGACCATCCAGGAGCGGCGCGGCATCTTCGCCGCCCTGCAGCCCTACGTGCGATTCATGAAGGACGCCGACCCGAGCAACCGCGAGCAGCTCGACAAGAACGTCGTCCGTTCCGCCTGGAGCGAGATCGTCGGGTCCGCGAACCGGCACTACGAGCCCGGCGTCTTCACGACGTTCATCGCCTACGAGTACACCTCGGCGGGCGCCGGCGGCCTCTACGAGAACCTGCACCGCAACGTCGTCTTCCGCGGCGACGAGGCGCCGGACATCCCGTTCTCGCGGCTCGACTCCTACAACCCGGAGGACCTCTGGGCCCGGATGGACGCATGGCGCGACCAGGGCTACGAGGCGATCGCCATCCCGCACAACACGAACGGCTCCGGCGGACGGATGTTCGAGTACGAGTACTTCGAGGGCGGCGCGATCGACCAGGCCTACTCGGATCTCCGCAGGCGCAATGAGCCGATCGTCGAGATCACCCAGACCAAGGGGACGTCGGAGACTCATCCGGCGCTGTCGCCGAACGACGAGTGGGCGGGATTCGAGATCATGCCGTACCGCGTCTCGACCAGCGTCCTGAGCGAGCCGCCGGGCAGCTACGTCCGCGATGCCTTCCGCCGTGGTCTCACGATCGAGGCCGGCGGCGTGTCGAACCCCTACAAGCTCGGCGTCATCGGCTCGTCCGACACCCACGTCTCCGCCGGTTCCTTCGACGAGGAGAATTACTGGGGCGCCTCGGGGTTCATGCAGGTGACACCCGAGCAGCGCGGCTCGGTGCCGAGCGAGCCCGGGGCCGGCGCCGACCTGCAGAACCCTACCGCCGCCGCGGAAGCGATCGACGACGGCACCGGCCGCATCTACCCCTTCACGACGGCGATCACGAACGGCGCCTCCGGCCTCGCCGCCGTCTGGGCCGCCGAGAACACCCGCGAGGCGATCTTCGACGCGATGCGCCGCAAGGAGACCTTCGGCACCAGCGGGACGAGGATGAGGGTGCGCTTCTTCGGCGGCCCGGCCCTCGCCGGTCTCGACCTCGACGACCCCGAACTGGTCGCGTCCGCCTACGAGAGCGGTGTCCCGATGGGCGGCGACCTCACCGGAGACGACGGCGACGAAGCCCCGAGCTTCCTCGTGTGGGCCATCCGCGACGCGATGGCCGCGCCGCTCCAGCGCGTGCAGATCGTCAAGGGCTGGGAATCAGGCGGCGAGACCGCGGAGATGGTCTACGACGTCGCCTGCTCCGACGGTCTCGAGGTCGACCCGGCAACGAATCGCTGTCCCGACAACGGCGCGTCCGTCGACCTCAGCGACTGCTCGACCAGCACCGGCGTCGGCGCTGCCGAACTGAAGACCGTGTGGACCGACCCGGACTTCGATTCGAACCAGCGCGCCTTCTACTACGCGCGGGTGCTCGAGAACCCGACCTGCCGCTGGTCGAGCTGGGACGCGCTTCGTGCCGGCACCGCTCCGCGGCGGGACTTCCCGGCGACGATCCAGGAACGCGCCTGGTCGTCGCCGATCTGGTACACGCCCTAGGGTTGCGCCTTCCGGGTCCGTCGGCGGGCCTGCACGAGAAAAACGACGAGCGCCAGTGCGCCGCCGAGCAGGGCAAACGCCGGCGTGTCCGCGCCTCTCTCACCGAGCGTGGCGTTGAAGCCGGCGCCGGCGAGGATGCCGATCAGCACGGCGAGCAGGGCCATTCCGAAACGTCTCACGGCGGAAGTATGCCAGCCCCGGGCCTCGCTTCGGAGGCGTGATGCCTTGACCGGTTCCGGGACAACACGTACAGTCATCGTGTACGGATACAGGGGAGTGCGCAGATGATTCACGAGACGACCTATACCAAGGCCCGGGAGCGTCTGGCTGCTCTGATGGACCAGGTGACGGACACCCGCGAGCCGGTCCTGATTCGGCGGCGCGGCCACGAGCCGGTGGCGCTCGTCCCCGCCCATGAACTCGCAGGCTGGCTCGAAACCGCATACCTCCTGCGCTCGCCCAGGAACGCCCGGCGCCTCCTGGCAGCGAGTGAGCGCGCCGAGGGCGGCCAGGGCGAGGTCTTCGCCGTCGACGAGCTCCGCGAGCGGCTCGGTCTCGAAGCGGAGTGACCGCAGCCGGACGGCGAGAAGCCGTCATGGACCCTCACTTCCTCGAGGATCTCGAGTACTGGACCCGCACGGATCGCCGGCGAGCCCTGCGGGCGCTGAAGCTCGTTGAGGCCACGATTCGCGACCCATTTGAAGGCCCGGGGAAGCCGGAGCCCCTTCGCGGCCAGCTCACCGGCAAGTGGTCCCGGAGGATCGACCAGGAGCATCGCCTGGTCTACGCGGTCGAAGGCAAACGAGTCTTCTTTCTGGCCGCTCGTCACCACTACTGACATTCCGTGTTTGGAGACGCCCATGAAGATCGACGACCTCAGCATCACCCTTTTCGCCTGGAACGACATTCCGCCCCACTCCTATCTGGGGCGAGGGCCGTTCGACCCGACCGGCAAGCCAAACCAGGTCGGCGAGCTCGCCCTGGTGACGATCCGTACCGACGAGGGAATCGAAGGCCATTCCTTCCTCGGCATGGGGGCGAGCGTCGCGGCGCAGCCGCTGCTGCGGATGCTGAAGCCGGTCGTCATGGGGCGTGATCCGCTGGCCAGGGAGCAGCTCTACCAGGAGATGCTGGAGCGGCGGCTGGTGGTGCAGCCCTGGGTGGTCGGCGCCGTCGACGTGGCGCTCTGGGACATCGCCGGCAAGGCGGCGGGCGAGCCGATTCACCGGTTGCTCGGCACGTACCGGGAGAAGCTCCCGGCATACGCAAGCTCCGAGCAGCAGCCCAGCGTCGAGGCCTACGTGGAGCAGGCGCTGTCGTACCAGGGCAACGGCTGGCAGGGCTACAAGATCCACCCGTTCCGCGTCTGGCGCGACGACATGGAGATCTGCCGGGCCGTACGCGAGGCGGTCGGCGACGGCTTCCCGCTGATGCTCGACTCGACCTGGGGCTACGACTACCCGCAGGCGCTACGGGTCGGAAAGCTGATCGAGGAACTGGACTTCGAGTGGTACGAGGATCCGCTCGGCGACCAGGACATCTACAACTACACGAAGCTCCGCCAGCAGCTACGGATCCCGATCCTGGCGACGGAGTTCCCCGGCGCCTGGTACGACTCGTTCGCGCCCTGGATCTACAACCAGGCGACGGACTACCTGCGGGGCGACGTCGCGCTCAAGGGCGGCATCACCGGCTGCCTGAAGGCCGCGCACCTGGCCGAGGGTTTCGGGATGAACTTCGAGATTCACCACGGCGGCAACTCGCTCAACAACGTGGCGCACCTCCACCTGAGCGCGGCGATCCGCAACTGCGAGTGGTTCGAAGTCCTGCTGCCGGCCGGCGCGCAGAAGTACGGTCTCGTCGAGGACATCGAGGTCGACGCCGAGGGCTACGTCCACGCCCCGATGGGCCCGGGCCTCGGCGTCGAGATCGACTTCGACCTGATCGAGCGGAACAAGACCGCCGAACTGCGGTAGCTCTCTACTTCCCGGTCAGCTCCATCTTCAGCCACTTCACCAGCGCCGGCTCGAGGTCCGCGTTCTTCGCGAACATCGGCAGGCCGTGCTCCGGCCCGTCGTAGATCTTCGCTGTCGAGTTCGGGTGCTTCGAACCGTCGACCGCGCCCTTGAGCTGCTTGTCGACGCCGGCGGTGATCGTGTCGCCCGTCGCCGCGGCGGCGAAGACCGCCAGGTCGGACTTGGCCGCCATGTTCGCCACGGCTGCCTGGCTCGGCGGTCCGGACAGCAGCATCAGGGCCTTCACGTCCCGCCGCGCGGCGAGATCCGCCGTCAGCATCGCGCCGCAGCTCGCGCCTCCAGCGGCCACGCGAGAGGCGTCGACGCCATCCTGCTCGACGAGGTAGTCGAACGCCATGTCGACGTCGCCGGACGCCGTCTGCAGGAACGGCGGGAACCCCCCTGCCTCGCGGATGCCGGCGCCGCCGCTCTCGCCGAAGCCGCGCAGATCCATCGTCAGCACGTGAACGCCCGCGTCGACGAGCTGCGAAGCGATGCCGGACCAGGACTTCCGGTCCATGTTGCACTGGTGGATCAGCAGCATCGCCGGGCCCGGCTTGCCGGGCGACATGTAGGTCGCCTTGAGCATCGTGCCGTCGGACGCCTTGAGGTCGACGTCCATCGACCCGGCCGCCGCGGGCAAAGCCGCCAGCGCCAGCAGGGCCGCCGCCGCAAGAACTGAAGTGGTGTACCGCATGAGTGTCTCCTCTCGGTGGGACGCGGCCGTGCACAGCGCAGGCCCCGGCGTGCCGGTTCCCTGGGGTTGTGTGGGTGGTGCTAGGGCGGACTCTACTACCGAGGGACCAGAGCCACGATCCGCACCGGCGCGCCTGTGCCGCCCTCGATCTTCATCGGCAGCGCCGCGAGCAGGAAGCCGGTCGGCGGCGCGGCGCAGGCGGCGAGGAGCACTGCGCCGGCGAGAACGGAGGGCAGCGAAGCGATCGGAGCTCCTCTTCGGGTCATGACGTTCTCCTCGCGGCTAGCCCTCGAGGAGAGCGATCATCTTGTCGATCTCCCGGAGGGTCTCGGCGAGTACGGTTCGGTGCTCCTCGGACTCGACTTCCTCGAGCGACGCCATCCGTCGCTGACGCCGGTCGTGGAGGATGTCGAGCGCGGTCTGCCCCTGCTGCGTCTCCGCGCCGGCGTCGACGCCGCGCTCCAGGAGCAGGCGCGCGCCGTCGACCATGGCGTAGACACTGGCCCAGTGGAGCACGTTGTATCCCTCCTCGTTGGTCGATTCGGGGTCCATGCCGCGGTCGAGGAACTCGCGCAGCAGGTCGACGTCCTCCCTGAGGACCAGTGGGCGGGCGAGGTGGAACCGATCCGCCTGCTCTCTCGACGGGTCGGCCCCCGCATCCAGCAGCGTCCGCAGGCAACTGCGGTCTTCGAGCCGGTGTGAGCGCATCAGCGCGACCCAGAGGGGCGACGCGCCGTCCGGATCCGGCCGGCTGGCGGCTTCGGGATCGTCGCCGAGTGCGGCCTGCAGGTCCTCGCAGCGGCCGAGGCCGGCAAGGTCGGCCGTGGAGATCGTCGGGTCGTGCGCCAGCGCGAGGTCGATCTGGGCGTTCTGCCGGATGCTGGGCGAGATCAGGATCAGCGACAGGGGCGTCTGGCCGTTCTCGAACGGTTCGACAAGCAGGTTCGGGCGTTCGGGGAGCGCCCTTTCCAGGTCCTCCACCGGCCGCGAGACGACGAAATGGCGGCGGAACGCATCGTCGTCGAGGAACGAGAGGGAAGCATCGAACGCCGACTTCCCCGCGATCATCGCCTCGAGGTAGTCGACGTAGGTCTCCCGGCTCTGGACGCCCGCGATCCGGTCCTGCTCTTCGCCGTCCCGGAAGAAGAGGACGTGCGGCACTCCGTTGACCCCCAGCCCGCGGTAGATGTCGGGCGACTCGTCGATGTCCAGTTTGCCGATCTTCGCACGTCCCGCCATCTCCGGCGCCAGGCTCTCGACGATCGGGTCGACCACCTTGCACGGGACGCACCAGGTGGCGGTGAAGTCAACCAGAACGGGCACGTCGGCCCGGTGAACCTCCTGCTCGAAGTTGTCGCTGTTCAGGAGGACGACCTGGGCGCGGGGGTCGGCGGCGCCGGGCGCGTCGTCGCCGGTTGCGCATCCCGCCAGGACGCCTGGGAGCAGGACGCCGAGGAAGAAGCGAGCCTTCATTGGGGGAACCTCCTGGCTACAAGGCTAGCGCGGTCGAGAAGTCGGGCACTCCCTCCCAGCGCCCCGGATCGCTGGCCCGCATCACGGCGATCGTCTTGATCGCCTCCGGATTCGCGATGCCGTGGGGCATCTGGCCGGTGAGCACCCGGATCACGTTCTCGGCCTGGCGGATGGGGCACTCGCCGAGGAACACCGGCGAGAAGCCGGCGATGTGCGGGGTCACGATGCAGTTGGGGAGCTTCAGCAGCGGGTCGTCCGGGTCGATCGGTTCCTTCTCGGTGACGTCGAGCGCGGCGGCTTCGATGCGGCCTTCGGCGAGCGCCTCGGCCAGAGCCGCCCCATCGACGATCTTCCCGCGCGCCGCGTTGACCAGCAGCGCCGTCGGCTTCATCAGCGCCAGCGTGTCCCGGTTGATCAGGTGGTGCGTCTCCTCCGTCATCGAGCAGTGGATCGTCACGTAGTCGGCCTCGGCCAGCAACTCCTCGAGCGGCACGATCCGGACGCCGTAGAGGTCGGCCGCGACCTGGTCGACGTACGGGTCGGCGGCGATGATCCGGGCCGGGCCGAACCCGCGGGCACGGGTGGCGAAGGCGCGGCCGATGTTGCCGAAGCCGATGATGCCGACCGTGTGGCCGGCGATCCGCCGGGTGCCGGTGAGCAGCCCTAGCATCGATTCCCGATGGCCCCAGCGGCCGTCGCGGGTCGTGCCGGCGGCGTCGACGACGCACCGGGTCAGTGCGAGCATCAGCGCCATCGCGTGGTCCGCCACCTCCGTCGTGTTCGAGCCGGGGACGTTGGTCGCCAGGATGCCGAGTTCGGTCGCTGCGTCAAGGTCGATCGAGTCGACGCCGACTCCCAGCCGGCTGACCACCTTGAGCTTCGGGCAGCGCTCCATCACCGAGCGCGTGGTCAGCGGCATGACGCCGATCAGGGCGCCGTCGGCGTCGGACAGGAGGTCGACGAGGTCGTCCTCCGTGCGGCAGATGCCCTCCACGACCTCGAAACCTTGCTCCTCGAACAGATCCCCGCGGTTGAAGGGGCTCTTCTGCATGGCTACTTTCACGTTGCGCTCCTTGTCCGGGGACTGCTGGAGGTCAGACGACGGGACAGAGCCCGCCGTCCAGGTTGATGGCGGTGCCCGTGATGTAGGCGCCGCGCTCGGAGACCAGGAACGCGATCAGGTCCGCGTACTCCTCGGCCTCGCCGACGCGGCCGAGCGGGACCCGCTTGCCCATCGCCTCGTAGACCGACTCGACGTCGACGCCCTGGCCCGCCGCCCGGCGCACCCACTGCTCGCTCTTGATCAGGCCGATGCAGATCGTGTTGACGCGGATGTTGTCGGCGGCCAGCTCGTTGGCGAGCGATTTGGTGAGGTTGATGCCGGCGGCCCGGGTGACGCTGGTCGGCAGCGCCCGCGCCGGCGCCGCCTTGCCGCCGCCGATCGTCGCGTTGACGATCGCGCCGCCGCCGCGCTCCCGCATCGACGGCACGACGCCGCGGCAGAAGCGCACCGCGCCCATCACCTTGAGCTGGATGTCGGCGAGCCAGGCGTCGTCGTCGAGCGCCTCGAGGCCCTGGGCCGCCGAGGCGCCGGCGTTGTTGACGAGGATGTCGACGCCGCCGAACTCGGCCTTCACCGCGCTTATGAACCGGTCGACGTCGCTGTTCGATGTCACGTCCGCGGCCTGCGCGAACACGTCGCCGGCGCCGACCGCGCGCAGTTCGTCCGCGGCCTGCTCCAGCGGCTCCGCCCGCCGCGCGCAGATCGCGACGCTGGCGCCTTCGCCGGCCAGTCGACGGGCCGTCGCCAGTCCCATTCCTTCGCTGCCGCCGGTGACGATCGCCACCTTGCCTTCAAGACCGAGTTCGAGCATCCGCTTCGTTCCTTGGGTTGTTCGTATGAACCGCGAGTGTGCCTGTCACGGACGTCCGCGTGCAAGCGCGGGGCAGCCGGTTCAGCCCGCCCGCCGCGCAGCCGCTTGCAACGGTGCCACCACCTCGTCGAACCGCGGGTCCGCCCGCAGCGCCGCCAAGTCGGCATCGTTCTCGATCCAGCTCAGGTGCGGATAGCCGTGCGCGACAGCCGATCCCAGGTAACGAAGCCCGTTCTCCACGTCGTCGCACGAACACGCCACGCAGGCCAGGTTGTACAGGGCGACCGGATCCTCGGGATCCAGAACTTCCGCGCGCCGCGCCCACTCCAGCGCCTCGTCCGTGCTGCCTTCCCGCGCCAGGGCGACCGCGCCGAGGTAAATCGCGCGCTGGTCGTCCGGGTAGCGCAGCCGCCGCCTTCGTATGCGGGCCAGGGCCAACTGGGTCAGGCGAGCCTCTTCGGTCTTCCTGCCGAGTACGCGCAGGGCGGAGGCGCCGATCGAGCACGGCGCGTACGCCGCCGGATCCGCCTCGATGGCCCGGAAGAAGAGCGTCACCGCTTCCTCCATCTGTCCCTGGGCGAAACGGTGGCGGGCGAAGTTGTGGTTCGCTTCGAAGCTCGACGGATCGAGTTCCAGCGCGCGCCGGAAGTGGACTTCGGCGTCCTCGAGACGGCCGTTGGTGCTGAGCGTCATCGCGCGCGCCGAATGCGCCTCCGCGACTTCGGGCGCGAGTTCCAGGGCGCGGGAACTCGATTCATCCGCCATCTGAGGTTGTCCTCGCTCGGCTCGTGGAAGAGGTAGAGGCATGCAGAGCAGTGTGCCGAGGCCGCGTGGGCGAGGGCGTAGTCCGGATCCAGTTCGATCGCTTCCGCGAAGAGACGCTGTGCTTCGTGGTAGGTCTTCTTGCGCGCCTGGTGGTAGAGGCTTCGGCCTCGCAGGTAGAGGTCGTAGGCCTGCCCGGATGCCGTGCGGCGTGCTTCGTGCAGCGGCGCGTCCGGGGCGAGACGCAGTTCCAGCGTGTCGGCGATCAGATTGGCGGTCTGGTCCTGCAGCGCGAAGATCTGCTGGGAGTGGCGTTGCCACTGCTCGGACCAGACCTGGATTCCGGTGCGGGCGTCGGTGACCTCGACGCCGATGCGGAGTTCGTCGCCTTCCTTGCGCACGGTTCCCGCAAGCACCAGATCGGCGCCGATCCGCCGTCCCACGTCGCGCGGATCCGCCAGCGCGTCGTACTGGAAGGAAACGCCGCGAGCCGTGACCCGAAGCCCCTCGACGTGGGCGAGACGGAGGAGGATCTCCTCCGCCATTCCCTCACAGAGGTGGTCCTGATCGCCCTGCGCGCTGCGGTCGGCGAACGGCAGGACGGCGATGGAGAGCCCCGTTCTTCTTCCGGCGGCCGTGGCACGGCGATCGAGGGGTCGCCTTCCGGCGCGGCCAGGTCCTCGATGACCGGGCCGGTGAAGCGGAATCCGCGCCCGTACACGGTGGTGATCCAGTCGGCGCTGCCGCCGGCGGCGAGGACCTTTCGCGCCTCGCTGACGGCGCGGCTGATCGCCGCCTCCGACACGTAGGCGTCGTGCCAGATGTTCCGGAGCAACTCCTCCTTGGACACCACCCGGTCCCGGTTCGCGACCAGGAAGGTCAGCGTTTCGAACACCTTGGGCTGAAGCTGCCGGGGCTGTCCCGCCACCTCGAGGCCGTACTGCTCGGGCCTCAGCACGAAGGGGCCGAAGTAGTAGATCACCGGCGGATCCTAGCGGACGGGATCACGCTCCGGTTGCCTAGCGCTTCAAGTCCGATCAAGGTCGGCTCGGGATTGGATCAAGCTATCGGATACCCCCTGCGAATAGCCTGTCCAGGCAGTTTGAAGTGTGCCCGGTGGCCGGCGGTCGGACGACCTCCGGCACGGGCAGCTTCAAGATCGCGAAGGCCAGGAACCGGAAGGGAGCGAAGGACATGTTCAACCAGGTGAGAACTCGACACGCGCAGGCGATGGGCTGGACCATGCTGGCCGCCGTGCTGCTTGTAGCCGTGCCAGCCATGGGCCAGGGTCCCACCGGCCAGGTGCTCGGTCACGTGACGGACAGCGAGGGGGCTGCCGTCTCCGGCGCGACCGTCATCCTGCAATCGCAGGAGATCGAGGATCCGCTCGTCGTCACCACCGACGCCGACGGCTTCTACAACGCGACGAACGTGCGTCCCGCGACCTACCAGGTTTCTGTTGAGGCCGCGGGCTATGCCGGCGCCCCCGCGTCGCTCGCGGTGCGGGTCGGCAGCATTCAGCGCGTGAGCTTCGAACTCGCGGCCACCGAGGAGGTGAGCGAGGAGATCACCGTCGTCTCCGAGCGACCCCAGATCGAGTCGGTCGATTCGCGGGTGAACAAGTACATCACCTTCGAGGAGATCCAGAGCCTGCCGCTCCAGAACCGGAGTTTCCTGGACGTGCTGAGGATCCTTCCCGGGGTCCACGGTGGGCTGGCGGTCGGCGGGCTCGAGAACAGTGCCCCGAACAACAGCTTCAGCATTCACGGCGCCCGCATGAACCAGAACCAGTTCCTGATCGACGGCGTGGCCAACAACGACCTGAGCGACCTGAACTACGACGACCTGGCCACGTCCGAGACCCGCGCCGGGCCTCGGGGTTCCGCCGGCGCCGGCCAGAGGGGGTCGACCTTCTCGACGGGAACGGCACTGCAGACCTACAACCTGGACGCCATCCAGGAGGTCCAGGTGACGACCTCGACGTTCTCGGCCGAGTACGGCAACGCGTCCGGGGGGGTGATCAACATCATCACCCGCTCCGGCGCCGATCAGTACAACGCCTCGGCGACGGTTCAGCAACAACAGGACGGGCTGGTGGAACCGGGGTTCGTCGGGACCACGGCGGAAGACGCGGAACAGTTGGAGGGCCAGGACTTCACGATAAGACAGGCCTCGCTGACCCTGGGTGGCCCCGTCAACCGGGGCACGACGCACTTCTTCACCAGCTACGAGCGCGACGACTATGAGATGGGCTACGACTACAACCAGAGCCATGTCTACACGCGGGCCGTGCCGGTCGAGTTGGGGCTGACGGCAAACGTGACTACCCGCGACCGCCTGACCGGCAAGCTGACCCACCAGTTCTCGGACTCGAACGACCTGACGGTCTCGGGGAACTGGGTCAGCGAGGGGGCCGAGGTTGCGCACTCGCTCTTCCGCTGCTGCACGGAGGACATAGAGAACCAGACTCATGCCAACGACTCCCTTGGCCTGTCGGTGCGCCATGTCGCCACCGTGAGGTCGGACATGACGCTCGAATCGGTGCTGGGGCAGATTCGTGCCGACCGGAGCATGGAAACCGACGCAGCCCCGTTGCGGCAGTTGCGTCTTTACCGGGACGATGGCGCCGTCGTCTTCGCGCTGCGAGGCGGCATCGGCCCCGAAGTCGACAACACGCTCGAGAGCTTCCAGTGGAGGGAACGCCTGTCCTGGCTCCGGGGCGATCACTCCCTGCGTGCCGGTGTCGGCGTGGAGCGCTTCGGTCAACGTACCGAGCAGCCGGCGTGGCGCAACTGGAGCTACGGCTGGGTCGACAGCTACGCTGTCCCTCCGGCCTCCGGTGTCTACCAGTTCCCGACCGACATCGACGTCTCGGTCTCGAACACGCATCTCTTCATCCAGGACGACTGGTTCGTGAACGACCGCTGGACGTTCAATCTGGGCGGGCGCTACGACCGGAACAACCTGGTT
>JAJDZH010000278.1 GCA_022824725.1 Thermoanaerobaculia bacterium | reverse complement strand
TCCTGGATCATCAGGCTGACGACGCGTGACGAGTCGGTCTCGAGGATCAGCGGGATCATCCGGAACATCAGTTGGATGCGCCCGATCAGATCGGAGCGCGACGGGATGTCGACCGGCGGCTCGACATCGACCACCGGCTTCGGCTTCTGCTGCCAGGCCTTGACCTCGGCGAGGTCGAGTTCGGCCGTGCGCACCGCGTTGAAGTAGGAGTCCAGCTTCACCTGGTCGGCCAGGCTCACGCGCCGTCGCAGCGACGACGTCTGCGACTTGAGGCGGTCCAGAATGCTGCCGCCGTCGTTCAGGCTCTGCTTCTCCCGCTCGACTTCCTCCGGCGTCCCCTGCAGGAACAACTGCCGGAACAGGTTCGCCGGGCTGGTCTCGGCCGGGACCATCGCGCCGCTCCTGGTGTAGGACTGGCTCTGCGGAGCCGCCGTGCCGAGCACGACGGACGGGAAGCGGGTCGTGTACCCGAGATGGTTCGCGGCCATCTGGTCCATCGAGATCGTGTTCCGGAAACCGTCGAGACCGGGTCGCCGGGCGGCCGTCAGGAAGGTGATCTCGGAGTTGTGCGGCTGCCGGCCGGTCTGCTCCTCGTGCGAGAACCCGGAGAACAGCGTGAAGTTGTCGCGGTGCTTCTCCAGCAGCGACAGGTACTCCGTCGTCTCATAGCCGGCGCCGGCCGTCTCGGGGAACCAGGCCTCCTTGTAGAGGCCGAGGGTGTTGCAGATGTTGACCATCCGCCGGGGTCCGGTGGCCGCGGCGCGGGCCAGCCCCGGGGTCATCGACTCGAGCATGGGCAGCGCGAGGGCGACGCCCGAGGCGCGGAGGAACGTACGGCGGTCCAGAGGCTGTCTCAGGTTCATCGCTACCTCATTCTGAAGAGGTCGCTCTTCGCGACCTCGTGAATCATCGTCCTGAACGGGTACCCCTCGTCGCTGAGCTTCGCCACGACTTCCTCGACACCGTCCCGGTCCGCGAACTCGATCTCGGCGCCGGTCGAGTAGACGAGGAGCTGGGCCACGAGGTGTCGCGCCACCTGTTCCACGTCCCTGCCGAGCAGTTCCTTGTACTCCTCGATCCCCGCAAAGGCCTCGCCGTCGGCGGTGATGCCCGAGGCGTCGACCGGGGGTCCCTGCTTGTAGGGCATCGGATAGACGAATCCGTCCGGCGTCGTGCCTTCGCCGCCGGCCGCGCGGTAGTTCGTGCGGAAGCCGCCGATCACGTCGAAGGACTCGAGGGCGAAACCCGGCGGATCGATCACGCGATGGCAACTGTTGCAGACGGGCTCGTTGCGGTGCTTCGCCAACTGCTCGCGGACCGTCACCGCGCCCCGGGTATCCGGTTCGAGAGCCTCGACGCTCTCGGGCGGAGGCGGCGCCGGCTGGCCGAGCAGATTGGCCAGCACGAAGTTGCCGCGCGGAATCGGCGACGTGATCGTGCCGTTGGCCGTGATCTTGTGGATGCTCGCCTGAGTGATCAGGCCGCCGCGGACGCTGTCCGGCGGCAGAGCCACCTTGCGCATGTGCTGTCCGTCAATGCCCGGGATGCCGTAGTGGTCGGCCAGCCGCCGGTTGAGGAACGTGAAGTCGGCGTCGATCAGGCTGCCGACGCCGTGGTTCCCGGCGACCAGTTCGGCCAGGAACAGTTGCGTCTCCCTGGCCATCGCCTGCCCCAGGCGGTCGTCGTACTCGGGATAGAGCCCGGAGTCCGGATTCGTCGCCTTCATCTCGTAGAGCCTGAACGCCTGGCCCGCGAAGTCGTGGACGAAGCGCTCCGACCTGGGATCGTCGAGCAGACGCTCCACCTGAGACGCGAAGACCCCCGGGTCGGAGAGGCTGCCGTCGCCGGCGCGGGCCAGCAGTTCATCGTCCGGCTGGCTCCGCCAGAGAAAGTAGGAAAGGCGGGACGCCAGCGCGTGATCGTCCAGCCGTCCAGGATCGCCGGTCTGGAACAGGAAGGGGGGAGCGCTGAGCATGGCGCGGAGCGGGATGCGCACCGCTTCGATGAACGGCCGGCCGCTCTCGAGAAGCGGTTGGGCCAGACTCGCATAGGCCTTGAGTTCGCCTTCAGCGAGCGGACGGCGGAAGGCCCGGGGCCCGAAGCCCGCAACGACGTCCACCACGTGCTCGTACGGCGCCTTCGTCAGGACGACGTCGCCGGCATCGTCGAAGTCGACGCCGGCCAGCAGTTTCCGGGCGCTCGGCGGCGGCCAGTCCTCGAACAGCGGACCCTCGATCACGAGCGACCGGAGCGCGATCCCCTCGCCCTTGTAGTTCTCCACGTTCCTGTCTGGCGGGTAGTAGTCGAAGTACTCGCCCGGCGGCGGGTCGGCCTCGGCAAGCGAGGGAGCGAGGAGGTCGCCCGGGCGCAGGAAGGTCTCGAACTGCACCGTCCGCGGCGTCTCGCCGACCAGATCCCAGGAGGCGATCAGCTCGTCGAGCGAGGCGGCGGCCGCCTGCTTCGACCCCCGGTAGACGGTCAGCGTCACCGGGCCGCGCGGCTGGTACGCCCAGCCTTCGATCGTCGCCCGATAGCGGCCGGCGTAGGGCACGTTGTAGCCCTCGGTCTCCGAGTGCATCAGGTACGTGGACCCGCCGTCGACGAACATGACGGCCGCATCGTCCAGCATCTTCGTGATCCCGCCGCCCAGGATCTCCGCCTTGCTCATGTAGGTGAGGTACTGCGAATCGCCGTACGCGATCTCGCGCCTGCCGGTAGCCGGCCGCGGTCCGATCTTGATCGCCTCGTCTAGCGCCCGGTCCGCCACCTCGAGATAGCTGCGGACATGGAGGGGCGACATGCTCTGGTTCGCCGCCACCGTGTCGAAGCCGCCGGAGTCGGCCTCGGCCGGCAGCGACTGGCTCAGTTCCATCGCCACCGCCTCGTCGATGGCGAGCAGATCCTGGATCGTGTAGGCGTACTCGAGCCGGGTCAGGCGCCGCAGCGGAACGCGCTGGCCTCCGCGGGAGGCCAGATTCGCTTCGACCAGAGCCCCCTTCAGCGACGCCAGCGCCGCCTCGATCAGTTCGGCTTCGGGCTTCGGCGCCTCCGGAGGCGGCATCTCGCCGTTGGCGATGCGATCGTGAATGCGCTGCCAGCTGCGGAAGGTCCTGGCGTCCGTCAGATCGTGGCTCAGGCGGGTGATGCTGAGCGGCGTCGCGGTCCGGTTTCCGTGGCAGCGGATACAGGAACGGTCGACCAGCGGCGCCACGCCCTCGAAGAATCCGGCGGCCTCCGTGGGCGCCGCGGTCTCCTGCGCCGATACGGCCGGCATGAGCAGGACGAACGGCAACGCCGCGACCGCAATGCGATTCTGCTTCATCCCCTACCCTTCCGCCACCGCGCACCGGGGTGGCTTGCAAACTCGCTCAAGAACCACAAGAACTTGTAACACCCTACCACTCTTGGACCGCCTCAGCCGTTGCCCTGAAGCGGCAGAACCGCCCCGACGTGGTCCCGGATCCACTTCGCGTCGAACCACTCCAGGGGGTCGACCGGCAGGCCGCCCACGAGCACGGCGAAGTGCAGGTGATCGCCGCCGGCGAGCCCGGTCTCGCCGCTGAGTCCCAGGCGCTGGCCGGCATCGACCGACTGACCGGTCTCGACATCGATTCGGGACAGGTGCGAATAGAGCGTCTGCAGGCCGTAGCCGTGATCGACGATGACGGTGTTGCCGTAGATGCCGAAGTACTCTGTCATCACGACCACGCCTGAGTTCGCGGCCGGGACGTCGTCCTGCACGCGCGAAGCGAGATCGAAGCCGAGATGGTCCTGCGTATCGACCACACGGCCCTCGTAGACGTACTGCCTGCGGGTCGCGAACCGGTCCATGACCTGGGTGTTCCGCATCTGCAGGAACGCGCCGCTCCAGAGCTGACGCGGCGCCGAGCCGGAAGCGACCTCGACCAGCCTCTCCGCGTTCATCCGCCGGAGGTCTCCGTTCAGCATGAGGTAGTTCTCGAGCAGGCTGCCACGGTCCTCGAGCTCAGGCGTCCGGGACATGATCGCCGGCACCACGCGGGCCATGAAGCCGTCGCTCAGCCGGATGGTCGAGGACCGCAGCGGCGAGGGCTCGACCTGCCGGAGGAATCGCACGCTTGCCTCGTTGCCGAACTCGTCGCGCGCGACCAGCCGGAAAGGCGATGGATCGGCGCTGTCGTACGGAACGCCGAACAGGACGAAGCGCTCCTGGGGCCCGCCGCCGGGAAGCGGATGACCAGGGAACCGGTAAGGGCCTGCCTCCACTCCGCTCTCGACGGCGCTGTCGCCGACCAGATAGCGCAGCACTCCGCTGCCGGACTGCGTGGGCGTCGCCGTCACCCGCACCGAGCTCAACTCCGGTGGCCGGAACCGGACGGGCAGCGTGAGCTCGGCCACCCTGGGCCGGGGCCGGCGCAGCAGGGTCCCCGGGCGTTCGACCGTGACGCGCACCGTCGCCTCGCCTTCGGTCAGGCTGGGCGTCGGCGCCCTGCCCACTTCGACCTCGAGCGTCGCTTCGGACACCGGACTGCCGCCAAACGACCACGGGCCGGGCGCACGATGGCTCCGTTCTTCGAGCAGCACGGACTCCCCGCCCTGGATCAACTCGACCCGAATCGAACCGAGACCGCGGCCGCCGGCTTCCGCCACGGACGTCACGACGGTCCTGGGGCCGATCCCGGGCAGGTCGGACCTGATCGTGACGACGGGTTCCGGCCCAACGCGAATCCACAGCACCGCGCCGGCGGCAACCAGGGCCGCAACGACGACCGCCGCCATCGCCGCCCAGGGCGGCCGGCCTCGCCGGCGCGGTTCCAGGCGAACGGCTTCCCTTCCCGAGAGCGCCAAGATCCGGCGGTCCGTCAGTCGACCTGGAGCAACTCGACCCAGTTGCCGTCCGGATCCTCGATCATCGAGATCCTGATGCCGGGACGAATCTCGCGCGGCGAGATGACGATCTTGCGCCCCGCCTCCTCCGCCTGAGCCGTAGCCTCGTCCAGGTTCGAGACGGACAACGTCCAGTACCGGTAGCCCGTCGCCCCTCCGATGCCTCCCGGCGGCGACGAGGCCGCCGGCGCCTTCGACAGCGACACGAGCTTGATCAGGCTCGTACCGCAGAGCAGGCGGTGCATCGTTCCGCCCGGCATCGGCGTCTCGCCCTGGTCCTCGAGCCCCAGAATGTCACGGTAGAAGTGAAGCGACGCCTCCGCGTCGCGCACCACGATGCCGAGATCGATCGAATCCTTCGTCAGTTGTACGCCCAAAGCAGCCCTCCTCCTGATCGTCGTGGCGGCGGATGTTATCCGGGTGCGCGGGTCCTCTGACCCGCTGCCGCCGAAGGCGGCTTCGACACGCGCCGGCCGTCAGGCCGGTTCCGCTTTGGCGGCCCCTACCGATCGACTCGCCGCGCTTCTCCCTCCCGCTGGCGCGACACGACACCGCGGAAGAGCAGGAGAACGCCAACCGCCATGACGGCGACCGGCCAGAAGTCGAGGACGTCGTCCACCCAGACGAAGTCCGGAAGGCCCGCGATGACGAGCAACCCCCCGGGGATCAACGGCCACCAGCGGTGCACCCTTTCGTAGAGCAGGGAGATGACGTAGATCAGCAGAAAGCCGACGCCGCTACCGAAGGCGGCGCTCTCGCCGTCGATGAGGAACAGCGACTCCGAGTACATGTCGTCGTAGGCCAGGCCGGCGCCGAGTCCGATCAGGATTCCGCCCGGAATCAGCAGCCCGAACGCCTTCTTGTAGAAGTAGCCCGCCATGAAGATCCCGCCGACCAGGATCAGGAACAGATGGTCGGGCGAGCCATCCAGTCGCTCCAGCGCCAGCAGAGCGCCTCCCAGCACGATCAGAGCCAGACCGGCCGCAACCTGGCCGGCCAGACCGGGGCCGGTGTCCGCCGCCGGCGGTTCAGGCGGCTGCGCCGGCGGTTCCGGTGGTTCCGGCGGCCCGGCGGATGTCGACGATTCGGGGGCGGAGCCTGCGGGCGAAGAAGTGTCGTCGTTCATCTCGTCATGCTCCATCAAGTCGTTCCTCCCTGCTGCACTCTACGCACGATCAGCCGGTGAGGTTCCATCCACTTCACCTTCGACCACAACCCGTTGCCCCGGACGACGGGCCTGTCGGTGCGCCGGCCTTCTGGCCGGCATTCCGCTGGTACGCTTGCCCCATGCCTGTCTTCGAACGGGGCGATACGCGGATCGAGTGGTGGGAAGCCGGCGAGGGCTTTCCCGTGCTGCTGTTCGCGCCGGGCGGCATGCGCTCGGCGGCCGACATCTGGGGAACGAGCCCGTTCGACCCGCGCGAAGCGCTCTCGGCGTCGTTCCGGGTCATCTCGATGGACCAGCGCAACGCCGGGGGGTCCACGGCGCCCGTAACCGCCGCCGACGGCTGGCATTCGTACACGGACGATCACCTCGCGCTGCTCGACCACCTGGGTGTCGAGCGCTGTCACCTGATGGGCGGCTGCATCGGCTCGTCCTACTGCCTCGGCGTCCTCCAGGCCGACGCATCCCGGGTCGGCGCCGCCGTGCTCCAGAACCCGATCGGCCACCACGAGAACCAGGACCTGTTCTACGAGATGTTCGACACCTGGGCCGACGCCCTGCTCGAACACCGGGACGACGTGGATCCCGCGGCGCTGCCCCCCTTTCGCGAGCGGATGTACGGCGGCGACTTCACGTTCAACGTGGACCGCGACTTCGTGGCCGGAATCGAGACGCCGCTCCTGATTCTGGCCGGCGACGACGCCT
The DNA here is from genome assembly GCA_022824725.1 of Thermoanaerobaculia bacterium. GTDB lineage: Bacteria > Acidobacteriota > Thermoanaerobaculia > Multivoradales > Multivoraceae > Multivorans. The sequence goes on along the minus strand of JAJDZH010000278.1, from coordinate 16,284 downwards.
ACCATCCCCGGCCAATCGCCAAGGAGATCGCCGCCCTGGCGCCCAACAACGAGATGATCCTCGAGTGGAAGAGCGAGGAGGCGGCAAGCGTCGCCGCAGCCAGCGTGAGAGCCTTCCTGGAGCGACACACACCGTAGCCATCCGAAGGGGAACCAAATGATCGGAGCAACTCTGCTCGGAGCGGTCCTGGCACTGGGGACTCCACCAGGGCCGGCCACACCGACCGAGGCCCGGCAGGCTGAGAACCTCCCGGAGGGCCCGCTCGGTCGGGGCGTCGGCGAACTGAGCGACGTCGTCGAGGTAACCGTGGTCAATGTGGACGTCATCGCCACCGACCGCAACGGGCGCCCGGCGGAAGACCTGTCGCGCCAGAACTTCCGGGTCTTCGACGACGGCCAGCCGGTCCAGCTCAGCTACTTCAGCCGCGGCGGGGGCAGCGACGCCGCGGACCCGGAACTCGTGCGGGAGCCGCTCTCGATCGCGTTCTTCTTCGACAACACCCATCTCACGGTCGCCAGCCGCTCCGCGGTGATGGACCAGATCAAGGACTTCGCCCGCGGCCAGCTCGAAGCCGGTGACCGGGACGTCCCCGTCTACGCGATGGTGGTCGCCTTCGACGGCGAGCTGCGACTGCTCCAGGACCTGACCACGGACTACATCGCCCTCGCCCAGGGGCTGAACCGGGCCGAGGCCGCACACCAGGTCTTCACCGAAGCCCAAGGCCTCAAGCGAAGGTCGCAGGAGAGTTTCCTCCAGTTGATGGACCAGTTGAACGGCCGGCGCCAGGAGTCGGCCGGCAGCATCGGCGCTCTGCGCGCGACCCTCGCCGAGTTGCTCGCCTACGCGCGCGTCGTGCATCAGGACAGCGCCCGCACCGCCGATGCGATCGAGGATGTCGTCGAGTCACTGGCCCTGGTTCCGGGACGCAAGGCCTTCTTCCTGATCAGCGACGGCTTCGCGTCGCGGCCGTTCGACCGCCTGCTCCAGAACGTGCAGAAGCGCGTGGCCGGCCGCCGGGAAGAAACCGGCGTCGAGCTGATGCAGAACCGCGAGGTCGACGCGCCGGAGGGCTTCGACGCACCGAACAACCTCTACACGAGAAACTCGAACATCCAGGGCACCGCCGCGCTCACCACCACCTCCTTCCAGCAACACCTGTCCGCCTTCGATCTCGGTGACCGATACGTCGGCCTGGCCGCGCTCGCGAACTCCCACCGCGTCTCCTTCTACGCCTTCAAGCCGCCCGACGTCGAGGTCGCCGCGGCGGCGCTGTCCGAGCGCGTATCGGACCAGCAGAAACTCACCTACCTCTCCGACCTCCGCGGCGTGCTGAACGGCCTCGCCCACGACACCGGCGGCCGCGCCTGGGTTTCCGGCCGCAACGTGGAGACGTTCTTCGACCAGGTGGCGGCGGACCTCGGTTCCTACTACTCGCTCGGTTATGTGCTCGACGAATTCGTCGAGGGTTCGATCCACGAGGTCCGCATCAGGCCCCGGCCGCGGAACCTGCGGCTTCGCCACCGGACGAGCTACGTGGCAAGGTCTCTCCGCGAGCGGCTGGCCGAGCGGACCGTCGGCGCCCTGCTGCTCGGCTGGACCGAGAACCCCCACGGACTCCACATCGACAGCATCCAGTGGGACACCGGCGGCGGCGGCTTCTACGACGTCGACTTCACCGTCTCCGTGCCGCTCGAAAAGCTCGTCATGATCGAGCAGGCCGGACAGCGCACCGACCAGGTACGCGTGGTCGCCATCGTGCTCACCGAGGACGGCGAACAGTTGGCGCCGAGCCACATCGTCCTGCCCCTGGCCATCCCCGACCGCGACTGGTCTGAGGCCCGGGACCAGTTCTTCGCGGTCAGCTTCGAGTATCCCATTCCGCGCGGCAGCCATCGGGTCGCCATCGGCCTCTGGGACGAGAACGGCGGCAACGGTTCCTACATCAGGAGAGAGTTCAGTGTGCGCTGACCTTGAAACCACCCCCGGACCCGCTCACCTCACCGAGACCGAGCTGACCGCCGGCTTCGGCCATGTCCTGGCCTCCCCCGCCGACGGCGGCACGCTGGAGATGATCGTCCGGCGGCCCGCGGTCGATCAGCGGGAGACCCTCGATGAGGGACGGCTCACCACCGAGGAAGGTCTCGAGGGAGATTCCTGGAAGAAGCGCCGCGGCTACTCCCTCCCCGACGGCTCACCCGATCCCGAAGCGCAGATCACCCTGACCAACGCGCGGTTCGCCGACCTGATCGCGGGTGCGCGGGACCGGTGGCCGCTTGCCGGAGACCAGCTCTACGTCGACCTCGACCTGAGCGAGGACAACCTGCCGACTGGCACCAGGCTCCGCATCGGCGAAGCGACGATCGAGGTCACGGCCCTCCCCCACACCGGCTGCAGCAAGTACCGGCAGCGATTCGGGCTGGAGGCGCTCAAGTTCACCGCCACGCCGGAGGGCAGGTCGCGGCATCTGCGCGGCATCTACGCCCGCGTCGTCGAACCCGGGGCGGTGCGGGTCGGCGACCCGATCGAGAAAGTGGGTTGACGCCGGTGGCGATCACCAGGGGAGTCCGGCAACTCGTCGCCGAGGCCGACGCCGCGGTCGAAACGGTCACGGCCGCGGACGCGCTTGAACGACAGCGGAACGGCGCCCTCATCGTCGACCTGCGCGACATCCGCGAGCGGGCCCGCGAGGGCTTCATTCCCGGCTCCTTCCACGCCCCCCGAGGCATGATCGAGTTCTGGGTGGATCCCGACAGCCCCTACTTCAAGGAGGCCTTCGGCGGCGACCGGGAGTTCATCTTCCACTGCGCCAGCGGCTGGCGCTCCGCGCTGGCGACGAAGGCGGTCCAGGACATGGGGCTCGCGCCCGTGTCCCACATCGGTGGGGGCTTCACGGCCTGGAAGAAGGCCGATGCGCCCGTGCTGCGGACGGAGGACGGCCGAGAACCGAGAGCTTGACAGTACGGCAACGATTCCTTAGCCTCTGCGCCCCTTCAAAGCCGACACGCAAGATGCTCGCCCTCCTCACCTTCGCCTCGACCGCTCCCCTCGCGAAGGGTCACTGCCGCGGCGCGAAGCGTCCGGGACAGGATCCTGGGTGACCTGGTAGATCGAGAACGCATCTTCTCCTAGAGGCCGGCCATCCAGAGGGATGAGCCGGCCTCTTTGTTCTGAAACGCGCACTTTCCTGGAAGTGCAAACCCACCCAAGGAGACATCGCAATGGAACTCCAGACCGTCGACGCCGACAGCGAGTGCCCCGAGTGTTTCGAGGCCGTGAGCCTCAAGGCGGTCATGCAGCATGAGATCGTCCAGTGCGCCGGCTGCGGCGTCGACCTGGAAGTGATCGAACTCGACCCCGTCGCCCTGGAGCTCGCGCCGGAAGAAGAAGAGGACTGGGGCGAGTAGCAGGAACCGGAAAATGCGCATCGGAGTCCTCTACAGCCGGGTCCGGCCCGAAGAGAAGCTGCTGTTCGCCGAGCTCGAGCGTCGGCCGGCCGACGTGGAGCTGATCGACGACCGCAGGGTCGTCCTCGCACTCGGCGGCAGCAGCGCACTCGAGCCGCCCTTCGACTTCGACGTCGTCTTCGACCGCTCGCTCAGCTACAGCCGCGCTCTGGTCAACCTGCGCGTCCTGGCCGACCGCGGCGTAGCCACCGTCAACCCCGCCCGCGTGATCGAGAACTGCGGAGACAAGGTCCGCACGTCGAGTCTGCTCCAGGCGGCCTCGGTACCGACGCCCGCCACCCGTGTAGCCTCGACGCCCGAGGCGGCCCTGCTCGCGATCGAGGAACTCGGCTACCCGGTCGTCATGAAGCCCACCGTCGGATCCTGGGGCCGCCTGATCGCGCGCATCAACGACCGGGACGCCGCCGAAGCTCTGCTGGAGCACAAGAGCACGCTCGGCTCCTACCAGCACTCCATCTTCTACCTGCAGCGCTACGTCGACAAGCCCGAGCGGGACATCCGTGCCTTCGTGGCCGGCGGCAGGACCCTCTGCGCGATCTACCGCCGGGCGCCGCACTGGATCACGAACACGGCGCGCGGCGCCTCCACCGAGAACTGCCCGGTGACACCCGAGATCGACGACCTCTGCCGGAGGGCAGCGCGCGCCGTCGGCGGCGGTCTCCTGGCGGTCGACCTGGTGGAAGACCGCGACCGCGGCCTGCTGGTGCTGGAAGTCAACCACACGATGGAGTTCCGCAACTCGATCGCACCCACCGGTGTCGACATTCCCGCGCGCATGATCGATTTCGTCGAACGCGTGGGCACCGTGGGCTGGGACGAGGCCCAGGAGCCGGAGGCGGCATGACTCTCCGCGCCTCGATCGTCGGCGGCTCCGGCTACGCCGGCGGCGAGTTGCTGCGGCTGCTGCTCGGCCACTCCGGGTTCGAGGTCGCGCAGGTCACTTCGCGGCGGCTCGCCGGCTCCTTCGTGCACTTCACCCACCCCAACCTCCGCAGTCATACCGATCTGCGTTTCTCCACCGTCGACGAACTCGAGCGCTGCGACCTGCTCTTCCTCTGCCTGCCGCACGGCAACGCGGCCAGGGACATCGACCTCTACTCCGAACTCGCGCCGAGAGTCGTCGACCTCTCGGCCGACTTCCGGCTTCGTTCGGCCGAAGCATGGGAGAACTGGTACGGCGACCCCCATCTCGCGCCGCGATGGCTCGACCGCTTCGTGTACGGCCTGCCCGAGCTGGACCGCGAGGCAGTGGCCGGCGCCGACCTCGCGAGCGGTGTCGGATGCAACGCGACCGCGACCCTGCTCGGTCTGCTTCCACTACTCGAACCCGCAACCCTGGAGAACGATCTCGTCGACTGGAACCGGGGCGTCGTCACCGAACTGAAGGTTGGCAGCAGCGAAGGCGGCGCGTCGTCGTCGGATGCCTCCCACCACCCGGAGCGGTCGGGCGTGGTTCGCAGCTTCCGGCCGACGGGCCACCGGCACACCGCCGAGGTCGAACAGGCGTTCGCGAGCCGCGGCGTCGACGTCGCCGGCGACGTTCACCTCTCGGTGACGGCGGTCGAGATGGTGCGCGGCGTTCTGGCGACCAGCCACATCTTCCTTGCCGACGCCACGGACAAGAGAGCCGCCGAGCGCGAGCTCTTCCGGACCTACCGTTCCTTCCGCCGGCAGCATCCCTTCGTTCGCCTGGTCAAGGACCGGCGCGGCATCCACCGCTATCCGGAGCCGAAGATCCTCGCCGGCAGCAATCACGCCGAGGTCGGTTTCGAGCTCGATCCGAGGACCGGGCGCCTGGTCGTCATCTGCGCCATCGACAACCTGATGAAGGGCGCGGCCGGCAACGCGGTCCAGTGCGCCAACCTGATGTGCGGCTACAAAGAGACCCAGGGCCTCGACTTCCTCGGGCTCCACCCGGTGTGACGATGGCCGAAGCCAACGCGAACCCCGACAGCGAGCCGCTCGTGATCAAGGCCGGCGGCGGCACGGCGCTCGACCTCGAGGCCATCGCCGCCGATGTCGGAGCCCTGTGGCGAGCCGGCCGGCCCGTCGTCCTGGTGCACGGCGGCGCGGAGACGACGAACGAAGTCGCCGAGCAACTGGGACACCCACCAGAGTTCGTGACCAGCGAGAGCGGCTACAGCAGCCGCCGGACGGACCGCCGCACGCTCGAGATCTTCGAGATGGTCTACTGCGGCCTGCTGAACAAGCGCTGGGTCGAACTCCTGCAGCGCCAGGGCGTTCCAGCGGTCGGGCTGTCCGGACTCGACGGCCGGCTGTTCGAGGGGCGTCGCAAGGACAGGCTGCGCATCCGGCACGGCGGCCGGCGAATGGTGCTGCGCGACGACTGGACCGGCACCGTCGAGAAGGTGAACGGAGAACTGCTGCGCCTGCTGCTCGACGGCGGCTACCTGCCGGTGCTGACGCCCCCCGGCGCCTCATTCGACGGCGAAGCCGTCAACGTGGACGGGGATCGCGCGGCCGCCGCCATCACGACTGCCCTTGGCGCCCCGACCCTCGTCTACCTCTCCGGCGCTCCGGGACTGCTCGCCGACTTCCCCGACGAGGACTCCCTGATTCCCCGCTTCGAAGTCGCGCGCGGCGCGCTCTCCGGCGCCGCCCCGGACGCCGGAGTCGAACCTCTGGCGGCCGCGGCCGAAGACCGGATGAAGAAGAAGGTGCTCGGCGCCGCCGAGGCGCTCCGCGGCGGGGCCGACCGGGTCATCTTCGCCGACGGCCGGATCGAGCGGCCCGTGCAGGCGGCCCTCGACGGCGCGGGCACTCACGTCGTCGTTCGAACCGCGACCCGGCAGGAGGATTCGTGATGAGTGCCACCGCAGCGGACGCAACCGTCGCACCCGGCCCAGAGGACCGCCGCCTCGGGACCTGGGCGCCGCGCCGGCCCACTCCGCCGATCGTCGGCGGCGAGGGCTGCGAACTGATCGCGGAGAACGGCGACCGCTACCTCGACCTGACCGCCGGCTACGGCGTCTGCTGCCTGGGCTACAACCATCCGGCGATCGTCGACGCCATCAGGCGCCAGGCCGATCGGCTCACCTTCTGCCCGCTCAATGTGTCGAGCGCCGTCCGGGCGGAATACGTCGAGGCGCTGGCAGCCGTCCTGCCCTCGACGCTCGACCGCGTGTTCCTGTGCAACAGCGGCACGGAAGCGGTCGAGGGCGCGCTCAAGTTCGCGGCGCTGGCGACGGGAAGAAGCCGAACGGTAGCGCTCCGGAACAGCTTTCACGGCCGCACGCTGGGCGCACTGGCGATGACCTGGAATCCGGCGGCCCGCAGGCCCTACGCCGGCCTGCTTCACGATGCCGTCTTCGTTCAGCCGGAGGCCGAGGCGATCGAGCAGGCGGTCTCTGACGAGACAGCCGCGGTCGTCCTCGAACCCGTTCAGGGCGAAGGCGGCGTCAACGTGCTGTGCTCTGATCTCCTCCTGGCCGCGCGCCGCGCCTGCGACCGGCACGGCGCCCTGCTCATTCTGGACGAAGTGCAGACGGGTTTCGGCCGTTGCGGCAACTGGTTCGCCCATCAGCACACGCCCGGACTCGAGCCCGATCTGATGGCGATGGCGAAGGGCATCGGCAGCGGCTTTCCGCTCGGAGCGATCGCCTACGGCGGCCGGGTCGCCGAGGCGCTTCGCCCCGGAAGCCACGGCTCGACCTACGGCGGCAACCCGCTCGCCTGCGCGGTCGGTCTCACCGTGATCGCGACGCTCCGGGATCTCGACCTGCCGGCAAGGGCAGCGACAATGGGCACGCGTTTCGCCGATTCCCTCAGGAGTCGCTTCGCCTCGAGCCCGCGGGTGCGGGAAGTTCGGGGACGCGGCCTGCTGATCGGTGTCGTCCTGCGGGAACGCGCTGGACGCTACATCGCTCGCCTCGCTACGGAACACCGGATCCTGGCCCTGCCCGCCGGTCCGAACGTGATCCGCCTGCTGCCGCCGTTGATCGTCTCGGACGAAGAACTCGAACGCGGCGCCGAGGCGATCCAGGCCGTGCTCGGAGGAGAATGATCGTGGACACCGGGACCGTGGACGCCGGCCGCCACCGCGCCGAGATCGAGCTGGTGCGGGGACTCGTCGCGGTGCCTTCGCTGTCCCGGCACGAAGCAGCCGCCAGCGGCTGGCTTGCCGACCAGATGGCCGCGCGGGGCCTCGAACGCTGCCACGTCGACGGCGCTCTGAACGCCGTCGGCGAACTGGGCGATCCCACGGCCTCCCGCCTGGTCGTCCTGCTCGGACACATCGACACCGTGCCGGGGAACATCCCGGTCCGGATCGAGGACGACGGATCGCCTCACGGCATCCTGCACGGCCGGGGTTCGGTCGACGCGAAGGGACCGCTCGCCAGCTTCGTGGCCGCGGCGGCGCGACTCGGTGGAGACTGGGCCCGCGCCCACGACCTGCGGGTGATCGTCGCCGGCGCGACGGAAGAGGAGGCGGCGACTTCCCGCGGCGCGCACTTCCTGCTGAAGCGGCTGAACGGCCGCGACGAGCCGGCGCCCGACTTCTGCATCATCGGCGAGCCCAGCCACTGGCACCGGGTGACGCTCGGTTACAAGGGACGCCTGCTGATCGACCTGATGGCCCGGCGGCCGAGCAGCCACACCGCCGGCCCGGAGGTCGGCGTCGGCATCACCGCGTTCGACCTCTGGCGGCGCCTGGAACAGGTGGCGGAACGCCACGGAGGCCGGACACCCTTCGAGCGGGTGCTGCCCAGCCTGCGCTCGATCGGGACGACGAGCGACGGTCTGTACGACACCGTTCGCGCCGACTACGGCCTCAGGCTCCCCGTCGACTTCGACGTCTCCGCACTGATCGACGAACTGACGGACTGGTTCGGCGGCGCGGCGGCCGACATCGACGGGCCGCTGTTCTCGGACCTGGACCCGGAGCACGCCACCGGCACGATCCGTTGCGAGCAGGGGCACGCCGGCCTGGAACTCAGCCTGCGCGGCTACGAGATCGGGGTCCGGGCCGACCGGCACTCGCCCCTGGTCCGCGCGTTCCTCGCCGCCATCCGCGCGGTCGGCGGGCCCGCTGTCGCGCCGAAGTTCGTCGTCAAGACGGGTACCTGCGACATGAACATCGTCGGGCCCGTCTGGCGCTGTCCCATCCTTGCCTACGGACCGGGGGACAGTACACTCGACCACACACCGGACGAGCACCTGGATCTGAACGAGTACCTGCTGGCGGTCGACACCGTGGAACTTGCACTGAGGAATCTCGCCGCGGCCATGCCGGCAACCGGCTGACCGCGTGGCGACCCCTCCGCCCCGCATCGACCGCACCGCCTTCGGCGTCAGCGTCGCGCTGATCGTGCTGGTCTGCGCTCCCCTCGCGCTGGCGCCCCAGGCCGGCGGCGCGCTGGTGGTCCAGGCCTACGAGTCCCTGACGGAGCGCTTCGGCCTCGTCTACCAGTGGGTGACGCTGGCGGTCACGGTCTTCCTGGTCTGGCTCGCCTTCAGCCACCACGGCACGCGACGGCTCGGCCACGAAGACAGCCGGCCGGATTTCAACATCTTCAGCTGGATGGCGATGCTCTTCTGCGCCGGCATCGGGGCCGGCCTCCTCTACTGGTCGACGATCGAGTGGGTGACCTACCTCGACCAACCGCCCTTCGGACTCGCCCCGAACTCCACCGAGGCGGTTGAATGGGCGGCGACCTACGGCATCTTCCACTGGGGCATCTCGGCCTGGGCGCTGTACTGCTTCCCGGCCGTGGCGATCGCGATCCCCTACTACCGGCAGCACGCGCCGGTACTCCGCCTGAGCACGGGCCTGCACGCGCTGATCGGCCGCGACGGCTACGACCGCCCCCCCGCTCGGGTCGTCGACCTCCTGTTCATCCTGGCCCTGGTCGGCGGCACCGGCACTTCACTCGGGCTGGGAACGCCGATGGTGGCGGCCTGCATCAGCGAAGTCCTGGGAATCGAACAGACCTTCGGCCTTCAGGTAACGATCCTGCTCGTCTGCGTCACCCTGTTCGCGGCCAGCGTCTACCTCGGGCTCGAACGAGGCATCAAGCCGCTCTCCGACGGCTCGGTCCTCGCCGCGATCGCCCTGCTTGCCTTCATCCTGATCGTCGGCCCGACCAACTTCCTGCTGCGCACCGGCACCAACTCCATCGGGCTGATGCTCGAGAACTTCGTCCGGCTGAACACCTGGACCGACCCGGTCGCGCGCACCGGCTTCATCGAGGACATGACCGTCTTCTACTGGGCCTGGTGGATCGCCTACGGACCCTTCATGGGCCTCTTCGTGACCCGCATCTCCCGCGGCCGAACGGTGCGGCAACTGATCTTCGGCATGATGGTCCTGGGCACGCTCGGCTGCGCTCTCTTCTACGCCGTGCTCGGCAACTACAGCATGCACCTGGACCTGTCGGGGGCGCTTCCCGTGCGCGACATCGCCGCTCAGGCCGGCAGCGAGACCGCGATCGCCCAGAGCATCGGCTTCCTGCCGCTCGGGACCCTGGTCCTCGCCGTCTTCGCGCTCGTGGCGATCGTCTTCATCGCCACGACCTACGATTCCGCGTCCTACTGCCTGGCGGCGTCGGCCACCCGCAACCTGCCCGAAGGTAGGCATCCCGCCCGCTGGCATCGCCTGTTCTGGGCCTTCGCGGTCGGCATTCTGCCGGTCACGCTGATGTTCATCGGCCAGGAGGGCGGCAACAACCAGCTAAGGGTCATCCAGTCGGCGACCCTGGTCGTCTCGCTGCCCCTTCTTGTCGTCGGAGCGCTCATGGCGGTGTCCCTGATGCGCTCGCTGCGTCAAGCGGACCGCGAAGCCGCATCCGACGCCGGCTGAGCCCGCCCGCGTGGGCGGGTCTCAGTGGTCGCCGCCGGCCTCGAGCGCCGACCTGAGCTCACCGATGGCGCTCGCCATCGCGTCGAGAGCGCGCTCCCAGTCCGACCAGTGGAACGCATGACCGGCCTCGATCGCCTCGTCCCAGGAATCGTTGATCGCGAACAGCGCGTCGGCAGCCTCATGGCGCTTCGAGGGGTCCCTGAGCCGCAGCACGGAACGACTCACCCCCGCCCGCTGCTGGCCGAGACTCCGGAGGCGCGCCAGGTTGCGGCCGCCCCGCGCCAGAGCTTCCTGGCCCGCTTCGCCCGGGATGCCGGCGACCTCGTGATCCGCGTCCGGGCCGTGACAGCGATTGCACCGCCCCTGCAGACCGCCCTCGACACCGAGCGATTGCGCCGCCACGCTGCCGTGGCAAGTGCGGCAGGTGGGCGCCGCGCGAACGCGACGCTCGAGCAGCGGGTAGTGCGCGCTCTGCTGTAGAGCCTGGAACTCGGCATCGTGGCAGCGGCCGCAGGTCCGCGGCAGGTTCCAGTGGTTCGCCGGGCTATCGCGGTGGGCGCTGTTCAGCACCCCCTTGTGCGCGCGCAACTCGACGAACGTCGAGGTGTTGCCGCCATGACAGTCCGCGCACGAGACGCCGGCTGCGCCGTGGGCGGAGTCGCGGAACTGCCGCAGATGGACTGCCGCGGCCTCGTCGAGTTCCTGGGCGGCATGGCAGTCGATGCAGGGATCCTGCGCCGACGCGGCGGCGGCCAGGGCGGCAACGGCCAGAACCGGAACCGCCCACCGTACGATCCCTCCGGCTCGCTTCACGGCGTCAGACTACCAATACTCGCGGGGGGACAAGCGCCGGGAATCACCGCCAGTCGAACTCGGGCGTCAGGGAGACCTCCCGGTCTCCTCCCGACATCCCGGGCAAGCGCAGGCGGTAGTAGTTCAGCGGAATCCCCCCGTACCAGTAGCGATGCCGGGCGATCCGGGATGGCCGCTCGAGGACATGGCGCGTCGCTGCCTGACCCGTACCGTCGGCGACGGGCGCCAGGGTCACCGTCAGACGGGCAAGCCGCACCGGCGACCCGACCAGGAGTTCGCCGTCGGCGGACGGTCGATAACGGATTCCGTCCGGGCCGTGCGCCCAGACGCCATCGCCGATCAACCGGACGCGCAGGTCGCCGTGCTGGATCTCCGCCGGGGCCGATCCGAGGTGAATCTGGGACGTCTCGAGCGGCAGGAGGCTCTTCGCCGCGGCCGACACGTAGAGCAGCCGCCGGGCTCCCTGCTCGGGATCGATCTCCAGCGGGAAGGAGGCCGCCGTCCGCCACAGCGGCAGGACGAACAGCGCCGCCGCCGCCGACATCGCCGCCAGCCAGCGCCTGGACGGCGGGCGCTCGATCAGGAACCAGCAGGCCGCGTAGAGGGGCAGGAACCAGCGGTTCGCGATCGCTCCCGCGCCACCGTAGAAGTTGTACGGATTCTTGATCAGGAAGGCCAGGAGCCCGACGGCGATGCCGAGAAGCAGCCAGCGGCGCCGCGAGCCCGGCCGCAGGCAGGCGCAGGCTGCAAGCAACGGCAGGAAGTACGGGACGATGCCGATGCTTCGACCGATCAACGCGTAGACCAGGTTGTGGCCGAGCAGCGCCGCGTCGAGGTCGGGCAGAAGGAAGCCCTCGCGGACCCAGGACGCGTCGCCGCGCACGGACAGCAGCTCGGGCCAGCGCTGCCGCTCGAAATCGACATCCGGATAGCCCGTGGCGCTGCTGAAGCCCTGCCGTTCGCTCACGTAGGGAGTCCATGCGCCGCCGCTCGCGCGGTGGAACCAGGCTGAGCCGAGCAGCAGCAGGATCGCTCCCGCCGCCGCCAAAGCAGCCGATCGACGGCCCCGGTTCCGGCGAAGAGTCGGCGCCGCGGCCACCAGCACCGCCGCCAGTATCGCGAGGTAGAACGGCCTGCCGGCCCCGGCCACGGCCAGCAGGAAGCCCCCGGCCACCAGCCGCGCCGCAGGAAGCGCTCTGCCCTCGAGCCAGGGGTCGAGGCAGCAGAGTCCGAGGGCCGTGACGACCAGGTAGAGGAGGTCCGCATGGACCCAGAAGACATGAGCGAAGGTGACCGAGAAGAAGAGCAGGAACGCCGCCACCAGCGGTCCGTCGGCCCCGACCCGGGTGGTCAGCAGGCAGTCGAGCAGCAGCGCCGCCGCGACGAGCAGCAGCAGGTTGGCGAGAATCGGCCCTCGCTGCGGCGCCGCGCGAACGAATGGAGCCAGGTAGAGCGAGTAGAAGACCGGCTTGGCGTAGACCAGGGTCGCTCCGTCGTCGACGCTCTGGAGGATCAACGGGTCGGGCACCTTGCCCGTCAACCGCTGGTAGCGCCGAAAGTCGGCTTCTTCGTAGCGCCGGTCGAAGTCGAACGCCAGGCTCTGGGCCTGCATCGCGTAGACGCCCTCGTCGCCCACCGTGTACGGCCAGTCGGACGGGTCGAAGACGACCGCGCCGGCGGCCAGCGCCAGCAGGAGAACCCAGAGCACACCCCGCTGCCAGGTCGGCGCTGCGATGCATCGCCACCCTTGCCCGCTGCCCGAGACTCCCTCCATACCGGGCAGGACGCTAGCAGCCGGTCGTGGAGCGGGCGCCAACTTCGCCAGCCAAAGGGAATCCGCGGACAGCGAATCGGGTTGCGACTCGTTCCGGCCGCCCGAACTGTTGTAGTCTTGGCGCGGTCGACCCGCAATCGAACAAAGGAGCACTTCCCATGTGGAAACCTGAAGTCGAGCCCCCTCGCCTGTCGCACCTGCTTGTTCTGTTCCTGGCCCTCTGTCTGGCCGGACCAGTTCTCGCTCAGGAAGGGGAGGCCCAAGACGAGTCCGAGTCCGAAGAAACGCAGGAGTTTGAAGAGACGATTGTCGTCGTCGGCACCCGCACGGAGGGCCGGACCGTCACCGCATCGCCCGTACCGGTCGACGTGATTCCCGAGACGGAACTCGTCAGCCAGGGGAACAACGACCTGACGGACCGGATCCGCGCCGTCGTCCCGTCCTACAACGTCGGCACCCAGCCGATCAGTGACGCGGCCACCCTGGTTCGACCGGCCAACCTCCGCGGCCTGGCGCCGGACCACACCCTGATTCTCGTCAACGGCAAGCGCCGTCACCGCGCCGCCGTCATCGCCTGGCTGGGCAACGGCATCTCGGACGGCTCCCAGGGGCCGGACATCTCCATCATCCCGGCGATCGCCCTCCGCCAGGTCGAGGTCCTGCGCGACGGCGCCTCGGCGCAGTACGGCTCGGACGCCATCGCCGGCGTCATCAACTTCCAGCTCAAGGACGCAAGTTCGGGCGGCAGCGTCGAGATCCGGACGGGACAGTTCCAGGACTCGAACCCGGGCTCCAGTTCCGGCTTCGGCGGCCAGTACACCTTCGCCGGCGAAAACGCCCCCTCGTACGCCGTCGCCGCCAACTTCGGCATGCCGATGGGCGAGAACGGCTTCTTCAACCTGAGCATGGAGTACGGCGGCGCCGACCCGACCAGTCGCAGCGTCCAGCGGAACGACGCGATCAACATCATCAACACCGGCAACACCAACATCCGCAACCCGGCGCAGGTCTGGGGTTCGCCGCTGGTCGAGGACGACATCAAGTTGTTCGCCAACTTCGGTAGCCTGTTCTCGAACGGCGCCCAGTTCTACGGTCACGCGAACTACGCCACGCGCAAGACCACCGGCGGCTTCTACTTCCGCAACCCGCACACGCGGTCCGGCGTCTTCAGCAATGACGGCGGCGGCTCCATCCTGGTCGGCGACCGGCTGTGGGCCAGCACCGGCGTCGAGGGCGCCGGCGGCTGTCCCGCACTCACGGTCACCGGCCATGTACCGGACCCGATGGCCCTCGCCGCGATCGAGGCGGACCCGAACTGCTTCACGCTCTACTCGCGCTTCCCTGGCGGCTTCACGCCGCAGTTCGGAGGCGACCTGACGGACTCCTCGATCGTCGCCGGCGTCCGCGGTTACCTGGACAGCGGGATGACCTGGGATCTCAGCGTCAACGTCGGCAGCAGCGAAGTCGACCAGTTCATCTACAACACGGTGAACGCGTCGCTCGGCTACGACACGCCGACCTCGTTCAACCCCGGCATCTATGAGCAGACCGACACGAACGTCAACTTCGACATCACCTATCCCGTGCGGGACAACGTGAGCCTCGCGGCCGGCCTCGAGTGGCGGAACGAGCAGTTCCGGATCGGCGCCGGCGACGCCGCTTCGTGGGAGATCGGCCCCTATGCGGCGCAAGGCTTCGGCTCGGGGTCCAACGGCTTCAACGGCTACCGGCCCGAGAACTCGGGAACCTGGGATCGCGCCAACGTCGCCATCTACGGCGACATCGAGGTCGACACGGCGGACGAACGGGGAACCGTCACCGCCGCGCTGCGGGTCGAGGATTTCGACGGCTTCGGCAACACGATCAACGCGAAGGTCTCCGGCCGCCGGCAGGTCTCCGATGTCGTGGCGCTGCGCGCCGCCGTCAGCACCGGCTTCCGCGCGCCGACGCCCGGTCAGCAGAACGCGTTCAACGTGACGACGGCCTTCGATCCGGAGACCGGCGGCCTGTCGAACAGCGGCACCGTGCCCTCGACGTCGTTGCCGGCAGCACTGCGAGGCGGCGAGGACCTGCAGCCCGAGGAGGCGGTCAACTTCTCCGCGGGTCTGGTCGTCGACAGAGGCGAGTTCACCTTGACGGCCGACGTCTTCAACATCGACGTGGACGACCGGCTCGCCGTGTCGGAGACCTTCCGCCAGTGCGCCCTCATTCAGGAGGCGAACTGCGTGACGGACGCTGAGATCGAACAGTTGCTCTCCGGCGGCTTCGTCGAGGCGCGGAACCTGAAGAACTTCCGGTTCTTCGTCAACGACTTCGCCACCCAGACGCAGGGTCTGGACGTGGTCGGCACGTGGACACCGCCGGAACTCGGTGGCGACACGAGCTTCAGCCTCGTCTTCAACTACACGAAGACGGAGGTCACGGACCACAATCCCGACACGGTCGGCCCCTTCCGCATCGCCACGATCGAGAAGGGCCTGCCGGAGTTCCGCTGGAACCTGGCGATGAACCACGGCGCCGAGCGCTGGAACCTGATGGCCCGCCTGAACTACTTCGATGGTTGGTGGGACAGCGAGGACGCGCAGAACCTCCTCGGCCGGAACAACGCACCGATGTACTCGGACTACAACGGGGAGTTCCTGGTCGACGTCGAACTCGGCTTCCCGCTGCCGAACAACACGTCGATCGCCGTCGGCGTGCAGAACCTGCTGAACACCTATCCGGAAGAGAACCCCGGCGGCGCCGACGGAGTCGGCAACCGCTACGGCCAGTTCTCGCCGTTCGGCTTCAACGGGTCCTACTACTACGTCCGCTTCAACTACGCCTGGGGCCAGAGCTTCTAGAAGCTCGACTCTTCAGCGTTCGACCCGGTTCACCCGGCGGCGGTCTTCGACCCCGCCGGGTGAACTGTTTCTGGTCGCTCCCGCTCCAGGCTCTGGAGCAGCCAGTACCGGCGATACAGCTCGTTCGTCTCGTACAGTTCCTCGTGGCTGCCCGCGGCGACCAGCCGGCCCTGGTCGAGAACATGGATCCGCCGGGCACGGCGCGCCGTGGCGAGACGATGAGCGATGACGATCGTCGTCCGGCCTTCCAGCAGATTCTCGATCGCACGCTGAACCGTCGCCTCCGAGTCCGGATCGAGCGCGCTGGTCGCCTCATCGAGGAGCAGGATCTGCGGGTCCCGCAGGAAGGCCCTGGCGATCGCGATCCGCTGGCGCTGGCCGGCCGACAGCAACACGCCCCGCTCTCCGACCTCGGTCTCGAAGCCGTCGTCCAGCCGCTCGATGAACGAAGCAGCGCTCGCCGCTTCGGCAGCCGACCGGACTTCGTCGTCTTTCGCGCCCGGTCTGGCCAGCCGGATGTTGTCGGCCACCGAACCCGAGAAGAGGAAGATGTCCTGTGGCACCAGCGCC
>JAJDZH010000366.1 GCA_022824725.1 Thermoanaerobaculia bacterium | reverse complement strand
CTAACCTCGGCGGGCGGTGGATGATGCGTTCCGGATTTCGGCCGCGCTGCTGGAGTAATCACTGGCGCGGTCGTAACGAACAGTGTCTGGAAATGGGCCACGGACTCATCAGTTGTGCATTGGGGAAGTGATCGACAGTGAGCGAACGACTGTCCGCGAACACCCAGGCGATTCTGCTGCTGACACAGCCACTCGTCGTTGGCAGGAGAAGGGCCGGTGGAACCGACTCCGTCAAACCCCTCACGCTCGTTCAGTACGGCGAGCTGGCGCGGCTGTTGGGGAACATTGAGCGCGAGCCGGCCGACCTCTTGGGACGTGACGCGGACGCTGTCCTGGATGAGTCCTTTGGCCCGCCGCTGGAGGACAGCCAGGGCCCGGACGCTGAGAAGGTTGCCCCCGACGTGATCCCGGATGAGTCCGGTGGCGGCGCGGATCTTCCATCCGGGCGTCCAGGACGGGCTCTGTCAGTCGAACGTTCGCGACTCGAGAGGCTGCTCGAACGCGGCGCCCAGTTGGCGCTGGCGGTCGAGCGGTGGCAGTCGCGGGCGATCTGGGTGCTGAGCCGGGCCGATGCGGAGTATCCCCGGCGGCTCAAGCGGCGCCTGAGACAGAAGGCGCCGCCCGTGCTCTACGGCTGTGGTGAACGCGCCGGCCTGGATGAGGGCGGTTTGGCTGTGGTCGGTCCTCGTAACTCTCCGGATGACCTCCTGAGCTACGCAGCCTCCGTTGGCGAACTTGCGGCGCAGGCCGAACGAACGGTCGTTTCGGGCGCCGCCCGGGGCGTGGATCGGGCAGCGATGAACGGCGCGCTTGAGGTCTCAGGCCGCGCTGTTGGGGTTCTGGCGTCCGATCTGCTCCGGCTGGCGACGAACCGGCAGCACCGGGAACCCTTGATGAGTGGCAGGTTGACCCTGATCTCGGCGTACGACCCGGCGGCGCGGTTCCAGGTCTGGCGCGCGATGGAACGCAATGACCACATCTACGCTCTCGCCGACGCAGCGCTGGTCGTTGACGCTCTGGTCGGCAAGGGGGGGACCTGGACGGGCGCGGTGGATGCACTGAAAGGCGCTTTCGGGACTCGCGTCTTCGTACGGACGGCGCTTGGGGAGTCGGAGGGTCTTGCCGCGTTGAGGAAGCGTGGCGCGGCGCCGTGGCCGGAGCCCGGAAATGCGGAAAGCCTGCAGGCGGTGCTGGATGTCGGTGCTTCCGGCGGCGAAGGGTTCAAGTCGGTCCGACCGGATAGTCCGCGTAGCGGCGAGGACGGTCAGGGGACGGTGGAAGGGGAATCGAGGCAAAAGGAACTGTTTGGCGGGACTTCGGATTCCTGAGGGGCAGCGTCCACGGGGACTGGCCGCCTGCAGCGGCTCAAGATGTAGAGTTGTTCCGTCGTGGCTACCGTCCTTCAACCGTCTCCGGGCCATTGGGTCGTTCACCTCGCCGGGCAGTCCGACTCCGAGGTGACCGTCGAGTTGCGGATGAGCGAGGCGCTGGCCGGCGCCCTGGCCGAGATCGAATCGGCGCGGGTCGCGGGCCGCAACTCCCTGGGGGCGGCGCAACCTCCGGGAAACGTCGGTTCGGCCGTGCTCACGATCCTCTCTTCGGTCCTCGCGGTGGGCCGCATCAAGGAACGCCTGAGCACGGAGAACCAGCAGGACCTAGCGGCGCTCATCGACGACGAAGCGGCAGCCGGGCGTGCGAATCGTCCTTGATACGAACATCCTTATCAGCGCGCTCATAACCAGCGGCACGCCGCCGGATCGGCTGTACCAGGCGTGGCTCCGCGACGACTTCGAGCTCGTCACGTCGGAGGCTCAGATCGACGAAGTGCGGGACGTACTCGCTCGACCTCGACTCCGCAAGTACATCGATTCCCGGGAAGCCGATCGACTGATTACGGCGATCCGGTTGAGAGCAACGGTTCTTCAGGACGTGCCACTGGTCCGCCGGTCTGCGGATCCCAAGGACGATTTTCTCCTCGCTGCGGCTGTAGCCGGGGAGGTCGACCTGGTTGTCTCGGGAGACAAGAACGATGTGCTGGCCCTCCGCCGCGTTGAGGACATCCCGATTCGAACGGCGCGCGAAGCCCTGTCGCTCGTGGCTGCGCGCTAGCGCGGCAGCACCGGCGTCGCTGCCCGCGTCGTTGGCCGGGTTCGAGCCGAACGCTATTCCGCGCCGACCCGCTCCAGGTACACCGCCTCCAGCAGGTCGAGCCTGTCCTTGATGACTTCCGGCACAGCCTTGGGCGCCGGGGCATCGAGCACCATCCAGTTGTCGCTTTCCGCGTCGTACTCGGGCCACTCCGGGGCGCCGTCGCCGTTCGGGTCGCCGGTGGCGGCGAAGCGGGTCCAGTAGCCGGCCATCGCGTCGGCCAGGGCGGCGCCGTCGTCGCCGGCGTATCGCTCGGACCCGGGCTCGCCCGGATCGCCGAAGACGTAGGCGACCTCGGAACCGTGGGGGGCGCCGGGGAACGCCTGGCGCTGCGCTTCGGGCACGAACTGGAAGTAGTAGGTGCGCGCCGGCGAAGAGACGGTCTTCATCTGGTCCGCGAGGTAGCGGGCGGAGATGACGTAGCGCTGGTCGCCGAAGGACGTGGCGGCGGCGACTCGCTCGGCGTCGGTATCGGCCTTTGCGTCCGCCCCGTAGAGGAATCGCGCGTGCTCTTCGTGCTCGCCGAAGGTCGCGAAGTAGTCGCCGGGCGCCATCCGGAAGGCGCGGAAGATGGTTCCCTCGAAGCTGTTGCCGCCGGTGATGTAGGGCACGTCGTGCTGCTCGCCGCGGGCGAAGACGATGCCGGGTTCGTCCGGGAGCACGGTGCCGGTGATCGGCACCCAGAAGCCGGTGCCGAGGGTGTTGAGTTCCTCGAACGAAAGGGCACGCAGATCGTCGGCCGAGGGTTCGTCGCCGAGGTCGAAGCCGGCTTCGGCGATCAGCGCCGCACCCATGTCGCGTGCCGAGGGCAGGCCCCATCGCGGCTCGCTGAGGTGGGGGAGCCGCCAGGTGCCGTAGCCGCTCTGGGCTATCGCGCGGTGGAACAGGCCGGCTGCGGCCGGTGCGCTCATCAGCGTGTTGACCGCCATGCCGCCGGCGGAGACGCCGAAGATCGTCACGCGGTCGGGGTCGCCGCCGAAGGCTGCGGCGTTGCGCTGCACCCAGTCGAGGGCCGCGATCATGTCCAGCACGCCGTGGCTGCCTTCGGGCTCGCCGGAGGCCGCGGCTTCGGCGGCCAGGGAGGGGTGGGCGAAGAAGCCGAGCGCCCCCAGCCGGTACTGGAT
>JAJDZH010000067.1 GCA_022824725.1 Thermoanaerobaculia bacterium | reverse complement strand
GCCACGAAGCGCTGGCGCGTGCTCGGCTTCAGGTCCTTGGCCACGCTCTGATAGCCCGGGTTGTACGAGAGCACGAGCAGGAAGTCCGGGTGCGCCGGCAGGATCTCGCCGCGCTTCTCGATCGGCAGGATGCGGCGGTGGTCCGTCAGCGCGTGGATCAGAACCGTCGTGTCCTTGCGCGCCTCGACGATCTCGTCCAGGTAGCAGATCGACCCGTCGCGCACCGCGCCGGTCAGCGGACCGTCCATCCACACCGTGTCGTCGCCCTCGAGCAGATAGCGCCCCACCAGGTCCGTCGCTGTCAGATCCTCGTGGCAGGCGACGGTGACGAGGGGCGTTTCTATACCGGCGCGAGCCCCCGCCTCGCCTCCACGGTAGAGACGATGCGTCATGTGCTCCAGGAACCGCGTCTTGCCGCAGCCCGTGGGCCCCTTGAGCAGGACGGGCATCCTCGCCCGATAGGCGGCCAGGAACAGCTCGACCTCGTTGCCAACCGGCAGGTAGTAGGGCGTCTCTGGCTCGGGCCGCGGCGTCGCCGCTTGCAGGGGCTGAGTCATGTGCCGCGGACGCGGAGGATCACGAGTGGTCGATCGCCCGGGCGAGTGCGAAGTCCTTCTCCGTCACGCCGCCGGCGGAATGGGTGCTGAGGGTCAGGCGGACCCGGTTGTAGCGAACATCGATGTCCGGATGGTGATCCGCCGCCTCGGCCAACTCCGCCACGAAGTCGACGAAGCGCACCGCCGCCGGGAAAGTCGGGAACTCGTACTCCCGCGAGATGGAGGGAGCTTCCAGATCCGCCTCCCAACCGCTCAACTCACCGCACGCGCTCCGAATCTCGTCCGCCGTCATCGCCGCCATTGCCCAGTACCTCCGCCGCGCGACCCTAGCAGCCGCCGGCCGGAAGGCCGGCGCACCGGCACAAACGTCCGCTGGGACCCTCTCCCCCGCAACCCGGACCGGCGGCTGCCTTCCGAGTGGTACTGTCGGCGGCCTATGAAATTCGGCATCTTCTACGAGCACCAGTTGCCCAAGCCCTGGGGGCCGGACTCGGAGCACCGGCTGCTTCAGAACTCGCTGGAGCAGATCGAACTCGCGGACCGGCTCGGGTACGACTACGCCTGGGAGGTGGAGCACCACTTCCTGGAGGAGTACTCCCACAGTTCGGCGCCCGAAGTGTTCCTGGCAGCGGCCTCGCAGCGGACGAAGAACATCCGGCTCGGCCACGGCATAGTCCAGTTGACGACGAACCACCCGGCCAGGGTCGCCGAGCGCGTTTCGACGCTCGACCTGGTTTCGAACGGCCGGGTCGAACTCGGCCTCGGCGAAGGCTCGAGCGTCACCGAACTCCATCCCTTCGGCCGCAGCTTCCGCGACAAGCGGATCGTCTGGGAGGAAGCCGTCCAGGCCTGCTTGCCGATGTTCTGGGAAGAAGGCTGGGAGTACCACGGCCACTACTTCGACTTCCCGCTCCGCAACGTGATCCCGAAGCCGCTACAGCGGCCTCACCCGCCGCTCTGGGTCGCCTGTTCGCAGCTCGACACGATCCGCTACGCCGCGCACCGCGGCATGGGCGCGCTGTGCTTCAAGTTCGCCGACCTCGACTCCGCCCGGGCCTGGGTCAACGCGTACTACAACACGTTCACGCAGGACCAGCGCAAGCTCTGCGACTACCAGACGAACCCGAACCTCGCGACGGTCAGCGGCTTCATGTGCGCGGCGACCGACGAAGAGGCGCAACAGAAGGCCGACGGCTGGACCTTCTTCCAGTTCGCCCTCCAGCTCTACAACAAGGAAGGGCCGTTCGAGCCCAAGTCGAACAACTTCTGGAAGCGCTACCAGGAGTGGAAGCAGACCCCCGAGGGCCGGAGGCGCTCGGATAGCGAGCTGATCGGCTCGCCGGAGACGATCCGCGAGCGCCTGCGGGAACTCGAACGGGCCCACGTCGACCAGGTCATCCTGCTCAACCAGGCCGGCAAGAACACCCACGAGGACATCATGAGCAGCCTGGAGCTGTTCGCCCGCGAAGTGATGCCCGAGTTCCACGAGCGCGAGAACCAGCAGCAGGACTGGAAGCGGGCCGTCCTCGCCGGCGAACAGAGCCTGGCGGAGATCGACACGGAGCCCTTCAACGTGACCGCTCGCCTGAAGCCCACTCTGCCGCCGTCCGAGGAAGCGCTGGCCGCGGCCCGGAAGTGGGCCAGTTGACTAACCGGCCGGCGACCGCAACCGAATCAGCCGCTTCTGCGTAGTCAGGTACGACTGCCACGCAACCCAACACAGGAGACTCTTCATGTCCCTTCTCTTCCAGCGCCGCCGGCCTGTCTCGCTAGCCGGCTGCATCCTGCTCCTCGGAGCCGCACTCTCCGCCGCGCCGCTCTTCGCCGATGACCACGAACTGCCGTCGCCCGAGGAGATCATTGCCCGCTACATCGACGCCATCGGCGGTGAGGCCGCTGTGCGCTCGCACACGTCTTCGACCATCAAGGCGGCGTTCGAGATGCCGGCGATGGGAATGTCCGGCGAGACGACGATCTACCAGATGGCGCCCGACAAGTACCTCGAGTCGACCGACATGGCCGGCTTGGGCGAGACGCTACGGGTTTTCAACGGGGAGATCGGCTGGGCCAGCGATCCAATGCAGGGCACGCGTGTCCTGGATGGCCAGATGCTGAGGGACATTGCGCGCGAGGCGCGGTTCTACGCCGAGCTGGAATACGACAAGATCTACCCCGAGCAGACCACGGTCGGGGAAACCGATTGGAATGGCCAGACGACCTACCAAGTCGATCTGGTTGACGAGGACGGAAACGAATCGTCGCACTACTTCGCCAAGGAAACGGGCCTCCTGATAGGCATCGAGACGACGCAGACGAGCGAGATGGGCACGGCCGACATCACCATCAGCTCAAGCGACTACAAGGAGTTCGGTGATCTGATGGCACCGAGCCGTTTGGTCATCAGTTTCATGGGGATGGATGTAACCCAGACCATCGAGTCCGTCGCCTGGGACGACGTGGACCCCAGCGTCTTCGAGCCCTCCGAGGCGATCAAGGCGCTGCTGCCGGAGTAGAAACTCGCGTTTGAAGGCGGGGCGCACCTCCCCGACGTCGCGGAGGTTCCGGCTCGGGAGATTGAGGAGCCTGGGGGCGAGGACCTCTGAAGCCGTCGGCCGGCTGGGGGGTGCTTTCCTGAGGTGGTCCCGGTTCGGCGGACAGTTTCCGCGTCTTGGGAGGGTGTAGTCCGTCAGTTGATCATGCCGCAGCCGCCGTCGCCGGAGGCTGCTGAGAACGCGGTGAAGCTCTCGGGAATCCGCGGCGTCGTGCAGTTCGCTTCTCGGCTGACCCAGGCGCAGTTGGCGGCCGTGAGTGCGTTCTTCAGCCCGTCAAGGGAGCGCTACGTCGCTCCTTCGACGACCTTCGCCCCACCGTTGTTCCCCCAAGCTCCCCGGAGGCGCTCGAGTGTGCGTTGCGCGACCCATCGACCAGAGCCGGTCGCCTCACGGCGCGGTCACGCTGCATGCGAGTGAAGGACAAGGAGGGGATGCTGGTGGCGGCGGTCGAGCACGCAGCGAGCTGGCCTGCGGTCAGGAGATCCCGCGACGGCGTCGAAGGCGAGATTGTCGGCGTGCGCGCGTTTGCTGCGCCGCCCCGACATCGAGGAGCGCGTCGTGACGCGCGACGCCCCAGGCCGGCACTTGCGCGCCCCGGAGAGTGCGGCTAACGTAGTCCTCGCCCCAGGCAACGCCCCAGGACGGGGAGAAAGGCTTCACGATGAAGCGAAACTACGTCCTAGCCGCCGTGGCCCTGACGCTGACCGCAGGCACCCTCACGCCCGCCTACGCGCAGAACCGAACCGAGGATCAACCCGACGCCTTCGAGCTTCGCCGTGCCTTGCTGGACCGCATCGAGGCTGCCTACACAGAGGGAGACACCGCAACCCTGCAACGCATGGAGGCAGCCGAACGCCGACTTGAGCTGCTGGTCGACATGTCGACCCAACTGCGCGACCTCGCCGACTTGTTCGAGATGGAAGCGACGCAGAGCAGGCCCGGCAAGCCAGCTTTCGACGGACTCAACAACGTCTGTTCCGCAGTGCATGACCACTGGGCCGGGTGTGACGTTCAGTACGACTCGTGCATGTCGTCGATCGGAGAGATGATGGTCGGCATGATGCCGGGGAGTTTCCTCTGCGGCATACAGTACTTCTTCTGTTACGGCCCGTACGGCCCTGATGGCATCGACCCGCCTTGGGTGTCGAACGACGACGATGACGACGGCGACTAGTCCCCTTCTAGGTGTCTGACGCGACCACAGCCCGGAGCCTTTGGACCGTGACCAATCCGGGCGCGAGCGGATGCCTGCCGCAAAGGTGCGGAAGACGCACTGAACCAGAGCCGCGGCGATAGAAGCCCCCAGCAAGCCCGAACTTGGCGCAAGCTGGCGGAGTCCCACGGCCGCTCTGCCGCCCACCGTGCTCGCTGAACGCCAACTGCGGGAAGCCCTCCATCCCCGAGCGTCTTCGAACCCTCCGACGCGATCAAGGCGCTGCTGGAGTAGAGGCTCGACCCGTTCGAAACAGCTCTTTCCCCGGTGCGGCCGTGTCGGCGCGGTCGCACCGGCGCTCTTCGTCGCCGCGGCGACGCTGCTCGCCGCCGCGGCACCGGCCGAAGCGCAGGGCAGCCGCCGGCCGCAGGCGCGCCTGACGGACTTCTACGAGCAGTGGCTCGTGGAAGCGGCGCCGCTGCTTGCCGAGCCGGAGCGCCTCGCTTTCGAGCGGCTGGAAGGCCCGGGCGCGCGCGAACGCTTTCTCCGCGCCTTCTGGGCGGCACGGCCCGAGCGCCTGCTCGAGCGCTGGCGCCAGAATCTCGAGGCCCGGGATCAGCTACGCGAACGGTCGCCCGAAATGGAGCGGGCCGTGCTCCTGGCCGGAAAGCCAGCCTACCGGCAACCCGTCGAACCGTGCGAGTCGACCCTGCGGCGAATCGAGATCTGGATCTACGACGGTTGGGAGCTGGAGCATCAACTTGGCCGGCCGCCGCCTTCTGGCGCCAGCCAGGTCGTCCTTGCGTTCGTGCAACAGGTCAACTTCGACCCCCGATCGATGACGCTGTGGTCGCCCTCGTCCGATGCGGATCTCACCTTCGCAGCCAAGGGCTCAGACAACCCGGACGACGGCGCAACTCCGCAGCCAGTCGATGCACTGAGAATCCTCGATCAGGCGGAACGAAAGCGCTGCCTGGCCACGAACGAACGCCGCCGACTGGAGGGCAGGCTCGAGCGCGCCGTCGGTTGGGGCGAGTTCATCGAGCAGATGGACTGGACCGGCAGGT
Organism: Thermoanaerobaculia bacterium; assembly: GCA_022824725.1. Lineage (GTDB taxonomy): Bacteria > Acidobacteriota > Thermoanaerobaculia > Multivoradales > Multivoraceae > Multivorans. The sequence goes on along the minus strand of JAJDZH010000067.1, from coordinate 1,233 downwards.
CGACCGGCGCGCAGGGCGACACCCCGGTCTGGGTCGACGACTTCCTGCGCACTGAGACTGTCCTCGATCCCGCCAGCATGGCGTTGTCAGGCGTCTCGCTGGAGTTCGAGGCCCTCGGCACCGAGAACCGCCGCACCGCGATCCGCGGCCGGCTGCTGCTGCCCCACCAGCATCTTGCCGAACTCGGCGCCGGTCAGATTCTCGACCGGGTGACGATCACCGGCGATGTCTTTCTCGGCAACCGGCTCGCGGACGCCTTCGTCGTCACCCATCACGTAAGCGGAGGCATGCCGGCCAGCGCGGCGGACGCCGGAGGCAGCGCACCGGGCATCCCACTCGACTTCTACCGTCGTCTGCCTCCAGGTGTCTACCGCCTCGAACTCCGCGCCGAGGACAACCTGGGGCGCGGGCTGCTCCGCAACAGCAACACGCTCGACGTACCGGCGCTTGCCACGGCACCAGACGTGCCCGATCTCCACCTGCTGACCCGCCGGGAGACGATCGTGCTGAACCAGTTGCCGAGTGTCGAGCTTCTGCCGCCGGACGGCCGTGTCCTGGGCTCCGCCTTCCCCGCGCGTGCCACGGCAAGCCCTGGCATCGCGCAGGTCGTCTTCCTGCGCGACAGCGAAACCGTGGCCGCGGTCAGCGAACCGCCGTTCGTTCACGCCGTCGACCTGCCGGAGCAGCATCACCGCGTCGAAGTACGCGGATACGACAGCGGGGGGCGGCTTCTGGCTCGGCACGGCCTCGACATCGAACGGGAGGAGCGCCCGTTCGCGATCCGCCTGGAACGTCCCGGGTCGGCTCCTCTGGATGAGGCGCTCGACCTCGCGGTCCGCGTCGACGTGCCGTCGGAACGCGAACTCGACCACGTCGAGTGCTTCCTGGGCGCGGAATCGCTGGAACGGATGAACTCGCCGCCCTTCCGTTGCCGCGTTCCGGCCGGGCCGCGAAGACCGCTGAGCTTCATTCGGACCGTGGCCACACTGCTTTCCAGCGAAGAGGATTCCGGCGAACAGGTCGAAGACCTCGTCTTTCTGGGCGCCGGGGCACCCGAGAAGATCGAGGTCCGCCTGGTCGAAATGCTCGTCTCGATCGCCGGCCGTCAGACCGGCCCGGCCATGGACCTCGGGCCGGCGGACTTCCGGGTCCTTCACCAGAGCACCGAGGTCCCGGTTCATGACTTTCGGAGTCTCGCCGACCGCCCGATGAACGTTGCCCTCCTGATGGACG
>JAJDZH010000344.1 GCA_022824725.1 Thermoanaerobaculia bacterium | reverse complement strand
GCGTCGTAGCGCGACGGATCGCCCTTGCTCCAGGGCTGGTGGGGCTCTGTCGAGGCGACGATCAGGGCGAACGGCTGTTCCGGGTCGCGGCCGATGAACTCGCCCATGCGGCCCGGGTCGAGGTCGCGGCCCGCGACCTTCTCGAACGGATAGACCTCTTCCGGCGCCACGTGCGACTTGCCGGCCAGGCCGACCCGGTAGCCGAGGCCGCTCAGGTAGTGGACGACGCTCTTCGTTCCGGGATTCGCCTTCGCGTGGTTCGGGTAGGCGCCGCTTCGCACCGGGTACTGGCCGGTGTAGAGCATGTGCCGGGTGGGCGAGCACATGGCCGTCGCCGTGTACATGTGGGTGAAGGTCGTTCCCTGCTCGGCCAGGCGGTCGAGGTTCGGGGTGTGGACCTGGGGATTGCCCAGTGTGCCGGCGTCGCTGAACGTCATGTCGTCGGCGATGAAGAGCAGGATGTTCGGGCGGTGGGCGGGCGGCGTCCAGCGGTTGACTCTCGCGGTCGGCGGCCGCCACGCGCCGGCGGTGCGGATCGCTCCGGGCTTGGAGGCGAGCAGGCCGTCGATCGCCTCGATGCGGGTTGCGTCCTCGGGCGCGAGGCCCGCGGCGTCGAGCGGCGACTGCTCGTTCGGGTCGGCGACGAGGTCGAACAGGCGACCGTCGTCGTAGCGCTTGAAGCGCTCGTCGAAGGCGTAGCGCGCCGGAGGACCGGCGTACCAGCGCGACTCGTAGTGGATGAACAGGGCATCGCGGTCAAGCGCCGGTCCGCCTTTCAGCATCGGCAGCAGGCTCTCGCCGTCGAGGTCGAGGCCCGGCGGCAGGCCGGCACCGGCCGCCTCGACCAGCGTCGGGAACACGTCGCCGACGTCCACCAGGGTTTCGTTCACCTGCCCGCCGGGGATCGTCCCCGGCCACCAGGCGAGGTACGGCACGTGGCTGCCGGTCTGGAGCGACCGTCCCTTGCCGCCGGGGATCTCCCGGCCGTCGCGGACCGAGGAAATCCGGGTAGACGTCCCGTTGTCGCCGATGAACAGGAGCAGCGTGTTCCGCTCGAGTTCGTGCTCGACGAGCTTCGCCCGCACGCGGCCGACCAGGTGGTCCATGTAGGCGACCATCGCCGCGAACCGCTCCTGGTTCGACTCCGCGTCCGGGTCGTGCGGCGTCGTCACGAACGGGTCGTGGGGCAGCGCCATCGGGTAGTAGACGAAGAGCGGCTTGCGGCTCTCGGGATCCGACGCCGCGTGCTCGTCGATCGCCTCGAGCACGAAGTCGTTCGTCAGGTCCGGCCCGAAGACGTCCTCGCCCCAGGTCTCCTTGCGGTCGTTCGTCACCAGGGTCGGCCCCCAGTAACGCGAACCGCGTCCTTCCCGGCGGAGCTGCCAGAGCCGGTGCTCGTCGAACCCCGCCTGCTGCGGCGACGTTCCCTCGTGGACCACGTACAGGTTGTTCGTCAACTGCCACTTGCCCGAGATGACCGTCCGGTAGCCCGCCTGCGCCAGCACGTGGGCGAACGTGACGTCGGCCGGGTCGAGTTCCATGAACTCCCGGTAGTTCCGGTAGTTGTGCAGCCCCGTCATCAGCTTGACCCGGGTCGGCGTGCACAACGGCTGCGAGTGCCCGTTCTCGAACCGCATGCCCTCCGCCGCGAGCCGGTCGAGCTCCGGCGTCTCGAAGGACGTGCCGCCGTAGACGCCCAGGGTCTCGACGCCCAGGTCGTCGGCGAGGATGACGATGATGTTGGGTTGGGACGGTGGCTGGGCGACCGTGGCGCCCGCCGAGAGCAGAAGCAGACCGAGACCGCTCAGCAGAGCGAACGCGCGTTGGTTTCGTGGCATGGGAGCCAAGTTACCAGTCGCCTCAGGTGTTGGACGACGAGCGGACCGGAGCGTAGGCTACGAGTCTGCCCACTTGGGGAGCCCGAGCATGACGAACACTGACCTCCTCGCCCGCATCACCGCCCGCCCGGATGTCTTCGGAGGCAAGCCGATCATCCGTGACATGCGAATCTCCGTCGAACTCATCCTCGGCCTGCTGGCCCAGGGTGTGACCGAAGAAGCCATCCTGGAGGACTATCCCGGTCTAGAAGCGGACGATGTTCGGGCCTGCGCCGCATACGCCCACGCGGTCATCGCCCGCGACACGCTGTCCGCCGTGACTGTTGGCGAGTAGTGCGGTTCCTCATCGACCGGTGCGCCGGTCGCCGGTGGTGCTCGGTCGAGACCTCGAACGCGGGCATCTCCTCCCGGTCTTCGCCAGTTCCGCGCAGGAACCTCCTGGCCACGAAACGGTGCCCGTTGGCGTAGATCAGGTTGCCCGGGACGTACTCGCGCAGCGCGATGCCGGTCGGCCGCGCTGGCGGCGGATCTCGTGCAGCCTCTCGATCTGCGCGAGCGCCCACTCCAGCCGCCGCCGCAGCGAGCGTTCGGTTCCTCCAGGCCGGCGGTGAAGGAGTCGACGCAGCGGCCCAGCACCTCGGGCGTAGCCGCCTCGGCGCCCGCTTCCGGCCAACCCTGGGCGAAGGCCGCTTCAGCTTCGGCTAGCGAGGCTTCGCCTCAAGGCCGACGAGCACGGTTTG
>JAJDZH010000119.1 GCA_022824725.1 Thermoanaerobaculia bacterium | reverse complement strand
CAGCCGGGTCGAGATCGTCACCGCGAAGAACCTGTCGATCCTGGCCGTCGCCTTCGCCACCAGCGTGCTCAACATCGCGAACATCGTCGTCTGGATGCAACTCGACGTGATCCCGGCGCCGGCGGGCCTGAAGCTGGTCATTCCGGTCGGCGCGGGCCTGCTGCTGGTCCTGCTCTATGCCCCGGCGGCCGTGCTCCTCTCGAGCAGTCTGCTGCTGGTCTCGGGCCGGTCGAAGACGTACAAGGAAGCGCAGTTGCTGTTCGCGCCCGTGGTGCTCATCGCCATGGCCGTGGCGGCGATTCCCGTCCTGCCGGGGGTCGAGCTGCGCAGCGCGATCGTCCTGCTGCCGATCGCGAACCTCGGCGTCGCGGCCAGGGAGATCCTGACCGGCCACTACGACTGGCCGCTGATCGCCGCCGCCTGGGCGGTAACGGGCGGCGCCGCCGCCCTGCTCGCCCGCGCCTCGCTGCGCACGCTGTCGGCGGAGAAGCTGATCACGGCCAGCGACACGGACGCCGCCGACCTCGCCGGCGGGCCCGCGCTCTTCCCGCGGCGCGTCGCCGGCTGGTTCGCCGTTCTCTGGGCCCTGCTCCTGGTCTGGCAACTGAACATCGGCGGCGGCATCGACAGTCGTCTGCTGATCGTGATCAACATGTCCGTCTTCTGCGCCGCTGCGTGGCTGATGATCGCCCGCTACCGGCTGCCTGTGCGCGAGACGCTGTCCCTGCGCAACCCCCCGCCCGCGGCCTGGCTCGGCGTCCTGATCGGCGTACCGGCAGGCCTGGTCCTGGCCGACGGGGTCGTCCGACTCGCCAGCCTGGCGATGCCCATTCCGGAGGAGTGGATCGAAGCGATGGCGGAGGCGTTCGGCGCGGACATCCCTATCTGGCAGATGCTCTTCTTCTTCGCCATCCTCCCAGGCGTCTTCGAGGAGATCGCGTTCCGCGGCGTCCTGCTTCACGGTCTGAAGGGCCGGTTCAGACCCGTCCAGCTCGTGCTCGTCGCGGGCATCGCCTTCGGCTTATTCCACGTCGACCTGTTCCGCATTCCGGGGACGTCCCTTCTCGGCGTCCTCCTGGTGATCGCCGTCCTTCGCTCCGGCTCGATCTACCCCGCCATGGCCTGGCACGCCCTGCACAACGCCCTCGCGCTCGGCAGCGCACGGGTCGAGCAGATCCGGCTTCCGGACCAGCCGACCTGGTGGCACTACGTCCTGGCCATCCTGGCGATCCTTGTCGCCTTCCGGTTGATGGGCCCGTCGAAGCGGAGCTACTTCAGTTGACCCAGGGGCCGCGGCGGACGCGGTCGTCGTCCTTCGGCTTCTTGCCGCCGGGGACGACACGGAAGCGGCGGCGGCCACGGTTCAGCTTCTGGCGGATGTACCAGCGTTCGAGCCGCAGCCGCGACTCGCGCATCAGACCACGAGTACGTCCCGGCCGAAGCAGCGCGAAGACCGTGCCGACCGCGGTGCAGATACCGACGAAACCGGCGAGATCCCCGTAGCGCAGGAAGCCGACCCAGGCGAAAGCGATCTCGATCCAGATGAACCACCGCGCCTTGATCGGCAGCACGAAGAACAGCATGATGGTGGCATCGCGCCGGATCACCGCGAAGCCGGTGATCGCGATCGCCAGCAGCATCTGCTGGCCCTGCATGATGAGAAAGGCGTTCGGACCGGCGCCGCCCGCCAGCATCTGCACCAGACAGGCCGCCACCGCAGCCACGCCTGCCGACATCCAGAGCAGGTTCCAGAACCGCTGCCTGCCGAGAGCCCAGCGCACATCGTTCGCGAACATGTAGAAGATCAGGAGGCCCACCAGGAACCAGATCGACGGCCCGCCCCAACCGGCGGCCGGATAGGTCAGCAGTTGCCAGACCATCCCCTGCTGCCAGACGGAGCTCGACAGCCGCATCGCCTCCGGCACGAAGGCCAGCGTCGGGAAGAACTGCAGCGAGAAGGTGACGAACAGCGCCGCCACGAGCAGCAGCAGGTCGCGCGCGTGCGGGCCCGACAGGCCGCCGAAGCTCATCCTGCGCGCGTACGGTCCTCCACCCATCGTCATCGTGGGCGTGACCTTATCTAGGGAATGACCCGGAGACCTTCCAGCTCCGCCGCGGCCGAAAGGCGTTCGTCGAGACACACGAACGGCAACGCGCCGCCGAACTGGTTCTGGATGAGCAGAGCCGCCCCGAGCTGGCCCGCGTCGGCGGCCCGGAGAGGATGCCGCGCCAACAGGAGCTCGGCCCGAGATCGCACCGCGAGCACGTCCGTTACTTCATCCCAACGGGCAGCATGCCTATTGAACCGCGCCAAGACCAAACGGCGCTCTGAGCGAGAAAACACACCCTCGCGGGCGCGCCTTTCTACGGCGCCAAGGACTTCCATGCGAGTCCAGACCCAGGTGACGATGCCATCGTCCTCGGAGAGCCACTCACGAACCCGCCGGCTCTCCCGCTCGGCAAGAAACAGCGGAACGAGGGCGGACGCATCCCAGTACCTCACGCGATCCCGGACTGCTAGAAGCGGTCGGCACGGTCCTCGGCCAGCGCCTCGGAGAGTCTCGCGTCGAGGGCGAGCGGCGGCTCATCGAGAATCCGGGCCATGCCTCCTTTGCCCGGACGGATCACACCGGCGCTGATGAGGCGCGTCCGCAGATCGTCGTCGTCGTCCTTCACGGCCGGCCCCACCAGCCTGGCCACCGGCTTCCCACGATCCAGCACCTGAACCTCACCGCCCCGGCGAACCTCGCGCAGATAGTGAGAGAGACCTGCCTTCAACTCCGAAATCGAAACCGTCGTCATAATGACCAATATAGTCTCTTGCCCGAGACCAGACAAGTCTCGCTCTCGAATCGCCTCCGGACCGCACGTCGGACACCGTCGCTATCATTCGCCGCGACCGGCAACCGCTGCAGCAAGGGAGGGCACGATGGACCGAGAAGCAGCCTGGCAGACGGTGCAGGAGTTCGTGAAGGCTCCGGGACTGCAGAAACACATGCTGGCGGTCGAAGCCGCGATGCGCTGGTACGCGGAACAGCTCGATGGCGACGCGGAGTCCTGGGGCCTCGCCGGACTCCTTCACGACTTCGACTGGGAGATCCACCCCACGCTCGAGCAGCACCCGGCAGACGGCGCCGCGATTCTCCGCGAGCGCGGCCTGGACGAAGGCATCATCCGCACGATCCTCTCCCACAACACGGAGGGCACCGGCGTCGAGCGCGAGACCGCCCGCGACTACGCCCTGCTGGCCTGCGACGAGATCACGGGTCTCATCAGCGCCGCCGCGCTGATCCGCCCAAGCAAGGACGTGCGGGACGTGCCGCTCAAGTCCGTCCGCAAGCGCTGGAAGCAGCGAGCCTTCGCCGCCGGCGTCGACCGCGAGCACGTCGAGGAAGTCACCGCCGACTTCAGCCGCGAGTGCTTCGCCGGCGGCCTGGAACTCTGGCAGCACGCCGGCAACGTGCTGGAGGCGATGCAGGGCATCGCCGCGGAGCTCGAGCTCGACGGACGCCTGGCGAAGTAGCCGCTTTGCCCAACCACCGGTGAGGACAACCCGCTACTTCGACGAGCAGGTCAGACGAAAGCGCCCCTACGTCGACCTGGAGTCATGCTGGCAGGTCGTCCAGTCGCCACTGCGGCGCGAACGACAGCCGGACGGACGAATCCGGTTCTGGGGCAGAATAACTCTGCGCGGCGAAGCGGAGAGTCGCATTCTCCGCGTGGTCACCTTGGAGGATGGCGAGACAATCCACAACGCCTTCCTGGATCGCCGCTACCGGGAGGAAGACGAATGAAACTGCACTACTACCCCGACACGGACAGTCTCTACGTCGAACTGAAGACCGAGCCCGGAGTGGAGACCAGGGAGGTAGCCGATGGTCTCAACGTCGATCTCGACGTGAAGGGAGAAGTGGTGGGCTTCGACATCGATCACGCAGCAGAACGGTTCGATCTCGCCGTGCTCGAAACCGAGAAACTCCCCGTGCGCGCCTACAAGGCCGGGTGACGGCCAGCCGCCCCCAGTTCACAACCCCACGGAGACCCAGGATGGATCGCGAAGCCGCATGGAAGACCAAATGATCTTCCTGGCTCTGGCCGCGTTGCTCGCGGGGGCCGCGGCGGCGCCACAGGACACCGCCCGACCCAACGTCCTCTGGATCGACATCGACGACCAGTCGCCCTGGTACTCGAGCTACGGGCACGACCTCGTCGACACGCCCAACATCGACGCGCTGGCGCGACAGGGCGTGCTGTTCGAGCGGGCGTACGCGCCGACGCCGGTGTGCAGTCCGACCCGTTCCTCGCTGATCACGGGCAGCTACGCCATTCGGATCGGGGCGCACGACCATCGCTCGGGACGGGTTCCCGGCTACCGGATCCACCTGCCGGAAGGGGTCGTGACCGTTCCCGAACTGTTCCGGGCCGCGGGCTACGAGACGTATAACGCGAGCAAGGACGACTTCAACTTCAGCTACGACCGCGCGAAGCTCTACACGATCGGCCCCGAGCCGTCGGAGATCCCCTCCTGGAAGGGACCGCAGGGAGGCGGACACTGGCGCGACGCGTCGGAAGGCAAGCCGTTCTTCGGGCACACGAAGGTGGCCGGCGGCAAGGCCGTCGCGGACATCGCCGAGGAGGTCAAGGCGCTTGGTCTCGTGCCCGTGGAACCGGCGGATGTGCCGGTGCCGGCGCAGTATCCCGACATTCGCCAGGTGCGCCGGCACATCGCCGACCACTACAACTCGATTCTGCGCACCGACCACGAAGTCGGCGAGCTGGTGGCGCAACTCAAGGCCGACGGACTCTGGGAGAGCACCATCGTGGTCCTCTTCTCCGATCACGGTTCGGATCTGCCCCGAAGCAAGGAGTTCTCCTACGACGAAGGCTTGAGGATCCCGCTGATCGTCATAGCACCCGGACTTCCGGAGGTCGTGAAGCCAGGCACGCGACGGGCCGATCTCGTCAACCTGATGGACATCGCGGCCACCTCGCTGGCGCTCGCCGGCCTCGACGTGCCGGGGTTCATGGACGCGAAGGACATCTTCGATCCGGAGTACCGCCGCGACCATGTGTTCACCTCGGCCGACCGCATGTCGAACGTCATCGACCGGGTCCGATCCGTGGTGGGGCCGCGTTTCCACTACGTCAGGAACTTCATGCTGGACAGGCCGCTCATCAACTGGGGCCATCGGGAGATGATCGACCTCGCCCGCGATCCGGATGACAGCAGTTTCCTGACGATCCGGCGATTGGCCGAGGAAGGCGAGCTGACGCCCGCCCAGGCCGCGCCCTACGGACAACGCGTCGCCGAAGAGCTCTACGATCTCGAGAGCGATCCGGACGAAGTGGTCAACCTGGCCGACGATCCCGCCTACGCCGGCGTGCTGAAGGAGATGCGCGAAGCGCTGGCAGACTGGATCGAGGACACCGACGACAAGGGCCGGTACCCGAGATCCCAGGCGGCGATGAACGAGATCACGGAGCGTTTCGGCAGGGACTGGCTCCGAAGCCCGGAGTTTCGCGATCCGCCGTAGGGAAGAACCGCCCTACGCCTTCGCCGGATACCGACTCTCCACGTACTCCCCGACGATCCGCGTGAACTGCTCGGACAGTTCGGCCGCGGTGCCCCGCAACGTCGTGAACTGCCGGCCGTCGACGTAGACCGGACAGGTCGGCGCCTCGCCGGTGCCGGGTAGCGAGATCCCGATGTCGGCGGCCTTCGACTCGCGGGGGCCGTTGACGCCGCAGCCCATCACGGCGAGCTTCAGTTCCTCGACGCCGTCGTAGCGGCGTCGCCACTCCGGCATGTTCGCGTCGATGAAGTCCTCGACCTGGAGCGCCAGTTCCTGGAAGGTGGTGCTCGTCGTGCGGCCGCAGCCGGGGCACGCCGTGACGCTGGGCGCGAAGGCGCGGAGCCCCAGGGCCTGCAGCAGTTCCCGGCAGGCGTGGACCTCCTCGCGGCGGTCGCCGCCGGGCCGCGGGGTCAG
>JAJDZH010000320.1 GCA_022824725.1 Thermoanaerobaculia bacterium | reverse complement strand
CGCCTCCGCCGCGAACCGCTACGGCGTCATCTCGCTGTCCCTGGCCTGCGCCAACGGCAATCCCGAGGTCGTCGAGGCTCTGCTCGCCGCCGGAGCCGACCCGAACGCCCTGCTGCCCGGCGGCGAGACGGTGTTCATGACGGCCGCTCGCACCGGCCGGATCGAGGTCGTCGAAGCGCTCTACGAGGCCGGCGCCGAGGTCCACTTCCGCGAACCGAAACGCGGCCAGACCGCGCTCATGTGGGCGGCGGCCGAGGGCAACCTGGAAGTCGTCGAACTGCTGCTCGAGGTCGGGGCCGATCCGAACGCGACGCTCGACTCCGGTTTCACGCCGCTCCTGTTCGCGGTGCGCGAAGGCCGGATCGACGTAGCCGAGGCCCTCCTGCGGGCTGGCGTCGACGTGAACTCGGTGACCCCGCGCAAGCCGGTGAAGCGCGACCGCCCGCTGCCCGGCGGCCGCTCCGTCCGCCCCGGTTCGACGCCGCTCCTGGTCGCTGTGACCAACGGCCACTTCGAACTCGCCGCGCGCCTGCTCGACGCGGGCGCCGACCCGAACGCGGCCGATCCCGGGTACACGGCGCTCCACATGCTGGCTCGGGTACGCAAGCCGGGCGCCGGCGACAACAACCCGCGGCCCGACGGTTCGGGTTCCATGGACGGCCTGGACTTCGTCCGCGACATGGTGGCGCACGGCGCCGATCTCGAGGCCCGGATGACGACCAGGGCGCGGCTCAACAACACGAGCCTCAACGAACTCGGCGCAACGCCGTTCGTCCTCGCGGCGCTGGTTGCCGACGCCGACCTGATGCGGACCCTTGCCGACCTCGGCGCCGATCCGCTGACCCGGACCGACGACGGCTCGACGGCGCTCATGGCCGCCGCCGGCCTCGGCACGCGCTCGCCCGGCGAGGACGCCGGTACGGAGGAGGAGGTACTCGAGGCCGTGCAGCTCGCGCTCGACCTCGGCGCCGACATCGACGCCGTGAACGCCAACGGCGAAACCCCGATGCACGGCGCCGCCTACAAGAACCTGCCGCGCGTCGTCCACCTGCTGGCCGACAGCGGCGCCGAAATCGAGACCTGGAACCAGCGCAACAAGTACGGCTGGACCCCGCTGACCATCGCGCGCGGCTACCGCTTTGGCAACTTCAAACCGTCCCCGGTCACGGTCGCCGCGATCGAGACGATCATGCTCGGTGAAGGCGTACGTCCGCCGACCGAGGAAGAAGAGGGCGCCAAGGCGGTCGACATCTACGCCAAGCCGGCGCCCAAGCCGCCCGAAGCCGAGCCGAAGAAGGACGAACCGAACAAGCCGCCGGCGAACTGAGCCGTCTTGCATCCACTGGTTACCAAAGCGGAGCCGGCCTCGCGGCCGGCGCGTATCTCTGGCCGCCTCCGGCGGCAGCGGGTCAGAAGACCCGCGCACCCAGCGGCGACCACAATGCGACCTGCCGCCGCTTGACGAAAGCTACCGCCGCGTCCGGTAGCGAGGGGAAACCGGGAGGCCGCTAGAGTCCGAATCCGGGGACCTTCTCGTGCACCGAATCGGATCGACATTCGCCGTCCTGGCGCTCCTGCTTGCCGTGACGGCGGCCGCGGCCACGGCGGCGGATCGTCCCAACGTGATCTTCATCCTCGCCGACGACCTGGGGTACGGAGATCTCGGGTCCTACGGGCAGCAGGTCATCCGGACGCCGAGTCTGGACCGGATGGCCGCGGAGGGGATTCGCTTCACCCACTTCTACGCCGGGGCGACGGTGTGCGCGCCTTCTCGCAGCGTCCTCATGACGGGGCAGCACACGGGGCATACGCATGTTCGCGGCAACGCCCGGGGAACGGCCCAGTCGCTTCGCGACGAGGACGTCACCGTCGCGGAGATCCTGAAGTCCGCCGGCTACGCCACCGGCCTGTTCGGCAAGTGGGGCCTCGGCGAAGTCGGCATGGAGGGCCATCCGCTCAGCCAGGGCTTTGACGCCTTCTTCGGCTACCTCAACCAGGTGCACGCTCACAACTACTACCCGGAGTTCCTGTGGCGGGATCTGGAGAAGGTCCCGCTCGGGAACAAGGTCGAGAGGACGCCGCGGCCCTACGGTGGGTTCGAGGGCGGCTGGGCGACGGAGCGCCACGAGTACTCCCACGATCTGATCATGCGCGAGGCGCTGGCCTGGGTGGAGGAACAGAAGGACTCGCCCTTCTTCCTGTACCTCGCCCTGACGATCCCGCACGCCAACAACGAGGCCACGCGGGCAGTTGGCGACGGGGCGGAGGTGCCGGAGTACGGCGTCTACGAGGCTGAAGACTGGCCGAACCCCGACAAGGGCCAGGCGGCGATGATCACCCGCATGGACCGGGACGTGGGCACGCTGCTCAGGCGGCTCGCGGAACTGGGGATCGACGACAGGACGCTCGTCATGTTCTCGTCGGACAACGGAGCGCACAACGAGTTGAACCACGACCTGCTCCGGTTCAACCCCTCCGGCAACCTGCGCGGCATCAAGCGGGACCTCTACGACGGAGGCATCCGCGTGCCGTTTCTCGCCTGGTGGCCTGGAACGATTCAGCCGGGTACTTCCCGAAGTTGCTCGACGATCCGGAACTTCAGCTTCGCGCGAGGCTTCGTGTTCGGGATGGGACTGAACCGCAGCCTGTAGTCCTTGGGAACGGCTTCGAATTTGAAGTGGCGGGCGAGCATCAGGACGTTGACCGCCAGTTGCAGCTCCGTCTGCCGGAAGCCGAGACACCTGTGGGTGCCCAGGCCGTAGGGCGCGTAACCGGGGCTGCGGTGCTCTGCCCGATCCGGCAGGTAGCGGTCGATGTCGAAGGATTGAGGGTCCGGGAACACCTCCTCCATGTAGTGCGGCGCGGTCGAAGCGATGTAGAGCCTTGAACCGACCGGGATCTCGTAGCCCTCGATCACGCACGCGTTCATCACGTTCCGGATCGCCATGGGGACGACCGGGTACATCCTGAGCGTTTCCATGAGGAAACGGTGCGTGACGTCGATCGTGGAGGGGTTGATGGCCTGACCGTCCGGATCGCCGTTCTCGAAGAGTGCGTCGGCTTCGGCGCGAATCTGCTCCCGCAGGTGCGGCTGCGTCGCCAAGCCGTAGAGCGCGAAGCTGATTGCGTCGCCCACGTAGACGCTGGCAACCAGCGCCGCGGAGAGCTGGAAGCGCAGCATGGTCTCCGGCACGAACTGCGGGTCGCTCGCGTGGAGCCCGAGCCAGTCGTCCGCCAGATCGCGCGGCTGGTCGATCCGCTGGGCCGGAGTATGTGAAGTCTGGATGCGTTCCAGGAGCCTGTCGACGGTCCTGGCCTTGCGCTTCATGCCGGGCGTCTTCATCATCATCTTGGGCAGGGCCCGCATGATGTGAACGGCCAGGGCGCGCTCCTTGTAGGCGACGAGGTCGTCGAAGAGATCCTGCGAATCCACTCCGACGAAGAGGGGGGAGAGTTGTGCGTTGATCAGGAGACGGCACGACCGGGCCGGTATGAGATCGCCAACCTCCCAGTTCGCAAGATACGTTCGGATGAAGCCGTAGAGTTGATCGAGTTGTCCGGCGAGCCTGCCGCGGGAGAATCCGGGCGACATCGCCTTGCGGAGCCGGAAGTGATCCGCGCCGTCCAGGGAAGGCAGGACGCCGGACGCGCCGTAGATCTTCTCGAAGTCGTTGAAGTAGTCCTTCGTTCTCAGGTACGTGCGCCCGCGCTTGTTGACCCACTGATTCACCCCGGTTCCCGCCAGGCAGATCATGCGCTCGCCGATGGGTGGGCGGAGCTCGAAGACAGGCCCGAACTCCTGGGCAAGACTGGCGAAGAGGGCGGGGATGTTGCCGTCGCGGGCGTACTGGTCGCGCAGCAATCTCCGGAATGGAATGCTCGGCATCTTCTTCGTCAGAGCGGAGTGCCGGCGGATCGGCCCCGCGATGTTCTGGGCAACCGCTTCGGCGATGGAACGCCCGATCAGGTCCATCCTGCAGACCAGTTCGATCCGTTCCTCGACTTCTTCGTCGATCTGGAAGATGAAGCGCAAAACGCTGCAGGCGTTGACGATCGAGAGAACGATGATGTCTCGCGGATCGGGGATTTCTTCGTTGAAGATGACGTCGGCGATCCGGTCCCGAATGAACTGGCTCGCCGTGCCTTCATCGGATTGGCCGTGCGCGTCCGCCTGCCAGCCGGTTCGCGGAAGGGTCCAGAAGTCGCCGTCGTGGTGCTGGAGGATGTTCCGCTCCACCAAGCGGTCGAGGGTGAGGTCGATAACGGCTTCGGCCTGTGGCGCGAGCCGTTCGATCCAGTAGCGGGCCGTCCGCTGGTCCGGCGCCTGAGCCAGTTCCCCCAGAATCGGATCGAGAGCCGGATCCCCGGTCTCCGTCGCGTCGACGAGATAGAGAGCTTCCGGGTCCGTGTCGATGCGCGACCGCAGGGAGAGCTCGGCGAGGACCGCGCCGGTAACGGCGCAGTGCAGGTGCCAGCCGGGGACCTGATGGAAGTAGCCGTTCTCCTCGTTGAGGAGCATCAGGATCAACTCGTCCGTGAGAGTCAGTCTCTGGCTCGCGGAGGTTGCGGGGGTGGAAGTCATGAGTCTTCGCCTTGTCGTCGGGAGCGTATGCGGTCTGGAAAGCAGCGCGCGGCGTCTTCTTCTCAGGCCCCAAGGGGTTTGCGGGCCAGGAAGCAATACAGCGGCGTGAAGATGCCGGTCCTGCCGCCCGCGAGGTAAGCCTCCGCGGTTCGATCAAGGAGTCGAACCACCTCCGCCGAGCCGTTCGGAAGGAGCCGCAGTACCTCGGCCAGCTTCGCTCCCGCGATGAACGCCTTGCGGCCCCAGGGAAGCCTGATCAGCGTGTTCCCCAACGTACCGTGACGACTCTCCATGGGCCGATACCAGGGCGTGGAGGGTCCTTCCCGGACGTTCCAATCGCTCCCCTCGATGACATGGAAACCCGCCTCCTCGAGAGCGTGATTCACTTCTCCGAAGGTGGCGATATCCTGGAGCGCGATACCGCTCATGAGGTCCCGCTTGATCTTCCGATGCCGGTTGTCCCGCGGATCGAACCGGTCCGTCATGCACATTTCCTGACCCCAGAACAGGGCGCCCGGCTTCAGCACGCGAAACACCTCCGCGAAAGCGCGCTGCTTGTTCTGCGCATGGCACGTTGACTCGATGGCGTAGCCCCTGTCGAAGCTGTCGGCCTCGATGGCGCTCATGTCCTCGAAGCTGCACTTCCGCAAACCGGCCATGTGCTCCAGCCCCGCCTCGGCGTTCAACCTCTTCGCTTCCGCCAACTGGATTTCATTGATATTGATTCCCACGACCCTGACATCTGCTTCACGGACGACGCGGCGCATGGGGCCGCCGACTCCGCAGCCAACGTCGACCA
>JAJDZH010000461.1 GCA_022824725.1 Thermoanaerobaculia bacterium | reverse complement strand
GAGGTCGGGCTTCGAGTGGTGGCCCGCAACCAGGTAGAAGTAGCCCTCCTGCAGAAGCTGGTCCTCGATGCCGCCGAGGACGCCGGCCGCGTAGCCCTCGCTGATCTCCGGCAGGAGGACGCCGACCGCGAACGTCCGCTGCCGCCGCAGCGACCGGGCGATGAAGTTCGGGCGGTAGCCGAGCTCTTCCGCCGCCGCGCGGACTCTCTCCTGGGTTTCCGGCGGGATCCCCTTGGCGGCCGGCGAGCGGTTCATCACCAGTGAAACGGTGGTCGGCGACAGGCCGAGATGGGCCGCCACGTCCTTGAGCCGAATCGGCTTCCCGGTGTTCGGCTCGCCCCGAGGGGGGCTGGTTCCTCTGGCGGCGCTCATCATTCCTCACGGCCGGATCCAAAAAAGTGGGTGCACTTCACAGGATCTTGACAACCCTACGCGGCGTGTGCAGACTCAGGCTAGCATGCTAAAACGATTTAGCCCGACCCTCCCGTCTGCAGCGGCAGGAAGCCGGGCCTTTTCTACGGCTACCGGCTAAATCGGTTTACCCGTCAAGGAGGTACGAAGCCATGGCACGAAGACTCGCTCTCATCCTCATCCTCACGCTGCTCGCGGCGCCCCTGGCAGCGCAGCGGTTCACGGCCAGCATCCGCGGCACCGTCACCGACCCGAACGGCGACGCCCTGCCCGGCGCCACGGTGAACCTGGAGGGGACCGAAACCGGTCTCAACCGGACGACGTTCACGAACCCCGCCGGCATCTACACGTTCGGCGACCTGCCGGTCGGCATCTACGAGGTCACCGTCACGCTCGACGGCTTCAAGTCGTCCGTGATCAGCGACATCGAACTGCACGTCGCCGACGTCCGTGAGGTGAGCGCCGCGCTTGAGCTCGGCGACGTTTCGGACACGATCACGGTCGAAGCCGAGGCCATCCCCGTCGACACCCTGAGTGGTGAAGTCGCCCGCCTGATGACCGGCGAGCAAATCAGGGAACTTCCGCTGAACGGCCGCAACTTCGTCCAGTTGACCCTCCTGCAGCCGGGCGTCAGCGCCCCCGAAGGCTTCGACACGAAGAACAAGGGCCTGCTGGCCGGGGTCGACCTGTCGATCAGCGGCAGCGGCACGACCGGCAACCTCTGGACGATCGACGGCGCGAACAACAACGACGTCGGCTCGAACCGCACGATCCTCATCTACCCTTCGGTCGACGCGATCGAGGAGTTCAAGATCCACAGCAACAGCTACAGCGCCGAGTTCGGCGGCGCCGCCGGCGGCCAGATCAACATCGTGACGCGCGGCGGCACGAACGACTTCCGCGGCAGCGCCTACACGTTCATGCGGGACGACTCCTGGAACGAGACGAACTACTTCCTGGAGCAGGCCGGGCTGGACACCGAGCCGCTCGACCGCCAGGACTACGGCTTCACCCTCGGCGGCCCGATCCAGCAGGACAAGCTGCACTTCTTCCTCTCCGGCGAGTGGAACCAGGAAGAGCGCGGCATCGCCCGCACGGGCTTCGTCCCCACCGCGGCCGAGCGCGCGGGCGACTTCAGCGGCCCGTCGATTCCAGGATGCACCCCGGCGATCCCGACCGACCCGACCACCGGCCAGCCCTTCCCGGGCAACGTGATTCCCTCGGACCGGATCAACGCCGGCGGCCAGGGCATGCTGAATCTCTACCCCCTTCCCAACGTCACGCCCACGGGCGGCAGTTGCAACAACTGGGTCGAGGCCGTGGTCACGCCGATCGACTGGGACCAGGCGAACATGCGGCTCGACTACGACGCCACGGACCGCAGCCGGTTGATGCTCCGCTACACCCGGGACAACTGGGTGAACGGCGCTCCGAACGCCGGTGAAGCGAACGGCCTGTGGGGCGACGACCCGTACCCCGCCGTCGACACGAACTGGGATCAGCCCGGCCACTCCCTGGTGGCCCAGCTCAGCCAGACGATCGGCGACGACAGCGTGAACACGGTCACCTTCTCCTACTCGGGCAACGAGATCAGCCTCAATCGAGGCGGCACGAATCCCGGGCTGAACAGCCAGATCAACGCGGCGATCCCCGCGATCTTCGACGGCAAGACGGGCGGCGCGGACCGTAGCCACCCGGTGTTCTGGGGCGCCGCCGGCTACGGAGCGCTGTGGAACATCGCGCCCTGGGAGAACAAGCAGGACCTGATGGTGCTCAAGGACGACTACTCGCAGGTCTTCGGCAAGCACTGGCTCAAGGTGGGCGCCCTTTACAGCGAGAACAAGAAGAAGGAGTACATCGGCGGCAGTTCGGCTTCCGAGACGCCTCAGTTCTGGGGACCGAGCACCGGCCACAACGGCTGGGGCGCGAACACCGGCAATATCCTGGCCGACTTCCTGCTCCAGGACATGACGTTCGGCTACGCGGAGAACTCGCACCAGCCGACGCCGGAGCTGAACTGGGAGGACGTCGAGTTCTACGTCGCCGACTCCTGGCAGGTGAACCCCCGCCTCAACCTCGACTACGGGGTCCGCTACTCGAACTACAAGTGGCCCTACGCCACCGACGATCTGCTCACGGCCTTCGATCCGAGGGCCTTCGATCCCGCCCTGGGCGGCGACCCGTGCAACGGTCTGCTCCAGGTGCCGGGAACGGACCCCTGCGGCGACGCGGGCCTGATGGGCGGTTCTACCGGTCCGGGCCGGGGATTGGTGGACAGCGACACGGACAACTTCGCGCCGCGCCTCGGCCTGGCCTACGACCTCTTCGGCAACGGCCGGAGCGTGGTTCGGGCCGGCTTCGGTCAGTTCTTCCAGCGTGACCGCGTGAACATCCAGCTCGAGTTCGCGGGCAACCCGCCCTTCCGCTCCAGCCTGAACGGCATCCGCAAGCTGGACGAAGCGCCCGAGCCCTGCCTCGACTGCGGCCTCGGAAGACCGCAGACGGGCATCGACCCGAACTTCCAGACGCCGTACAACCTGCAGTTCAACGTGGCCTGGGAGCAGCGGCTGGGCCGGAGCAGCACGATCGAGATCGCCTACGTCGGCACCCGCGGGCGCCACATCACGCGGCGCTCCGACATCAACCAGGTCGCCTCGGGCGACAACAACGGCAACGGCATCCCGGACCGGCTCGAGTACGTGACGGCCCCGGAGGGTGACGGCGGCGCCGGCGTTCGCGGCGCCCTGCGACCGTACTCGGTCTTCGGCGACGGCGGCATCCTCTTCTGGGAATCGAACGGCATCTCCGAGTACGACGGTCTTCAGATGCAGTTCGTGCACCGCTACGGCACGGGCTCACAGTTCCAGGCCTCGTACACGCTCTCGAGCTTCAAGGCCAACGATCCGCTGAACGACGCGGGCGCCGGCGCCTTCGCCGGCCAGATCACGGACCGCGAGAACCCGGATCTCGACTGGGGCTACGCGGGCCTGCACCGGGATCACGTGTTCAACGCGAACGTGCTCCACAACCTGCCGACGCTCGAGAATCAGGGCGGCTTCGTTCGTGCCCTGTTCGGGGCCTGGCAGTTCGGCGGCATCGTCCAGTACTCGTCCGGGCAGGCCCTGACGGTGCGGACCGGCAGCTTGACGGGTGTCAACGGCGCCGGCGGCACCGGCTATACCGAGAACATGCGGCCGCTCCTCACGGGAGCAGCCTGCGGCGGCAGCGGACTGCAGGTGATCAACCCGGACGCCTTCACGCTGGTCGGCTGGCAGCTCGGCACGCTGAGCGCTACCCGGCCCGGCGTATGCGAAGGGGCGGATTTCTTCCAGGTCGACTTCTCTCTGACCAAGAACATCCGCATCACCGACCGCATGACGGGCCAGTTCCGCTTCGAGGTCTTCAACGTGACGAACCGCGACAACTTCGTGGGCATCAACACGGTGATGAACCCGAGCAGCGTCAGCTACGACAGCGACATGGCCACCGAGCGGCGGACGATCACCGGCTACACCCTGCCGAACAACTTCGGCCAGGCCCAGGCCGCCCGCGATCCGAGGCAGATTCAGCTCGGCTTCAAGCTGTTGTTCTAGAGCCGACCACGGGACGCCGAGAAACGGACGACTTCGCACGGTGACGGCTTCCCGGCTCGCGCTGGCGCTGGTGATCGCCTGGGCGGTTCCGGCGCCGGCGCAGCAGGCTCCGGCTCCCGAGATCCGCGCCGACCTCTGGCCCGAGCTCGCTTCGCCGCTTCCGGCCGACGCGGAGCTCGAAGCGCGGGTAGACGATCTGCTCGAGCGGATGACCATCCGCGAGAAGGTCGGCCAGATCATCCAGGCGGAGATCCGCTCCGTCACGCCGCGGGACGTGCGGAGGTTCGACCTGGGCTCCGTGCTGAACGGCGGCGGCTCGTTTCCCGGCAACGACAAGCATGCCTCGCCGGAGGACTGGCTGGCGCTGGCCGATGCCTTCCACGAAGCCTCCACCGACACCTCGGACGGCGGTGTCGGCATTCCGGTGATCTGGGGCGTGGACGCGGTGCACGGCCACAACAACGTGATCGGCGCGACGATCTTCCCCCACAACATCGGGCTCGGCGCGGCCCGGAATCCGGAGCTGATCCGCCGCATCGGCGAGATCACGGCCCGCGAGGTGCGCGCCACCGGCCTGGACTGGAACTTCGGGCCGACCGTCGCCGTGGCCCGGGACGATCGCTGGGGCCGCACCTACGAGAGCTACTCGGAAGACCCGGAGATCGTCACCCTGTACGCGCGCGCGCTGGTCGAAGGCCTCCAGGGCGCGGTCGGCAGCCCGGACTTCCTTGGCGAGGAGCGGGTGATCGCCACGGCGAAGCACTTCCTGGGCGACGGCGGCACCTTCGAGGGCGTTGATCAGGGAGACACGCGGGCGAGCGAGGAGGAACTCCTCGACATCCACAACCCGCCCTACGTCGCCGCGCTCGACGCCGGCGCGCAAGCGGTCATGGCCTCGTTCAGCAGTTGGCACGGCCGGAAGATGCACGGCCACGCCGGGCTGCTGACCGACGTGCTGAAGGGTCGGATGGCGTTCGACGGCCTCGTCGTCGGCGACTGGAACGGCCACGGCCAGTTGCCCGGCTGCAGCAACGACGACTGTGCCGACACGATTCGGGCCGGCCTCGATCTGTTCATGGTCCCGGAAGACTGGCGGGCGCTCCACCGGAACACGCTCCGGCAGGTGCGTTCCGGCGCGATCTCCGAGGAAAGGCTCGACGACGCGGTGCGGCGCATCCTGAGAGTGAAGCTCCGCGCCGGCCTGTTCGACAGCGGCCCGCCGTCCGGCCGCGAGCTCGGCGGACGGTTCGAGCTGCTGGGCGAAGCCTCGCATCGCGAGGTGGCCCGGCAGGCGGTGCGCGAGTCCCTCGTCCTGCTGAAGAACAACGACGGCCTCCTGCCGCTACCTCCGACCTCGCTCGTTCTCGTCGCCGGGCCGGCGGCCGACGACATCGGCCGGCAGAGCGGCGGCTGGACCCTGACCTGGCAGGGCACGGAGAACACGAACGACGACTTCCCGGGCGCCACCACCATCTGGACCGGCATCGAGCGGGCCGTCGAGGCGGCGGGCGGCCGGGCCGTCCTCTGCCAGGGATGCGCGTACAGCGGCGAGCTGCCGGACGCGGCCATCTACGTGACCGGCGAGACGCCCTACGCCGAGAGCCAGGGCGACGTGTCGAGCCTCGAGTTCAGCCCGGGCGACAAGTCGGACGTCGAGCTGATGGGCCGGCTCCAGGCCGCAGGCATTCCGGTCGTCACGATCTTCCTGTCCGGGCGTCCGCTGTGGACGAACCCGGAGATCAACGCGTCCGACGCCTTCGTCGC
The DNA here is from genome assembly GCA_022824725.1 of Thermoanaerobaculia bacterium. Lineage (GTDB taxonomy): Bacteria > Acidobacteriota > Thermoanaerobaculia > Multivoradales > Multivoraceae > Multivorans. The sequence continues at coordinate 36 of JAJDZH010000461.1, read as the reverse complement.
CGCCTGGCTGCCGGGCTCCGAGGGCGGCGGCGTGGC
>JAJDZH010000050.1 GCA_022824725.1 Thermoanaerobaculia bacterium | reverse complement strand
CCGGCATCGGCGGGTAGACGCTGGGTCCGCCGAGTTCCAGATTCAGTCGGCCCGTCGCGGCGAGGACGGAGTCCCGGATCTCCTCGGCGGTCAACCGTCTCATGTTGAAGCGGCTGAACAGGTCGTTGCCGGGATCCGCGTCGAGCGCGCCGTCGGGGGGACGCGAGGACATCCGGTAGGCCCGGCTGGTCATCATCAGCCGGTGCATCGACTTCAGGCTCCAGTCCCTCGCTGTGAACTCGGTCGCCAGCCAGTCGAGCAGGTCGGGGTGAGTCGCCTCCTGCCCGAAGCGTCCGAAGTCGTTCGGCGTGGGCGACAAGCCGCGGCCGAAGTGGTACTGCCACAGGCGGTTCGCCATCACCCGGGAGGTGCGCAGGTTGCCGTCGTCCGCGATCCAGCGGGCCAGGGCGCGACGGCGGCCGGTCGTCGGGGAGTCCGCCGCGCGCTCTCCAAGCCCCGGATCGGCGTTGCCGAGGATGAGGGGGAAGCCGGGTTCCACGCGCTCCGCCGGCGCATGCGGGTTGCCGCGGATGAGCACATGGGTCGGCGGCGCCTCGGCACCGACCTCCTTCACGCGCAGGACCTCGATCAGGTGAGGCGGCCCCTCCGCAACGGGACGTTCGCCTTCCCTCGTTCCGAGGTCCGGCGGGATCCAGTCCGTGTAGTTCTCGGGCGTGGGCTGGTTGCCGCCGCCGACCTTGTAGGGCGCGATGCCGCGGAAGAACGACAGCATGCGGTAGTAGTCCGTCTGCGGGATCGGGTCGCCGCGGTGGTTGTGGCAGCGGGCGCAGCCGATCGACATGCCGAGCATCACCCGGGAGGTCACATCGAGGACCGAGTCGAGGTCGTCGTACTGGGCGAGCGCCGTGTCCGTCGGCTCGTCGTCCCAGATGCCCAGTCGCAGGTAGCCGGTGGCGATGACCGACGCCGCGGTCGGGTTGTCGAGTTCGTCGCCGGCGAGCTGATGGGTCAGGAACTCGTCATACGGCATGTCCGCGTTCAGCGCGTCGATCACCCAGTCGCGGTAGCGCCAGGCGGAAGGCTTCTTGCGGTCGCGCTCGTAGCCGTCCGTCTCCGCGTAGCGGACGAGATCCAGCCAGTGCCGTCCCCAGCGTTCGCCATAGTGGGGCGATGCCAGCAGGCGGTCGATCAGGCGTTCCCAGGCGTCGGGACGCTGGTCCTGCTCGAAGGCCTCGACCTCCTCGAGCGTCGGCGGCAGCCCGGTCAGGTCATAACTCGCCCGCCGGATCAGTGCCCGGCGGTCGGCGGTCGGCGGCGGCTCGAGGCCGGCCGCCTCGATCTTCGCGAGCAGGAAGTTGTCGACCGGGTTGAGCGGCCAGTCCGCGTCGGCGACGGCCGGCACGTCCGGCCGTTCGAGCGGCCGCACGGACCACCATTCCCGGTCGGCGTCCGTGATCTCGAAGGCGTCTTCGGCCGGCGCGACCTCCGTGAGCTGGTCCTCGTCGCCGCCGAACGGGGCGCCGAGTTGCACCCACTGGCGGATCGCCTCCAGGTCCGCGTCGGCCAGTCGGCCCGAGGGCGGCATCTGCAACTGCTCGTCCTCGTAGCCGACCGCGTGGAGGAGCAGGCTCAGGGCGGGCTCGGAGGTTGAGATCGCCGGTCCCCGTTCGCCGCCGCGAAGCAGTCCGGCCCTCGTGGTCAGCAGGAAGCCGTTCTCGGCCCGCTCCGGGTCCGAGTGGCACATGAAGCAGTTCTGCTCCAGGACGGGCCGGACGTTCTCTTCGAACAGCTTGATGCCGTCGGCCGGCGTCTGGGCCGTCTGGGCGGCGGCGGTGGCCGTGGCGAAGGTGAGCAGGGCGAGGCCCGCGCCCACGGCGCCCCGCCTGGACTGAGCCGTTGCTGGCATGATGTATGCGATCATATCGCCAGTGGCCGAACACAAACACGGCGACTTGCCGAAGCCGGACGACGTGACCGCGACCGTGCTGCTCTCCTGCGACGACGCGATCGGAATCATCGCGACCGTTACCGGATTCGTCAACGCTCATGGAGCGAACGTCAGTTCGTCCGAGACGCACCAGGATCTGGAGCAGGGCAAGTTCTTTCAACGTATCGAGTTCGGCCTCGACCGCTTCGACCTGGATCGCGAGATGATCCAGCCGCTGCTCGAGTGGGAGATCGGCGATCACTTCTCGGTCAGGAGCAGTATCGCGTTCTCGGACCAGGAGCAGCGGGTGGGCGTGCTGGCCTCGAAGCCGGCTCACTGCCTGCACGATCTGCTGTCCCGCTGGCGACTCGGTGAGCTGCCCGGGCGTCCGGTCTGCATCATCAGCAACCACCCCGACCACACGGCGGAGGCGGAGTACAACGAGCTGCCGTACCACCACCTGCCGGTGACGCCGGAGACCCGCAGCGAGCAGGAAGAACGGATGATCCAGATCCTCGAGGAGGCTCGGGTCGACCTCGTGGTGCTCGCCCGCTACATGCAGATCCTCACGCCCCGCTTCCTCGAGTGCTTTCCGAACCGGGTGATCAACATTCACCACTCGTTCCTGCCGGCGTTTCCCGGCGGCAGTCCCTATCGCCAGGCCTACCTGCGCGGCGTCAAGGTGGTCGGCGCCACGGCCCACTACGCCACGGCGGAACTCGACCAGGGCCCGATCATCGAGCAGGACGTGACGCGGGTCAGCCACCGCGACTCGGTCACGACGCTGGTGCGCCGCGGCAGGGACCTGGAGCGGGTGGTGCTTGCCCGCGCGGTCCAGGCTCACCTGGAACACCGCGTCCTCGTCGTCGACAACCGCGCGATCGTTTTCGGCTAGGCGGCGGCGTCCGTCGGACGCACCCGCCAGCGCCGGGTCCGAGGGGAGGGTCGCAGGGGACGCTCACCCCCTCTTGGTGGATGGGAGGTTGGGGGTTCGCTGCGGTCGGCTTCGCTCCGGGAAGTCCTCGGTTGCTGAGAGGTTCTCGACAGTCGCTCGCCTTTAGCCCTTGCGACCCTC
>JAJDZH010000301.1 GCA_022824725.1 Thermoanaerobaculia bacterium | reverse complement strand
TGCACGCACGATGGGGAGATCTACCGAGCGCGCCGACGGGTCCCGTGGCCGGGACTGGCGGCGGTGGTGGTGAGCGTGCTGCACGTGCACAAGGGACCGTTCAGCGGCGCGAAGCATCTCGACGACGGCGAGACGGAGACGATCACCGCCTTCCTGTTCCACCGCGGCGGCCACGACGACCCGGCTCGGCTCGCCGAGAACGCCGGCAAGAGCTTCCAGGGCAGCATCGTCCTCGGCATGGGCTTCACCTTCGACGACACGGACAAGAAGGGCGTCGCCAGTCCGCTTGCCGAGATGGAGCGCCTGATCGAGAAGAACCCGAAGAACAAGGAGGCGATCTTCCCGTACATCGGCGGCGCGGAACTGAACGCCAGCCCAACGCATAGCCATCTTCGGTATGTCATCAACTTCAGGGACTGGCCGCTGCGGCGGGAGAAGCTCCCGGGGCCCGGCTGGGCCGCCGCCGACGAAACATTGCGCACCGCTTGGCGACGCACCGGCATCGTGCCGATGGATTATCCCGAACCGGTGGCGGAGGACTGGCCGGAACTGCTCGCGATCGTCCAGGGGCGGGTGAAGGGGAGGCGCGGGAGCCACTCGACCGCGCCGTGGTGGCAGTTCGAGAGACTACGGCCGGAGCTCTTCGCCGCGACCGCCGGCCTCGATCACGTTGTAGCCGTGTCCCGTATCGGCAATTCCTTCGCGTTCGCTTTCTTGCCAAGAGGTACGGTCTACAACGAGAAGCTCGTGATCTTTCCCTTCGACCGCACATCGGCTCTTGCGACACTTCAGTCACGACTCCACGAGGTGTGGGCGCGGTTCTTCAGCTCAACCCTGAAGGACGATTTGCAATACACCCCCTCCGACTGCTTCGAGACATTTCCCTTCCCCGCCGCTTGGGAAACCCGCGCAGATCTCGAAGCCGCCGGCAAGTCGTACTACGACCACCGCGCCGCCCTGATGATCGGGAACGACGAGGGCCTCACCAAGACCTGCAACCGCTTCCACGACCCCTACGAGACCGACCCCGCCATCCAGAAACTCCGCGACCTCCACGCCGCCATGGACCGCGCCGTCCTCGACGCCTACGGCTGGACCGACATCCCCACCGCCTGCGACTTCCTCCTCGACTACGAGATCGACGATGAAACCTGGGGCGCCAGGAAGAAGCCCTACCGCTACCGCTGGCCCGACGAAGTCCGCGACGAGGTTCTCGCCCGGCTGTTGGAACTCAACGCCCGGCGGGCGGCGGCGGAAGGACAGCCCAACCCGGGATGATCCGACTGTCGCTACCGAAGCGATCGCGGTGCCAACGTACCCAACCATAGGAGTCCCGCCGCATGTTCCTGGACACCGCTTGGCTGGCTTACAACATACCCAGGATCTACGTCCCTCCGGTCGAGGCGTACCGAACCGCCGCGTTGGAGAAGATACACCCGGTCTTCGACAACCTCGAACAGGACGCGGAGTCCGTCGCCGAAGCGAGCTTGAGCGCCTTTACGCTCAGCCGGCAGACCCTGACTGGCAAGGCGACCTTGGCGACCTGGCCGAGCGGGCCACCGAGTACGGGAACGGGTACGGCGAAACGATGTTCGCTATCCGTCAAAGCGTGCTGAACCTGCTCGCGGCCGGTCTGCACCACCTGTTCGAGCAACAGCAGAAGGGCCTCTGGTATCAGACCTGCTCCGCGCGATTGGGAAGGGAGTACGACTGGAACGCCTTGCAAAGCGTGCTGTTTGCCTCAGGAGTCGACCCAACCGCTTTGCCCAGCGCGGCGAAGCTCAACGAGCTCAGACTCGCAGCCAACACGATCAAGCACGGGTCTGGCCCCTCCGCCGAGAAACTCGCCGCGGTACGGCCAGATCTCTTCGACTTGGACCCGGGCGCTACACGAGTAACGGACCTCGACAAGCAGAAACAGGTCGCGACCATGTGGGCGTCCGAACTGCTCTTCGCCCCGCTGGGCGGAGGCGATCTCTACGTAAGCGAGAAGGACCTGGAGGACTGGTGCGAGGCCGTCCTGCGATTCTGGCGCGGTCTGGCCGCCTCGTTCCGGGTACAGCACTCTTCCGATTCCGAGTTTCCGTAGGGCCCCAGGGCACGCTGCAGCGGTCCTTGCGACCCGAGCTGCCGGCGACGCCGTCGAAACGCCTCCTGCCGAGCACGCTCGGGCAGGAAGGCCCTCCACGAAGCCGGCGTCCCTGGCCCAGAGCCGTGGTACGGTCACCATCCTTCGACCGAGCTGGCCCATCGGCAACCCCGGCCAAGCGGGCCAGCCGCGAGCGGAATCAACCCTTGCTTGCCGCGCCGCTCCCGCTCGTGCGGTGCGCCCCCAAACCTCCCCGTCTCCCGGGCCGATGCCCGTCACGGAACAGCCATGCCACGCACCGCCTACGCCCTCGTCGACTACTTCAACGTCGCAGCGCTTCCGACGAACCGTCCTCCCACGTTCAAGGACCACAGCGAAGCGCTTGACGGCATCGTCTCGCTGCTGCTGACGCAGTTCCGCGTCCTCCAGCCGCGACCCGAGTCCCTCCGCATCCGCCTCTACGGGGGTTGGCACGACGAGCAGACGGACGATCACACCGAGGCCAGACAGGCACTCGGCGCCATCGCACGGCGGTACTACCCGACTGGCGGCCGCCTGACGCGCGTGTTCCTCCAACTGGCGGACGGCCTCCTCGCCCTGCCCGGACACGACCTGAGCCACACCCTCCGGCTTTGGTCCGGCCTGCCGCCCCTGCGAGTAGAACGTCCGGACCACTGTCGGAGTCCCGACACCTGCCCTCTGGACGACATGCGGCACTGGCACCGGAACCGGTGCCCGAAGCGTCCTGAATGCTCAGTGACAGCCCGTCAGGCCATCGCCACCGAACGACAGAAGCTCGTCGACACCGCCCTCGTCGCCGACACGATACACTTTGCCCGGCACTACGAGTCTCACTGGGTAGCCGTCGTCTCAAACGACGACGACATCCTGCCCGGCCTCCTGGCGGGAGCCGCCGACCATGGCCGATTACTCCTAGTGACTATCGACCGAACAAATCCGACTTCTTACGCCGACATCCTTTCCCAAGTGTCGGTTGACTACTACGCCCTGAACCGCCGATCATGACGACACTCAACGAACAGGTGATGGCCGAGGTCCGGGCCGACCTCGCTTCGTTTGCCGACACGCATTCACGGCTCGACTTGACCAACAACCGCGCCGCGTGGACCCGGCAGGGCGCCAGCTACGAAGCAGCGCTGCTACAGTCCGGAGGAGCCGGCTACCCGGATGTTCGCCTCAACGGCGCCAAAAACTCGTATTCAGCCTTTCTCGCTTCCGAAGAGATGGCGAACCTCTCTGCTCTGGCCGAGTCCATCTTCTTCTCGTGCGCGCCAAACCATGACAGGTACATTGAACCGAGGGCCAAGACCGAGGATTCCGGCCTAGCTACCAGACAGGCGAAAGAAGTCGTCGCGGATCTTCTTTCGGACCTGCCCCACGGCGCAACGCGGGTCGTGTTTCTGCGCGGCGCCGCCGGCGCCGGCAAAACGGTCGCTCTGCGGCAGTTGGCGCACCGCCAAGCCGAGAAGTACCTCAACCACAACGCGGACTTCCTCTACCTCTACATCGACGCCCAGGCTCGCTACCTAGCACGGCTCGACGACGCAGTGGCGCTCGTTCTCCAGGACCTGAACGCCCGCTTCACATACCGGGCACTGGCAACGCTCACGAAGCACCGACTCGTCGTACCCATCATCGACGGTTTCGACGAGCTTCTCGGCGCGGGAGGCGGCGGCGAGGCAGTAGACGCCCTGACGCAGTTCCTCGCACGACTCGACGGCCGGGGCGCGACGATCGCCTCGGCGCGGTCCACCTACTTCGACTTCGGCCAGATTCGCACAAGTGCGGACCGCTTGAGAGGCAGCGAAGCCAGCTTCGCCATCGTCCCCGTCGAGCTCCAACCGTGGACGGAGCGCGAGATGTGCGCCTATCTGGAGAAGGGCGACCAGCTCCAGAGGCTTGGAGCCGTTTCATCCTCCGAAGCCCTGAAACAACTGGAACGCACCTTCTCCAGCAACGGTTCCGCCAAGCTCTTCTCCACGCCGTTCTTTCTGGCGGCGGCCGTGGAGGTTGCCGGCGAACCCGCCGGTCCTGATGAGGCCGCCCGGCCCATCTGCCGCATCATCGACAGCTTCGTCCGCCGCGAAACGGGCAAGTTCCTCAACGCCAAGGACGAATCCATCCTCACCGAGGAGAATCACTGGCGTTTCCTGCGGATGCTGGCGGAGGAAATGTGGTGGCAGGAACGACGAGAACTCGACAAGGCCTCGGTGGACATCATCGCCGAGCTCTTCGCCGACGAAGTTGGGATGACCGGCACAGACCTTCGCGCCTTCGTCTCCCGCGCCTCGTCCTACGCCTTCCTGGCGACCCAGAACGGCGCCTCCCACACGAATGGCCCGCGCATGCTCGCCTTCTCCCACGAGTACTACTACGCTTTCTTCGTCGCCCGGCTGCTCGCCGAAGGGCTCGCCAAGAACCGTGACATCGCAGGACTTCTCGGGCGAACCCAAGTCAGCCCTACAGTCGCCACCGAGTTCGCCGAACACGTCGAGGAAGAGGGACCGGCCTACCTCGCCTCGGTCTTGGGCGCTCTTGAGACCCGCTACGTACCAGTTCCGACCCGCGAGACAAATCGAGGCAACGCCGGTGCGTTGTACACGGCCCTGCTGTGCCGACACCCACGCATACCCAATCTTCGGCTGTTTGAGGCATCCTTCACGGGCTCTGACTTCCGGGACACGGTGCAGCACGACGTCCATGTCGAGAACTGCGATTTCGTCGACAGCGACTTCCGTGGCGCCAACTGGTCCTTCAAGGCATCGACCAAGACCACTTTCGGTGGCCTGACCGTCGACGTCCCCACCACGAGGTTGACGGGCCTTCGCGTTCAGATCGGAACCGACCTCTACGGACTCACGCACGGGGGCGGCCGAACCGAGTACGACCCCATCAGGATGGCCACCTTCTGCCAGAAGATCGGTATGCAAGTGCCCCCAGAAGAGCTGCCGGCCCAACCCCGGTACAGCGAGCACGCGGAAGCCACCATCGAGCTGCTGCACAAACTGCTTCACGTCTCCGAGAGGATGTACTACCTGTCGGAAGGCATTCTCAAACAGCGTGGCATCTCGACCAACCCATATTGGTTGGATCTGGAGAACTTGCTTCACACCCACGGATTGATGGAAGAAAAAAACACCCAGAGAAGAGGGCACGACGGCAGGCTCAGCAGACTTGCGTACCCGCCCAGGATCATCGCCGAAGGCGAAGGCGGCACCGTGGACTCCGCGATACGCGAGTTTTGGAAGGCGGTCCGCAGCCTCTGAAGGCAGGAGCAAGGCCGCCTCCGGTGCTCTTGCTTCCCAACCGTCGTCCAGTTCTTAGTCTGAACGCGCCCAAGGCACGCGTTCGACCTGCCCTATGAACCGCCGACTAAGGCGATTCGCGTACTCCCCTTCGTAGCCCGTCACGTTCAGCACCATGACTTCAACCAGCCACCGGGCCAGTTCCCAAGTTTCGTAGTACGCCCCGTCGGGCACGTCGGCGTCCTTCGCCGGATGCACCGAGTTGTTCCGGAGCTTGGTGACGGCGAACACCCCGTCCCTGGTGCCGTCCTTCCCGGCAACACCACCAGCGTAGGCTCCGAGGGCATCCGAACCGGTCGGGATCCCCACTGGAATCTGCCGCTCCGTCAGCGCATCCCTCAACCAGCTCGCGGTCAGTTCGTTTCTCCCGGTCTTCGGCCGGAAGAAGGTGTGTGCGAGCCTCTCGAGGCCAGCCTGCAACAGAATCAAGCCTCCATCGACGCCGGACTGGTGCGTCTCGCTGCGGACGTACCAATACAGGGCTTCGCTAAGCGCCGCCCGCCGCTCACGACAGCCGCTGTACACCGCCCAGAAGCCAGGGAAGGCCTCGCCCAACGTATGCCCGTGTTGCAGGTCGAGCCACGAGGAGGACCACCGCCTCCAAGGGTCCACTCGCCTGCAGCCCCACTGCTCCCAAACGACCTCCTCGCTTTCGTCCACCGCCGTCACCAAGGCCAGGGAACAGCAGGAACCCCGAGCAAATGAGAGGAAGTCGTCAAGGGCGCGAAGCAGCAGCGAGGCTTCTTCAGGAACTATGGACTCAGCGTCGCTCCTCACTATCCGCGCTTCGTGGGTCACCGCAAATCCCTGACTTGCAGCGAGCTCGCCGAAGAGGTCCCGGGCGTTGCCGCACTCCTTCAACTCGATCAACCAAGGACCCGCCTGAGCCCGAACCCGACCGTGTCGTGTCGAACCACCGTCATCTCCCCGCCGCAGTTCGTCACCGCGGCCAGAGAATCGAGGGAAGTTGACCACGCCGCAGTGGATCTCGGTCGCCGAGGTCTCACGGCCACTATGGACAAGAAGGGGCTGCCTCGCTGGCTGCCACACCGTCTCGACGACCCGAGCTTCCTCGCCGGCAATCGGCCTGTGATTGCTCCAACCGAACCGGCCCCGATTACAGCCGCCCCACTTGAAGGTAAGGAGGCCGTCCGGTGGCTCGTCAGGCCACAGCGATTCCGTCTCCTCTCTTGAGACGAGCTCAAGGCCCGGCGCCGGGGCGAGCCGGAACCGGGGGCGGCAAGGGATGCGCCGACCCGCCCAATTCGGACGGATTTCTCCATTGTCACCGGCGACGCTGACGCATACCTCGTTGCCGAGGGGAACGGGTTCGTTCGGCGGGAAGCTCAGGCGGACCTTGGTCATCGTCAGAACAGTCGTTTCTGGCTCTGGAGTGACAGATGATCCTGTTGCCGCTCAACCAGGCCCGAGCTCTTCAACTCCGACTCGACATCGCGCAAGTGCCCCCACGTCCATATCTTGGCCCGCAGTTCTTCTTTCAGGACGTCTGTCGAAACTGGCCCGGCCTCAAGCCGTCGGAGCAACCACTCCCGCAAGGCCGTCAGGTCGGGCTCCGGCTCGATCAGGAAGAACTGATTGGGGTCCTCGGATCGCCGCACGCTCATGCTGCCACCCGGGCACACCTTCCAGACACACTCCTTCAT
>JAJDZH010000195.1 GCA_022824725.1 Thermoanaerobaculia bacterium | reverse complement strand
CTAGCAGTCCGTGGCAGAAGTCCGCGTCGCACCGAGAGCGGTCAGGCGCCCGTCCAGCAAGGCGCGATGAGGGAGCATATCGGGCCATATTCGACCGAAGAGCAACGATGCTGGGCGGGATGAATGGCCGCTCGAATGCAGCGCGATTTCTGCCACGGACTGCTAGGGCTAGCGAGACTTCTGGAACCGGGTACGCCGGCCTTACGGCGGTTGCCGACTCAGCCGGCCACGAGCAATCCGCGCCGAACGGCCCAAGAGAACGAGGGAGTTCCGCTCTCGAGGCGTCAACTGAAGCCCCGTTCGGCCTGAATCCGCCTGTCGCAGTCAGGGCAGAGTAGTCGCGTGTTGCCGTCGGTGTAGCCACCTTGTGCCTGTAGTCGGTCCAGCACGGCATTGCGCTCTGGAAGTACATCAGCGCACTCCGGGCACCGTCCCTGCTGTTGGTCTCGCTTGCGCGCCTTCAGTTTCTTGCGATGCCCCGGCTTCCCGCGCTCGTCGTAAGTGAGTTCCTTGTACACCTTCCGTCGATAAGCGAAGTGAAGCGCATCATCACCCTGAGAGAGGGTCTTCAGCCTGTGGCGTATCTGGTCCAACAGTTCGCCGGCCTTGACCAGCTCCTCGGGCCCCAGTGTTCGATTGGCCATCAGAGACTCTCCGCCACCGGCCCCGCAGACTCTCGGCTTGGAGGTTCGACTGCCTTCGCAGCCCGCGCCAGCGCTCGGGCGATCGCCAACTGCCGGTCTTTATCCTCTGGCCAACCACCCACGTTCCCGTGCCGTGGCGGCGTATCGTCAAACGCAAGCGACAGACCCCGACCTTCGACGTCGGCCAGTCTGAAATCGCCCCTACCGTGAACGTTCCTGTCTGGCCGAGAAGCGTACTCTCGAATGTGGCGCCATACTGCAGCATCGTCCAGACCGTCGATCCGAAAGACGGAAACCTCCCCTTTGTGAGGCATGAAGGCGCGGGCACGGAGCCTGAACGTGTTACCGCGCCCCGAGACCAGACGCCTGGAGAACGCCAACCGGGTGACGGGAAGGTAGCAAGTCTCCCCCATCGCGCCGAACCAGCTAAGCGACCGCCAGACGCCGGGCCGCACTAAGGAGACCGGGCGGCAGTCCGTCCGAGAAGCCCTCGATTCCCGTTACCTTTGCACCGCCGATCGTGGCCGCGTAGCGGAGCTCTCCATTACTGCCGATGCTCAAGTCGAGAACGCGATCCGCGTCCTTGAACCACTCCAGCAGTGCTTCCCCTTCGGGATCGAACGAGTAGTGCGGGAGCCCGAGAATCGGCAGAAGTTCGGACGCTACCTCCTCCGCCCAAGATGCGGAAAGCGGGTCTGCCGGCAGGGCGCCATAGCTGTCCCAATCCGGCACCGAGCACTCCGCGAAGGCCTCTGCCAAGGCCTCTCGACCTTCTCGGCGCAACCCACTTCTGTCCGCCAACTCGATCAGGCTCTCGTGGATGGCGGTCACCGTTCGGGGAATGAACTGCGCCTCCTCGGTGGCGCCACGATCCGTTCCCCTCCAGGGGTTATCCAAGACATCGTTCGCGAACACGGCTACCGTCATTCCCACCTCCCAAGAGTCTCAGGGGCAACGTGTGCAAAGAAGACCTCGTTCTTCCTACCCCTCAGTCGATCCAGAACATGTCGAATGGCCGTCATGTTCCTGTCGGCGACCGAGAAATCACCGCGAGAGAAACAATCCACATCCAAGATGATCCCGGGCGAGCCCTCATCCTCCCCGGTGGCGAGGGAGACTATCGAGGCAATGCCGTCCGGCCCTTCCGTCACGAAGCGAAAAACAAAGGCGGTTAGCTCGGATGACATTCCTGCCGGCAACTCCGGAGGCGCCGCGAGAACTCGGCTTAGTGGCTCCCCCGGGGCGAGCGGGAGGACGTTGATAAACCTGGTCGCCACCCGGCTGACGCCAGCCGGCCGCAACTCCTCCACATAGCGCTTCCAGACAGGCCACGCTTCCTCCATCATCGCATCCCAGCATTCGTAGGGTCGAAGCCGACTGTAGGTGAACCCGTCTCGCCTGACTTGGAGAACGCTCGTCTCGGCCACACTGGTCAACCGATAGCCGCACCGGCTCGCAGCCTGCTCATGCGCCGCGACTCCCGCCTCGTCGAAGCGAATCTGACCACTGAACTGATGGATTGGTGCCGGGTCGGGATATTGCTCCGCCAGCGAGCCGCAGAAAGCCTGCATGCGTTCCTCCGTGAGCTCCTGCGGCAAACGGGCTCGAAAATCAAGTACGGCCTCCCGAATAGGGGCCTCCCTCAGGTGGGGGTAGTCACCGTCACTCATCGTTTCCCCTCACTGGACCGTGGGGCGCCAACAGTTCTCCATCTCGCCTGGAGCACGACGACCGGGCCCCTTGGCCACCCCGGCCTCGGCGCCCGGCGTCCGATCCTACTCCTGCCTTGGGGCTGAGACCATTCTGCGACGACGTGATTCGGCATGTCCACCAAGGGCATGGCCGGTTCCCCGGCCCTAGGAACGAGATGGCGGCGACCCCGCGTGCCAGTCCGCCACACCCGCCGAAGGCCGGCGACGCCGGTCAACTCGGCGCCGCGAAATGGCAAGTACCGTCCAAGGTACTCCCGGCGGTACTCCTCGAAGTGCTCTCCGTGGAAGGCGACCTCTTCTGCAAGCACCTTCTCCGGCATTGGAATCCCCTCTCGGGCAAGCAGCCACTCTCCCGGTTCGCGAACTTCCTCCGACGATCTCTTTTCCGGTCCCAGAGCGGGGCTGTTCGCCGACAGCGGGCGGCACCCCCGTGGGATCTTCCCGCGACGCCGCTAACGCTAGCAGTCCGCGCCAGCGACCAGGTCGCGTTCGGACGGGACGCGCCTGAGTTCGTCGTGCCGGGGCCGGTGGGTCCTCTGTGTCATCAACGACACCGCCACCATCGCGAGCAGGCTGAACACCGGGGCCAGCAGCGTGTCCAGGCCCCGCCAGGCGTCCGTGACCGCGAAGTGAAGCACGAGCCGCGCGGCGCTGCCGGCGAGGACGCCGGCGAGCGCGCCGGTCGTGTTCGCCTTGCGCCAGAACAGGCCGAGCAGGAGCGGAACGAAGCAGCCCGCGAGGACGATGTCGAAGGCGAGAATGAGCAGGATGCCCGGCTCCGGCCGGAGGTAGGCGAAGACGACCGCGCCCGCCATCGTCGGCAGGGCGATCCAGCGGGAGAAGCGGAGCATCCGCCCGTCGTCCCAGGTCGACCGGCTGCGGCGCTGGACCAGGTTGCGCGTGATCACGTTCGCCAGGTCCAGCACGACGCCGCTCGCGGTGGACATGCTGGCCGCGATGATCCCGAGCAGGATGGCGCCGCCTACCAGGAGCGGCAGATCGTTCAGCGCGAGGTCGATCAGCAGGGAAGAGCCGGCCTCCCTCTCGAAGTGGAACGCGGCCAGTCCAATCAGGGAAACGGCCAGGCCCACGACCAGCGTGAGCCCGGCGGCCAGGTAGCAGCCCCGCTTCGCGGAGCGGCCCGAATCGGCCGAGATCATCCGCTGGATGAAGTCGATGGCCACGATGTCGCCAAGCGCCAGCGATCCCAGGGCCGCCCAGTTCACCAGCGCTCCGTGCTCGCGGGAGAACAGGCCGTTCAGACTCGCGCTCCCCTCCGGCGCCGCGGCAAGCAACGTGCCCCAACCGTGCGCTCCGCCAAGCCAGATCACCGCGACGACGATGCTGACAATGAAGATGGAAACCTGGAGCACGCTCGTCGCGATCGTCGCGTACAGGCCGCCCGAAACCGCGTAGGCCAGGATGCAGACGGCGATGGCGATCAGCATCGCGAGATACGGCAGGCCGAAGACGACCCGCAGCAGCAGCCCGAGCCCCGCCAGGTTGCCCGCGACCAGCACGACGTTGCTCAGCAGCATCAGTGCGGCGGCGAGAGTCTCGGTCGAGACGCTGTAACGGCGCCGGTAGAAGTCGGCCAGGGTCATCAGCCGCATGCGGTGCAGCGGCTCGGCGAACCAGGTGCCGGCGATCACCAGGCAGAGGGCCAGGCCGATCGGGATGACGGCACCGGCCCAGAAGCCGCCCGAGTGGACCAGCGACGCGTTGCCCACCGAGCCGTTCGCGTCGAACGCCTGGGCGCAGAGCGTGATGCCGACCACGCCGACCGGCATCGCGTTGCCGGCGACGTAGTAGTTCGTGGCCCGGCCGCGGATCTTCGCGTAGGTGCGGACGCCGACGACCAGGGTGGCGGCGATGAAGAGGAGAACGGCGATGCCGATCGCTGACACGGACGGCAGTGTAGTGGCGGACGGGCGGCTGTATAGTGCATCGCGGCTCTAACCTGGAGGTTCAAAGACCCGTTGATCGCATGCGGCGTCAAGCGGATGCCGGCATTCATCGCGCTCGCGGCGGCGCTCGCGGCGTGCGGGGTTCCGGCCGCCGACCAGCGCGCCGACTCCTCGACCGCCCCAACCGAGCCCGTCGACCTCGATGTCGTCGCCGAGCTCCGTGACGAGGGCTTCAACCGCTCCCGCGTCATGGAGTTCTCCCACGTCCTGACGGACCTCTACGGCCCCCGGTACGCGAACTCGCCTTCCTACGACGGCGCCGCCTCGTGGGCCCGCGACACGTTCGAGGAGTTCGGCCTCGAAGCGACGCTCGAGCCCTGGGGCGAGTACGGCTACGCCTGGGAGAACCGCCACACGTCGGTTCACATCACGGCGCCGCAGTACCAGCCGGTCATCGCCTACGCGCAGCCCGGCACCCGGAGCACCGACGGCAGCGTCGCCGGACCCGTGACCGCGGTCGACCTCAGCTCTGTCGAGACGCGTGACGATCTGGAAGCCCTGCAAGCACGGCTCGGGACATCGATCCTCCTCGTCTCGCCCGAGCGGGAGCTGGTTCCCAACTTCTCGCCGCAGGCGGTCCGGCTCTCGGACGAAGAACTCAGCGGCATGGCCCGCCTCGAGATCGATCCGGCCAACAACCCGACGCGGTCATCGGAGGACGAGGCCGAACCCGAGCTGACGCGCCACGACATCGAGACGTTCCTCGAACAGCAGGGCGTCGACGTCCTGGTCGAGATCGGTTCCACCAACGTCGGTCCGATGGACAAGGGGATCGTCCACGTCTCCGGCGACGGTCCGCTGCCGCTCGACGAACCGGTCCCCATGCCTCGCGTCGTCATCGCCGCGGAGCACTACAACCGGATGATGCGGCTGCTGGCCGCCGGAACGCCGGTCGAGATGGAGATCGAAGTCCGCAACGTCCTCAGCGACGACGATCCACTCGACTACAACGTGATCGCCGACCTCCCGGGCGGCGACCTCGCTCACGAAGTCGTCATGATCGGCGGCCACCTCGACGCCGAGCCCGCCGGCACCGGCGCCACGGACAACGCCGCCGGCAGCGCGATCGTGATGGAAGCGATGCGGCTGCTGCGGGCCGCCGGCCTCGAACCGCGGCGCACGATCCGGGCCGCTCTCTGGGGCGCCGAGGAAAGCGGCCTGCTCGGCTCCCGAAGCTACGTCCGCGAACACTTCGGCGACCCGGCGTCACCGGAGAAGCCGGCCGCCCACGCGAACCTCTCCGTCTACTTCAACGTCGACTGGTACGGCCGCTTCCGCGGCATGTACCTGCAGGGCAATGACGCGTCCCGGCCGATCTTCGAAGCCTGGATGGAACCGTTCCACGACGTGGGGATGTCCTGGATCGTGCCCGGCAACACCTGCTGCACGGATCACATGGCCTTTCTCGAAGCCGGCCTGCAGGGCTACCAGTTCATCCAGGACGACCTCGAGTTCTTCAACGCGACGTTCCACACGAACATGGACGTCTACGACCGCCTGATCGCCGACGACCTCCGCCAGGCCTCCGTCATCCTGGCCAGCTTCGCCTACCATGCCGCGATGAGGGACGAACTCTTCCCGCGCACCGACGGCCTCGCCAACGGCCGGCGCTGGCACAAGTAGCCGCGGGACCGACGGGAGGCAAGGACCGCTCATGGAGTACCGCGTACTGGGACGGACCGGAGTCAAGGTCGCGCCCCTCTGCTTCGGCAGCGACAACTTCGCCGATCCGACGCCGGAGCCGGAATGCGTCCGCATGCTGGAGACGGCGATGGACGCCGGGATCAACCTGATCGACACCGGCGAGGTCTACGCCGAGGGCGAGGGCGAGCGGATCATCGGCCGGGCGCTCAAGGCGAACGGCCGCCGCCACGAACTGCTGATCGCCACCAAGGTCGACCACGGCCGCAGGGTCGTGGGCCAGAGCGTCGTGGACTACACCGGCAGCATCGGCCCCAACGAGTACGGCCACTCGCGGATCAACCTGATCCGCGCCTGCGAGGGCTCGCTCCGAAGGCTGCAGACCGACTACATCGACCTCTATCAACTGCATCGGCCCTCGCCCGAGATGCCGTTCGACGAGACCCTGAGGGCGCTGGACGACCTGGTCCGCGCCGGGAAGATCCGCTACATCGGCTGCTCGACCCACCCGGCCTGGATGGTCGCCGAGGCCGTGATGACGAGCGAGCTGAAGGGCTACGCCCGCTTCGCCAGCGAGCAGCCGCCCTACAACCTGCTGGACCGCCGGATCGAGAACGAACTGATCCCGATGTGCGAGGCCTTGGGCCTCGGCATCATCACCTGGGCGCCGATGGCGATGGGCGTGCTCGCGGGCCGCTATCTCAGCGACTCCGACTATCCCGAGGGCTCGCGCGCGGCGCTGCGCGGCGGCTTCTACGCCGACCGCGTCACCCGAGCCGGCATCGCGGTCGGCCGCGAGTTCGCGGCGCTCGCAGCCGACTCCGGCCTCACTCCGGCCCAGTTCGCGATCCTCTGGTCCAAGGACCAGCCGGGGATCACCGCGCCGCTGATCGGCCCGCGGACTCTGAAGCACCTCGAAGACCTGCTGCCCGTGCTCGAGATGAGCCTGACGAACGAGCAGCGGGCCGCCTGCGACGCGCTGGTGCCGCCCGGCAGCGTCGTCGCCGACTTCCACAACACGGCGGGCTGGATGAAGATGAAGGTCATCCCGCCAGCGGCCGGGGACTAGCAGTGCACGTCTCCCAGGTAATCCACGCCGTCGACACGCACGTCTGCGGCGAACCGGGACGGGTGATCGTCGGCGGCGTCCTCGACGTTCCCGGCAACACGATGTTCGAGAAGATGCGCTACCTCGAAACGGAGGCGGACGAGCTGCGCCTGCGGATGCTGCGCGAGCCGCGCGGCTATCCGGCGGCGAACTGCAACCTGATCCTGCCGGCGACCCATCCCGACGCCGTCGCCGGCTACGTGATCATGGAGCAGGTCGAGTACCCCGGCATGTCCGGCACGAACACGATCGCCGTCGTCACCGTGCTGATCGAGACCGGGATGGTG
>JAJDZH010000085.1 GCA_022824725.1 Thermoanaerobaculia bacterium | reverse complement strand
GACCATCTCGATTCGGTCGGCGCCCGCCGCGGGTGAGACATTCAGGTAGCGGCGACCGGTCGAGCGCGGCGCGAAGGACTGGGTGAAGTTCCGGCCGTCCGCGCGGAACTCGATGCTGGGGGATAGCGACGGCAGCAGGGGTCTGGTCCTGGCCCGGAACTCGAGCAGGGCCGTGACGTTCCGGCTCGGTGCCTCGGCCGGCCAGTCGAAGCCGTCCCGACCGAGGCGGACCTCCCAGGTCGTGCCGTCGCGCTGGTCGAGAGCGTAGTCGTGGGCCTGCCGTGGATCGTGGCGGAAGAAGTTCCGGTAACCGCTTCCCCGGCAGTGCCCGAACAGCCCGACCGCCAGGACCGCGGCCAGCACCAGGGCGATGTTTCGCCGCTCGCGGGTCATCTCTGGTGGATTCAGGGCCGGGAAGGCGGCGGCGGTGCGCCGATGTAGCGGCAATGGCCGCGCTCACCGAGCAGATCGTCGATCTCGGAGGCCACGGCATCGTCGACGGGCGCGCGGCTGCCGTTCGCGCCGGCGAGAACCGTGCGGTCCGGGAGTTCCAGCTCGAATTCGACCTCGACGCCGCCGTTCCTGCCCCGGCTGCGGCGCCTGTCGAGCAGGTCGCGCAGTTGTTCCAGCTCGTCGTTCAGGGGCTCGTCCGGGGTTCCGGCCTCGCCCCGGAGGTCGAGGTGGATGCGCAGGCGGCGGGCGAGTTTCACCGGCGCCTCCTCGACCGGCACGACCTTGCTGACCACCAGGTTCGGTTCTTCCCGCCGCCGGTCGACGCGGCCGGTGAAGAACAGCACCGCGCCGCGCTCCAGTTGTTCCTCGTACTCGGCGTAGGCGTCGGCGAACAGCACGCCCTCCACGCGCGCGCTCTTGTCCTCGAGCTGGATCATCGCCATCTTCTGGCCGGGATTGCGTCCCTTCCGGGTGCGGGTGGTGCGGAGCGAGCCGAGCAGCGCCCCCAGGACGACATCCGTGTCGGCCGGCAAGGCCTTCAGTTGCTCGACGTTCACGTTGCCGAAGCGTTCGAGCAGCTCGCGGTGGTCGTCGAGGGGATGGCTGGAGGCGAAGAATCCGAGCGCCTCCTTCTCGTGCGCCAGCAGTTCGCCGGCGGTCCATGGCGGCACCGCCGGCAGTTCCTGGCCGGCATCCCCGTCGGGCTCGGGCGAGTCCTGCGAACCGCCCCCGAACAGCAGGCTGGCCTGGCCGCTCTCGCGGTCGGCCGCCGCTCGCTGCCCGGCCTTGACCGCGGCGCCCAGCGCATCGACCATCGCCGCCCGCTGGTCCTTGCCGTGGATGCCGTCGAAGGCGCCCGACTTGATCAGCGCCTCGATCGTCGAGCGGTTGACGGTCTGGAGCGGCACGCGCCGGCAGAAGTCCCAGAGGCTGCTGAAGCGGCCGCCCTCCTCCCGCGCTTCGAGGATCGCCCGCACCGCCTTCTCGCCGACGCCCTTGACCGCCGACAGGCCGAAGCGGATGTGTCCGTTGCCGCTCGTCTGCTCCTCCCCGGGCTCGAACACGACATGGAAGCGGATGCCGGAGCGGTCGATGTCGGGCGCTCCGACTTCGATGCCGCGGCGGCCGCCGGGGAGCTTCACGCGCGCGCATTCGTCGACGTAGTGGACCAGCTTGTCCGTGCTGTCGGCGGCATAGGTGAGGACGGCCGCCATGTACTGGACCGGGAACCACGTCTTGAGGTACGCCGTCTGGTACGCGAGCAGGGTGTAGCCGACCGAGTGGGACTTGTTGAAGCCGTAGCCCGCGAACTCCTCGATCAGGCCGAACAGCCGGGTCGCCTGCTGCTTCGCCAGCCCCTTGTCCCGCGCGCCGTCGACGAAGCGCTGCCGGGCCGCGTTGATCGTCTTGCGGCTCTTCTTGCTGATCGCCTTGATCAGTGTGTACGCCTCGCGGAGCGGCACGTCGCCCAGTTCGTGGACGATCTGCATGACCTGTTCCTGGTAGACCATGATGCCGTGGGTGTCGGCCGTGTGCCGGTCGACGATCTCGTGGACCCGCGGGGTCTCCTCGCGGCCGTGTTTGCGGTCGCAGTACGTCGGGATCAGCGCCATCGGCCCGGGACGGAAGAGGGCGTTGGCGGCCACCAGGTCCTCGAGCCGGTCGGGCTTCATCTGCAGCAGCAGGTTGCGCATGCCCTCCGATTCGAACTGGAACGTCCCGGCGGTGTCGGCGCTGGAGAAGACCTCCAGGACCGTGGGGTCGGCGAGGTCGATGTGGTCGAGATCGAGTGGATGCCGGCCCTCGGGGCAGGTTGGAACCGCCGCGGCGATCGCCTCGGGCGGCAGGGTCTCGCGCACGAGCTGGCGGCAGCGCTCGATGATGGACAGGGTCGTCAGTCCCAGGAAGTCCATCTTGAGCAGGCCCATCTTCTCGACCGTGGGCCCGTCCCACTGGGTCACCAGCACGTCCTTCGAGCCCTGGGTGCGGCTGGTGGCCAGCGGCACCAGGTTCTCCAGGGGCTGGGTCGCGATGACCAGCCCGGCGGCGTGGACGCCGCTGTGCCGGGTGATCCCCTCGAGTTCCCGCGCCGTGTCGATGACCTCGCGAACCTGCTCGTCGCTCTCGTACAACTCCTTCAGTTCCTTCTCGCGGCCCAGGGCCTGCTCGATCGTCACGCCGAGTTCGGCGCCGATCAGCTTCGAGATGCGGTCGACCTGGGCGAGCGGGAGCTCGTGGACGCGTCCGACGTCGCGGATCGCGGCGCGCGCCTTCATCGTGCCGAACGTGATGATCTGGGCGACGTAGCCGTACTTCTCCCGGACGTACTCCAGGATCTCGGCCCGGCCGTCCTGGCAGAGATCGATGTCGATGTCCGGGTACTCGCTGCGGTCAGGGTCGGTGAAGCGCTCGAACAGCAGGCCGTAACGCACCGGGCAGGCATGCGAGAGCCCGAGCGTGTAGCCGACCATCGTGCCGACGCCCGAGCCGCGCGCCGTGGCCGGGATGCCGCGCTTCCTGGCTTCGTTCACGAAGTCCCAGACGATCAGGAAGTAGGCGCTGATCCGCTTGCCGGCGAGGACCGAGAGTTCATGGTCGAGACGGCGCCGGTGCGCGTCCTCGACCCGGTCGCCGTAGCGCCAGGCGAGGCCGGCTTCGCTGAGCTCGCGCAGCGCCCGGTCGCAGTCGGCATGCAGCGCGGCCAGCTCCTCCTCGCCCGGCTGTTCGGCCAGCGGCTCCACGCGGTAGCCGGCGCAGAAGCGGTCGAACCAGGCCCCGGTGCCCGGTTCCGGTTCCGCCGTTCCCGCCGGCAGTGGAGGAGGCTCCAGGCGCTCGACGCGCACGAGCGGCGCGTGGTTGGCGGAGAAGTCGAGCTCGACGTTGCAGCGGTCGGCGATGCGGCGTGTGTTCAGGATCGCTTCGGCAGTCTCCGGCCGGTCGAAGAGTTCGGCCATCTGCTCGGGACTCTTGACGTAGAGCTCCTTCGGGTAGTGGAGACGGTCCTCCTGCTGCTTCGACTTGCTCGTCGAAACGCAGATCAGCGTGTCGTGGCTGTCCCAGTCCTCGGCGGTGAGGAAGTGCGCGTCGTTGTCGCAGACGATCGGCAGGTCGAGGTCGGAGGCGAGGCGGAGGATCTGCTCGTTGACCTCGTCCTGCTCGGGCGTCTCGTGGCTCTGCAGCTCGAGGTAGAAGCAGGGCTCCCCGGTCTCATCGGCGGGGAAGGTCTCCAGGTGCCAGCGGGCTTCCTCCTTCGCCCGGTCATAGTGCTCGTCGTTGCCCGTCTCGATGTGCTTGCGAAGGTGGTAGGCGAGCGAAGAGCCGAGGTGGCCGTTGATCGCGATCAGGCCCTCGCTCCACCGCGGCAGCGTTTCCTCCTTGTCCATCCGCGGCTTGTAGTAGAAGCCCTCGGTGTAGCTGTCGGAGGACAGTTGGACCAGGTTGCGCCATCCCGTCTCGTTGCGGGCCAGCAGTACCAGGTGGAAGCCGCCGTCGGCCACTCCCTGGGTTTCCTTGTGACGCCGGTCGGACGTCTCCGTCCTGATGTCGGGCGCCACGTACGCCTCGATCCCGAGGATGGGCTTGACGCCCTTCTTCCGGCAGGCCTCGTAGAAGGCGACGGCGCCGAACAGGTTGCCGTGGTCGGTAAGGGCGACCGCGTCCATGCCGAGGCCGGCGATCCGGTCCACCAGCGACTCCATCCGGTTGCCTCCATCGAGCAGCGAGTACTCGGAGTGGAGGTGAAGGTGGACGAAGTCCGGTGCCATGCGCGGGTGATGAGTCCACGCCGCGGCCGGAACCTCGAACCGGTCCGCCCCGGGCGGAGACAGCGCCTAGCTTCTCACCGGCGGCGGGCCGACGCAAGCGGGCGTGGAACTGCCCGCCAGGCTGCTTCGCGGCGTTCTCTTGCGTCCTAGTCAGTGTGGCCGCGGCCTCGACCTCTGTCGACTGGAGTACGGCGCTGGCCCGGGCGCCGCTTCTGCCCCTGGCCGCGCTGTTCGTGCTGGTGATCCTCGCGGCCGGCGGGGAGCGAGGGGAGCTCCTCTCCTTCGACCCGGAGCGGCCGGTCACGGTGGACGTCGTCGTGCCCGCTCTCGGCGCGGCTGCCTGGCAACTCGCTGACGAGGTGTGGACGGCGCGGGTGGATGTACACGCGGTGAAGCAGGCGGGACGACCGGTTGACGGGCCGGACCGCGCGTGGCTCCGCCTGCGCGGCGAGGGATCGCCGCCGCCGGAGCGACGGCTTCGCGTGCGCGGTTACTTCAGCCGGAGGCCCGCGTACCGCAACCTGGATCAGTCCCGGCCGGGCGACTGGGGACTCAACGTGAAGAGCCTGGGGCTGATCGAGCCCATGGGAGGAGCGCCGGCGTGGGGTCTTCGGGTCGCCGTCAATCTGCGGCAGCGCCTCCTGCGCCCGCTCGACGAGGCGCCGGGTGCCGGCGCCCTGCTGGCCAGGGCGCTTGTGTTCGGCGACGCGCGAGGGGTGCCTCCCGAGTGGCGGACGGGGCTCCGTCGGGCCGGCCTTTCTCATCTGCTCGCGGTCTCGGGCCTACACGTCGGGCTGCTCCTGGGCGGCTTCTGGTGGCTCTCCGGTGCGCTCCCGGGCCGGGTTGCCGCGGTCGGCGCGGTCGCGGTGCTGCTCTTCTATGGCTGCCTCGTCGGTCCACGGCCATCGCTGCTCCGCGCGTCGGTGATGGCGCTGCTCGTCATCCTGTCGCTGGCCCTCGAGCGGCCGCCGCAAGCGCTCAACTCCCTTTCCGCCGCGCTCGTGGTCATCCTGGCGTTCGATCCGCCCGCCGCGTTCGATCTGGGCTTCCAGCTCAGCTTCTTGGCGACGGCCGGCATCATCGTGCTGGCGCCCCGCCTGCTGAGGTGGTGGCGGCGTCCTGGTTCCGTCGGGCAGGCGCGTCCGGCGATGGCCGGTCTCCGGGCGCTGAAGGTTGCCCTGGCGGCGACGATCGCCGCTCAGCTCGCCACGTTGCCCGTCGCCGCGGTCGAGATCGGCCTGCTGACGCCCTTCTCGCCGTTGCTCAACCTTGCCTTCGTGCCGCTCACCGCCGTCACGCTCGGCGTCTCGATGGCCTGGGTCGGTCTGGCCTTCGCGGCCTCGGTTCCCGTGCTGGGGGTGATCGTGGCCCCCGGTGCTCGCTTGCTCCAGGCGCTTCTCGACCTGCTCGTCCTGCCCTTCGCGTCGCTCGCACACCTGCCGGCGGGCTCCTGGCTGGCCTTGCCCTTGAGCGTCGACCCGGTCGCCGCGTTGACGCTGGCGATCTGGCTCGGCGTCCTGGTGTCCGGGTTCCGGCGCGCCTTATGGGGAGTGGCGCTGGTTCTGGTCTGCACTCCGGCGCTGCCGGAAGACGAACCGAGCCTGGCGATGCTCGACGTGGGACAGGGGGAGGCCATCCTGCTACGGAGCGGCGAGCGAGGCCCGGTGATCCTGGTGGACGGCGGGGGGTACCGGCGGGGCAACTTCGCGGAGGCGGCGCTGCTCCAGGCTCTCGCGGCGGAAGGGGTTCGACGGATCGACCTGGCGATCCTCTCGCACGGCGATTCGGACCACTGCCGTGGACTGCTCGAGTTGACGTACTACCTGAGGATCGAGCGGCTGTGGGCGGTGCCGGTGGAACTTCGCGACGGGTGCGGGCGAGCCCTCGCCGACCGCCTGGGCCGGCGGGTGCGGGGAGTGGTGCATGGGGAAGGCGGCCAGTTCGGGGCCTGGAGCCTGGAGGTCGTCCATCCTCCGCCGGACCGCGCGGACGGCGGCAACTCCGCGTCGATGGTCGTGCGGGCGTGCGTCGACCGGTCCTGCGCGTTGCTGACGGGGGATGTCGACGTCACGGGCGAGCGGGAACTTGTCGCGCGGGCACGGCGCCACGGCATTGCCCTCCGCAGCGATGTGCTGAAGGTGGCGCATCACGGCAGCCGGACCTCGACCGGTCCCGGGCTGCTGGCGGCGGTAAGGCCGCGTCTGGGGATCGTGTCGGCCGGCCGACGCAATCCGTACGGCCATCCCTCGCCGGAGGTCGTGTCACGGATGGAGGACCGGGGAGTCCGGGTTCTTCGCACGGACCTCCACGGCCGGATCGAGGTTCGCTTCCGCCGCGACGGTGCCGGCGGCCGGCGTCCGGTCGTGCGGGTCGCGGCCTGGCCTCGGCGTGGCGTTGGGTCGGAAGGCGCTCCCTGATCCTCGGTTGCCTTGTACCTTCCCCCGGCACGCGAGAACGGCGCAATCTGTGCGGCTCCAGGTTCCGCACGGTTCCGTCAAGAGCGCTGGCCGCGCCGCCGAACTGGGTCGCCGAACTGTGACCTTGCGGGAGCCGGGCGAAATCTGCTAAAAGTCCGCGGCATCGAACACACCTGAACGACTGCAGGAGCCCCTGAAGTATGGAAACCCGCCGCTGCGCCACCGGGAAGTGGATCATGGGGCCAGCGCGAGGAACCGCGTTTGGACAATCCGGTGCGGACCGCCAGATCCGAGCGTGTGCCAGTCGGCAGGAAAGACCGCGTCCGTACTCGGCGCATTGGCGAGTTGACGCGTTGAGGTCGGCCCTGCCGAGGCTGGCGGGTTTCTCGCTTCTGGCGATCGTTCTTGCCGCAGTGGCTGCCGCGGCGCAGGCGGGGGATCCCTCGCCGCCGGTGCTGGGAGGCATCCGTCCGCTGGATCTGCCGGAGGAGCTCACGTCGGCGGCGGATGTCCGCTGGCGACCAGATGGGAGCCTCCTGTTCGGTCTGGAGCGCGACGGAATCTACTCGTGGCGCCCCGGGACCGGGGTCGTCGAACTGGAAGCCACGCTTTCGGGCACCACGTACGGGCGCGCGTCGAGGTACGGCAACTACAGTCGCCTGGGCGGCTCGACCGCTTCCGGGATCGTCTTCGCCGGGGACCTCTTCGGCGTGTACCGGCGGCACGACGGGCTGACCACGCCGCTCAAGCAGAATCTGGAGATCGTCGGCGATCTGGATCACCGCGACGGGCGGACCGTCACGGTGGGGCTTGCCCGGCGGCCCCGTCCATCTCCGGCACCGGGCGACATCTGGGAGCCGTACATTGCATGGTTGATCGGGGCGGACGGAGCAGAGCGGGGATTGCTGCCGACCCGCGATGGCGGCGGCGCTCTGGAGGCTTGCCATGCCGTGGAACTCACGATCAGCCGGTTCGTGGCGAACGACTTGGTTCTGGTGATTCCCGGCGCGGAGCCGGGAGCGTTCCTGTACGGCACGGACGGTTCGCTGCGGGGTACCGTGGACGCGGAGGCGCTGTCCGCCACGCGGCCCGACTGCGAGCCGGAGCGGAGAACGCTGCTGCGCGACGAGGAGTTTCGCACGGTCTGGCTGCGCCGACATCGATTCATCGACGACGTGGTGGCGAACGACGAGGGCGACGTGTTCTTCTTCGTGCGCCACGTGAAGGGTGGCCAGCCACCGTCCGGCGTGGATGAGACCGCCAGCAACGGAGCAGTCGAAGTGACGACGATTCTGCGGGCCGATGCCGCGCGGACCGCGAAAGAGGTCGCGGAGGATGTCGGAAGCGCCGAAGGCATCGGCGTCAGGCGGGTGGCGGTTGCCCTGGACGGTCTCGACCTCTCGGAGCTGGCGGCCGGGGCCTCCGAAGGCGAAGCGGTGGTCCTCTCGGGTGAACAGGCCGCCCGGGTGCTTGCCCTTGCGAAGGCGCGGGCCGACAGGGACGAAGCGGCGTCAGCGCCCAGGGCGAGCGTCTGCTGGGACATCGTTCACGCCCGCGTGGACGACCTGCGGCGGACGGCGACGGCACCGTGCGCGGTGACGTCCGACCGGGCGGACGCTCGACTGCGCGTGGATCTTCTCGGCGACCGGGCGGTGCTCCTGATCCGGGGCGCCGCTCGCCTGGGGTCTCGAGGCGTTGGTCGGCCCGCCGCGGTCTTTGAAGCCCGCATCCTCGCGGGCAGCTAGCGTCATGGCATTGGCCGGAACCGCCCTTTTCCGGCTCCTCCGGCGGGCTGGCGCCGTGTTCTGTCTGGCGCTTCCGTTTGGGGCTCAGGTGGGAGCGCAGGCGTCGGCGGGTCTCGAACTCGTTTGCCTGAGCAGCGATGGGGGTGTTCTTCCCCTCTCTTCATCTGCAACCTCTACCTCCGATGACGACTGGAGGGAGATTGCGGCCTTCGCGGACGCTGAAGTCGAGGCGTGCTGGGTGTGGACGGAGCGTTGCCCGCCCGCAAGGCGCCCTTACGGTTCCGACCTGGCGCTCGATTGCAGCGCCGGTGCAACGGGCGCGACCGACGCCGCCCCTGCCGAGCTCGTCGTCCGGCTTCCGGCGCCGGACGCCGGGGACGCTACGCAAGAACTGCCCGTGCTGACCGCGGCCCCGTCCGCGATGTGGCGTGAGGCGCCCTTCAGCCTGCTTCCGCGCTGGAAGGTCGATGCCGGCGTCGTCCGTCTGCCGCGCGGTCCCGGCCCGTGGCGCCTGCAAGCCTGCGGCGCGCAAGGCTGCTCCCGATGGACGGACGTCCCTGACGGGACGGGTGAAGTCTCGCTGCCGCTCCTCCAGGACCGGACGGCGAGCTACCGGATCGGTACGACGGACGGGTCTCCACTCGTGAACACCCGCTTTCACCTCGTTCGCCCCGGCCGGGGCGGGCTGAGTCGGACCGAACTCCTGGGGTTCGAGCAGCCTGGCACGGACGGTCGGGTCCAGTTTCGGCTCCCGGTCGAACAGGAACCGCCGGTGGTGGTCTCAAGCGATGGCCGGGAGGCCGTTGCGTTCCTTGCGTTGCACGACGTACCGGCTCGGTTGGAGTTGGGTCCGGGCTTCGCACTGAGCGGCCGCGTCGTCAACGGCCAGGGGGAGCCGGTGGTCGCGGAAGTCCGCGGTCACTCTTTCATCCGAGAGGGCTTCGGTCTGACCCAGATGCAGAGGGGGCGAACCGGTCCCGGCGGCATCTTCCGGCTGGCTGGTTTCGCGGCCGGCGACGCGACTCTGCGCGCCGTCGCCGACGGCGGGCGGGAGTTCGCCCGCCGGCTGAAGCTCGAGGAATCGACGGACCTCGGGGATATCGTCCTGGCGGAAGTTGAGATTGTCTGGGTCCGGGTGATCGACGCGTTGCGGCGGTCGCCGGTGAACGGCGCGGTCGTCCGCACCGCGGACGACGAGTGGCGTACCGGCGCGGACGGTATTGCCGGCGTGGAAGTGCGCTACACGAGGGAGCTTCAGATCCTGGCGCCTGGTTACGGCTTCGCTGCTCCACGGCTTCCGGCGGGCGTCGGCCGCGCGCCGGCCGAACCATTCCAGATCGAGCTGGAGCCCGCTCTGAGCGTGACGGGAGTCTACGTCGCGGCTGATGGTCTGACGCCGGCCGCGAACGGCCGGTTCAACGCCCGAGGCGGCAGGAACCTCGGGCTGAGCGGAACGATCGGGCAGGACGGCGGATTCACCGTCGACCTTCCCGGCGGCGGTGAGTGGGACCTGGAACTCACGGCCGGCAATGTCGGCGCCGTACGTCTCGAGATAGAGGGCAGTGGCGGAGAGGCGATCGATCTCGGCGTCGTTCGGGCGCCTCCATCGGCTGCGATCTTCGGCCATGTCGTGGGGGAAGCCTACGACCCGCTGGCCGGGGTTACGGTGAGTTCGACCCTGGCGTCCGAGTCAGGCCCCCTCCTGGCGCCGCTTGTGGGTAGCACTCTGACCGCCGCCTCGGATCCGGAGGGCTACTTCGAGCTTCATGGGTTGGAGGCGGGGCCTGCAGTCGTCCGGTTCGCGGCCGATGGCTACGCGCCGCATCGGCTGGAACTCCAGATCGAGGGCACAACACCCATTGATGTTGGCACGGTTGAGCTCTCGCGGGGTAACCGGGTCGTGGTGCGTTCCGACACGGTGGATGGTCTGGTGCGGATGCAGATCGGAGATGGGACATCGCCGGAGAGGATGGTTGCCGCACTGGCCGACCAGGAGGCTCTCTTTCGCGAAGTGCCGGAGGGACCGCTCGCCATCGTCGTGCTGAACGGAGACAGGCAGCCGGTCTGCACGAGAGAGGTTCCCGAACCGGAGAACGACCTCACCGTCCGCTGCGACGACCAGAGCTTGAAGGTCAGGGGGCGCGTGACGATGGGGGGAACTCCGGTCGCCGGCACGTTGCTTTGGCAACGCCGGGGCGATCGGCCCGAGGTTCCGGGGGGCATCTTCCGCTCGCGAGCCGACGGCCTCGAACGAGTTGGCAGGGTTCTCGGCAACCGGATTCCGAGCCTCCGAGCGCCGCTGGACGGAGATGGCGGGTACCGCCTGGATTCCGTGCTGCCGGGCGAGTGGGACGTCACCTGGACGTCGGCGGCTGGTGGCCTTCAGGAACCTCGCGTGGTGGACGTGCCGGCCGTGGCGGGCGCCGAGGTGGTGCGGGACATCTCGTACGCAGGCGCGTCGGTGGAGGGAACCGTTCTGGACCTGGAGGGTTCGCCCGTCGGCTTGGCTACGGTGGAAGTCTTCCCCGACCAGTCGCCGGTCGTTTCGGATAGCCGAGGCAACTTCCGGATCCTCGGCCTACGACCGGGTCGCTACCAGCTCCGAGCGCGCGAACGCCACCTGCGATCCGACCTTGTGGAGATAGAACTCGACCGGCCGGGCGACCGGACAACCGTGCAGCTTCATCTTGTCGACGGCCCGGCCCCGGACCGCTTGCGCATCCAACTGGTCGACGGCAGCGACGGGTTCTGTTTCGCGGAGATGGACAACGCCGCTTCCGGGCAGCTCGTGCAGGTCCGAAACGGCAGAGCCGAGGTGAGGGTGGAGCCGCCCCTGGGCGAACTGATCCGCGTCGGCTGCAACGCGGGCGGGAGGTGGATCCTGGATGGATGGCGGAACCTCCTGCAGGCGATGGAGCAAGGCCTGACGTTCGACCCGTCCGCATCCACGGCCTCGCTGGCGTTGATCGGCGGAAGTCATCCGGGTGGCGTCAGCATCTCAGGCCCCGGCGGCTGGAATCTCGGTACGCTCCGCATGTGGTTTGGCGGGGGACCCACGTTTGCGGTGGGTGAGACGGTCACCAACCTCCCCGTCGGCACCTACGTGATCGATTGGGGCAACGGTTCCCGGTCCGTGTTCACCGAGCGACGACGGGTGACGGAGGTCGAACTCGACAACTGAAGGGTTTCCCGCGTCGGAGCCGTTCTGGCGAACGCGTGACGCGGCTATCCTGCGCCAATGTCCTCGCCTCCCTGGCAGGTGATCGCCGTCCTCGGTCCGACCGCCACCGGCAAGAGCGCGTTCGCGATGGCGTTGGCCGCCGACTTGGCCGGACGGGGCCTCACGGTCGAGTTGATCAACGCGGACGCCCTGCAGGCCTATCGGGGACTCAGCATCGGCACGGCGAAGCCCGGACCGAGAGAGCGGACCCGGGTTCGTCATCACCTGATCGACGTCATCGAGCCGCACCGGGCGTTCTCGGCCGGGGAGTTCGCGCGACGCGCGGCGGTGGCGGTGGAAGAGATCGAAGCGCGCGGGGCGCTGCCGATCCTGGTGGGTGGCAGCGGCTTCTACCTGCGCGCCCTGTTCGAAGGGCTGGCGCCGGTGCCGCCGGTCGACGCCGATGTGCGCGAGGCCTTGCGGGCGGACCTTCGCTCCCAGGGACTCTGCAGGCTCGTCCGGGAGCTGCGGGAAGTGGATCCGGAGAGCGCCGAAGCGCTTGCCCCGGGGGATACCCAGCGCGTCCTGCGCGCGCTCGAGGTGGTGCGGGCAACC
>JAJDZH010000171.1 GCA_022824725.1 Thermoanaerobaculia bacterium | reverse complement strand
GAGAGGACGCTGTCGTTCTCGTGCGGCGTCGGCGTCCAGTAGTCGTAGGACTGCCAGTTGAAGTAGTTCCGGAACGCCGGCGTGTCGATCCCCGAGGCGGCGAACGAATGGCTGGCCGATGGCTGCATGTTCAGCTTGAGGATGCGAGCGTCGGCGAACAGGCTGACGTCGTAAGGGTCGCCGCCGAGCAGGCGCTCGGAGTAGGCGTCGTCGAACTCGGAGGCGCCCACGAAGAACCAGAACTTGTCCCGCCGGAGAGGACCGCCGGTCGAGAACTCGTAGCCGTCGCTGGAACCGGCCCACTCGTTGCTGCCGGGCAGGCAGGCCTCGCGGTTGATCGTGGAAACCTCCTCGACGATGCTGCGCGGGATCTGGCCGCGGCCCTGGTCCCGTTCGTCGCCGTGGCAGCGCTTGAACCAGTCGACCGGGTACGGGCGGTTTCGACGCTCCGCCAGGGACGGCTGCTCCTTGTAGTCGGCGCTCCAGTCGACGCGCTGGTGATTCCAGAGGACATCCGCGTGCCAGCGGTTGGTGCCCGACTTGACGATCACGTTGGTGGAGGAGCCGATGTAGCGGCCGTACTCGGCCGATGAACCGCCGGCCTCCATCGACACCTCGGTGAGCGCCGTGGTCGGCAGGAAGACGCGGCTGCCGCCAAACTTGGCGAAGGTCGTGTCGACGCCGTCGACGTAGACGCCCTGGTCGGCGAAGTGCGTGCCGTTGACCGACGGCCGCGTCTGCTGGATGTCGTCGTTCTCCGCGTCGGCGGTGACGCCGGGCAGGGCGTTGATCACACCGAAGTAGGTGCGCGTCGTGCCGGCCGTCTGCTCGCCGATTTCGGAGGTCACGGTGCTGCCGGCGGTGACGTTGAACTTGTCGACCATGGGCGTTTCAGCCGTGACCTCCACGACGCCGCCTTCGACTGCCGCCTGAAGCGTGAGGTCGACGGCCTTGCGGTCGCCGGCGGCGGCGTGGAACTCCGCCTGGGCCGAACCCAGGCCTTCAAGCTCCGCCTGCAACTGGTAGGTATCGGGCACGACGCCGACGAACCGATACTGGCCGTTCTCGTCCGTGATCGCGAACTTGTCGCCGCGGCC
The DNA here is from genome assembly GCA_022824725.1 of Thermoanaerobaculia bacterium. GTDB lineage: Bacteria > Acidobacteriota > Thermoanaerobaculia > Multivoradales > Multivoraceae > Multivorans. The sequence continues at coordinate 2,862 of JAJDZH010000171.1, read as the reverse complement.
GCTGGACAGGGTGACGCTGACGCCGGGCAGGGCGGAGCCCCCCGGGTCGACGATCGTGCCGCTGACCGTTGCGGTTTCCGGCGCGTCGGCGACGACGCCGACGGGAACCAGGAGAATCAGGATCGCTGCAAGTCGCTTCATGGACTGCTCCTCGGATCAGATGAGAATGTGAGAGGCACTATATGGCCGGCCGGGAACCTGTCAAAGAAGACGACACGGATCCAGAAGGTTGGATCGTCGCGGCCGGCACTCGGTTGTGGCCGAAAAAGGAAAGGGGAGAGAGCGAAAGCCCTCTCCCCTTGAGTCCCTCGGACCCGGGGCCGAAGCCCCCGGTCCTGTCGCTCCGGCCTAGAACCGGAACTTGATCGAGGCCCTCATCTGCCGCGGGCGCTGGTAGTACCGGCGCACGGGGTAGACCTCGCCCTGACCGTCCCAGCGGCGGCGGCGCTGCTGGTTGGTCGCGTTGAGCACCTCGACCCGGAGTTCGCCACGAACGTTCCGATAGCCCATGGGGAAGCCCCAGGCGCCGCTCAGGTTGATCGTGTACTCATCCAGCGTCCGGCGGCCCTCCGCTCCGAACGGGTGCAGGCGGACGCCGACACCGCCGTTCGCCGTGCCCGGCCGCGCGTCGCTGGTCGGGTCGGAGGGCGTGATTGGCGGACACGTCCGCAGCCCCGAGGGCCTGGCGCCCGGGGCGCAGGTCTTCTGGGCGCTGATTCCCGCGCCCTCGGACCGGGCCCAAGGGGTACCGGTCTGGAATGTCAGATGACCGCCGAGCGTCAGATCCTGGTTTCCGATGCGCCAGGTCTTGAACCCGAAGGAGTTGTAGATCCAGGTGCGGTCGGCGACGCCGTTCACACCGCGCTGATTGATCATGCTGGCCGGCTGGCCGACGAACTCGTCCAGCCGCGCATGGCAATCTTCCGGATAGGTGCGGGTCCGACCGGTCCGTCGGTCCGGGATGCTCTGGGACGTCTGGCACTGCTCGACGGCGTCAGCCGTGAGGTTCACGTGCACGAGTTCCAGGTACCCGCTGTCCGTGTTGTTCCACCAGACGCCGCCGCCCGTCGTGTCGGTCTCGGACCAGGCCACGTTGTTGTAGAGCGCCCAGCCGTCGGCGAAACGCCGGTTCAACTGGACCTGGAGGCCGCGGTACGAGTTCTTCGACGGGTCCGCATTGGCGAGAGCCTCGCGATTGACGGCGCTCGGGCGGTCCGCCTCATCGAAGCCGGCGTCCGCCCACCGTTGTGCACGGGCGTCGTCGAAGGCCAGCACGATCTTCTCCAGATCGTGGTAGTTCTCCGTGATGCCGATGGCCCGCCCCCGGTGGTCGAGCTGGAAGTTGGAGAACATCATGTCCTGCATCTGCCAGTCGATGTACTTGATGTCCAGCGCCCAGTCGGGGCGGAACTGCCACTCCAGGCCGAGAATCGCCTCCTGCTTGTAGTAGGTCTGGATGTCGAAGTCGTAGAGCCCGGCCGCGACCGCGTCCCACATGAGACCCGGCTGCGCCAGCTCCCAGGACAGGTTGTAGCCCGGAATCGCTGCGCCCACCGTGCCGTCACGGATCGTGTCTCGCCGGGAGGGCGAGTTGCAGTCGTAGTCAACGTAGCCGATCGACTTCAGGATGCCCATGCCGACGACATCGAGCGGGTCGCAGAACAGGAAGACCTCGCGGCCCTCGTAGCCGTTCCACAGGTCGTGCAGGCTGGGCCGTGCGACGTCGCCGCCGGAGATCCAGGCCTGGTTGAGCATGGCGTGGTACTGCCCCCAGTTGGCATTGAGCAGCAGCGCGCCGTCACCCTTGATGTCGTACGAGATGTTGATCCGCGGGTCGACGTATGTGTCGTTGACCACCCGGCGCCGAACGTCGTTCCAGGCTTCCTGCTGTTCAGCACGGAGGCCGAGGTTGACCACCCAGTGATCGCCGATCGTGAACCGGTCGCGGACGTAGAAGCCGATGTCCCGGACCTCCGTGTCGCCGGTGCCGCGGCCGACGCAGGTGCCCACGGTGCGAACGATCTCCCCGTTCACGCGCTCGATCTGGGTCGGCCGGTGCGGGAGCCCGTCGGTGTGGTTGCCCTCGCAAGTCAGGAGCGGCGAGTTGTAGTCGACGAAGTAGCAGCCGCGACCGCGGGTCGTGCCGCCGATGAAGGTCGGGTTCTCAGGCGAGGTGTTGATTCCCCGGAAGAGCGAACACGAATCCTCGGCCAGCGTCCCGGACTGGTAGTAGCCAAAGGGGCTGGTGGGGTCGAAGCCCCAGCCGTTGAGCAGCGGCACGCGGGCGTTCTCGCCCTCCCACTTCGTGTCCTGGTAGTCGATGCCGTACTTCAGCTCGTGGTTGGCGCCGATGAACTGGGTCAGGCCGACGTTCGCCTGCTCGCGCGGGAAGGCGTTGAAGCCGAAGCCGTCGGAGAGGATCCAGCCGTTGTGCCAGGCCTGCAGGTTCTCGTTGTCCCGGTACACGTTGTAGTTGTTGCCGGGGTAGAAGATGCCCTTGCTCGGGTCGAATGGGAACCGCAGCGGGTAGCTGGTGTCGCCGCCCGAGGTGTTCGTCGCGCTGTGTCCGGCGATCGGACCGCGGTCGAGCGACTTGGCCTGCAGGCAGGTTTCCACCATGCGCGCCGACGCGTTGGGGAAGTTGTCCTGGGCCAGCCACTCGAGGAGCGGAATGCCGTCGGGGTTCAGGACCTCGGGGTTCTCCTGCTCCAGCTTGTTGTAGCAGGCGAGGTACTTGTTCTCCTGCGTCTCCTGGAAGGCGATCTTGGCTTCCAGGTACCAGTTGCCGGAGATCGCGTAGTTCCAGTTGACCGTCGACAGCACGCTGTCGTTCTCGTGCGGCGTCGGCGTCCAGTAGTCGGA
>JAJDZH010000234.1 GCA_022824725.1 Thermoanaerobaculia bacterium | reverse complement strand
CCGGCCTGGAACTGGAAGCGGCGTGGCCGCGCCAGGAGGAGCTCGTCAGCGATCCGGTCGGTCTGCGACGGCGGCTCAGCACGCCCAACTGGCAACGCCTCTTCGGGGTCTTCGCCGCGCTGCGCCAGGGCTGGACGGTCGACGAGGTGGCGGCGGCCTCCGACATCGACCAGTGGTTCCTGCGCGAGATCCGGACGGTCGTGGAGATCGAAGCGGAACTCGCCTGCTGGGACCTCGAGTCCGCGCCGGACGAGCTGCTCCGCCGGGCCCGGCTGAGCGGGTTGAGCGATCAGCGGGTCGCCTCGCTGCTTGGCAGCGGGGAGGACCTGGTGGCCCGCGAGATCACGAAGCGGGGGCTCGACCGCGTCTTCAAGCGGGTCGACACCTGCGCCGCCGAGTTCGTGGCGGTCACACCGTACCTCTACTCGACGCCCGGGGTGGAGGACGAGGCCCTGCCGACCGAGCGCCGGAAGGTGATGATCCTGGGCTCCGGACCCAACCGGATCGGCCAGGGGATCGAGTTCGACTACTGCTGCGTCCACGCCGTCTTCGCCCTCAGGCGGGCCGGCTACGAGACGATCATGGTGAACTGCAACCCGGAGACCGTCTCGACGGACTACGACACCTCGGACCGACTCTACTTCGAGCCGCTGACGTTCGAGCACGTGATGGCGATCTACCGCCGCGAGCAGCCGCTGGGCGCGATCGTCCAGCTCGGCGGCCAGACTCCGCTCAAGCTCGCCCATAGCCTCGAGGCCGCGGGCGTCTCCATTCTGGGCACGTCGCCGGAGGCGATCGACCTCGCCGAGGACCGCCGCCGCTTCGGCGATCTCCTGGCGGAGGAGGACATCCTGGTGCCGGCCAACGGCTCCGCGGTGTCGCTCGACGAGGCCTGCCGGGTGGCGGACGAGATCGGCTATCCCGTCGTCGTGCGGCCGAGCTACGTGCTCGGCGGCCGGGCGATGTCGATCTGCTACGACCAGCCGACGCTGATCAACTACATGCGCCGCGCCGCCGACGTCTCGCCGGGGCGGCCGGTGCTGCTCGACCGTTTTCTCGAGGACGCCTTCGAGGTGGACGTCGACCTGGTGGCGGACGGGGAGCGGGCGGTCGTCTGCGGCATCATGCAGCACATCGAGGAGGCCGGCATCCACTCCGGCGATTCGGCGGCGGTGCTGCCGCCCTACCGCGTGGACGAGGGCGACCTCGACAAGATGCGCGACATCGCCACGCGGCTGGCGCTGAGGCTGGGCGTCGTCGGTCTGATGAACGTGCAGTTCGCGATCTACGACGGCGAGGTCTACGTGCTGGAGGTGAATCCCCGGGCCTCGCGGACGGTGCCCTTCATCGCCAAGGCGGTGGGCCTGCCGCTCGTGCAGATCGCCACCCGGGTCATGGTCGGTGAGACCCTGGAGGAGATCGGTCTCGTCGAGGAACCCCCGGTCGACCGCTTCTTCGTCAAGGCGCCGGTCTTCCCGTTCGACCGCTTTCCGGGCGTCGATCCGGTCCTGGGTCCGGAGATGAAGTCGACGGGCGAGGTGATGGGCATCGGCCGCAGTTTCGGCAGCGCCTTCGCCAAGGCCTGGCTGGGCGCCGGCCACGCGCTGCCGGACAGCGGCGCCGCCTTCCTGTCGGTCAACGACCGGGACAAGCCGGCGCTGCTGCGAGTCGCCCAGCGTCTGCGGGGCCTCGGTTTCGAACTCCTGTGCACCGCCGGCACCGCCGCGTTCCTCAGCGAGCGGGGCATCGAGACGCAGCGCGTCAACAAGGTGGCCGAAGGACGGCCGCATGTGGTCGACTACCTGATCAACGGCGAAGTCGGCCTGATCGTGAACACGCCCCTGGGCGGCGAGTCGTACAAGGACGACATGGACATCCGCACCACGGCGCTCAAGTTCGACATCCCCTGCGTGACGACGATCTCCGGGGCGATGGCCGCGGTGGACGCGATCGAGGCGCTGCGCGAGAGCCTGCTGCAGGTGACCGCGCTCCAGGATCTGGACTCGGCGCCGCTGGCGGAGGGCGCGGCCGAGTCGTCCGTCGCTCGCTGAGCCCGCTTCAGCCCCGGCGAATGCGCTCGACCTCGCTCTCCAGGCGCTCGGCGAGGCGCCGCAGTTCGACGCGGTAGTTCTCTTCCTCCTCGAGCCGCTTGGCGGGGTCCGCGGCGAGGTTCTTCTGGTGGAGGATCTCGAGTTCGGCGACCTTCGCCTGGTGGCGGCTGCGGGCGTCTTCGATCCGCCGCCGCTGGTCCTCGTCCAGGGCATCCTGCCGGGGCGCCGCGATGCCCCGGTTCTCGAGCTTCTCGAGCGCTCTCTCGTAGGCCGACTTCATGGGCTCAGCCTTCGCATCGCGGGCTCACCGTTCGTACTCGCCCCAGACCGCGCGCAGGCGATCCGAGATCTCGCCCAGGGTGGCCCGCTGCCGGACGCAGTCGAGGATGCGGGGAACGAGGTTGTCTTCGCCCGCGGCGGCCTGCTGCAGCCGGTTGAGGGCCGCGGTGGCGGCGCTCGCGTCGCGCTCCTCGCGGACGTTCCGCACGCGCTCGACCTGCCGGGCTTCGGCGGCCGGGTCGACGGCCAGGAACGTCGCGTCCTCGTCTTCCTCCTGGGTGTAGGCGTTGACGCCGACGATCACCTCGTCCCTGGACTCGACCGCCAACTGGTGACGGTAGGCCGCGTTCGCGATCTCGTTCTGCTGGTAGCCCTGTTCGATCGCCCGGGCGGCGCCGCCGAGCTCCTCGATCTGCTCGATCATGCTCCGGGCCTTGTCCACGAGTTCCCCGGTGAGCGCCTCGATCGCCCACGAGCCGCCGAGCGGGTCGGCGACGTCGGCGACTCCGGTCTCGTGGGCGACGATCTGCTGGCTGCGCAGCGCCACCCGCGCGGAGGTCTCGGTCGGCAGGCCGAGGGCTTCGTCGGCCCCGTTCGTGTGCAGCGACTGGGTGCCTCCGCAGACGGCGGCCAGCGCCTGGATCGCCACCCGGGCGACGTTGTTCTCGGGTTGCTGCGCGGTCAGGGTCGAGCCGCCGGTCTGGGTATGGAAGCGCAGCCAGCAGGAGCGTTCGTTGCGCGGCTCGTAGCGCTCGCGGACGAGTTCGGCCCAGAGCCGGCGGGCGGCCCGGAACTTGGCGACTTCCTCGAGGAAGTTGTTGTGGGCGTTGAAGAAGAAGGAAAGCCGGGGGGCGAAGCTGTCGATCTCGAGCCCGCGCGCCAGCACCAGGTCGACGTAGCAGAGGGCGTTGGCGAGGGTGAAGGCGATCTCCTGGGCGGCGGTGGAGCCGGCTTCGCGGATGTGGTAGCCCGAAATCGACACCGGATTCCAGCGCGGAACGTGCTCGGAGCAGAAGACGATCAGGTCGGTGACCAGGCGCAGGGAGTGGGGCGGCGGGTAGATGTGGGTGCCGCGGGCGATGTACTCCTTCAGGATGTCGTTCTGCACCGTGCCGCCGACGCTTTCCCAGGGCGTCCCCTGTTCTTCGGCGACCGCCAGGTACATGGAGAGGAGGATCGCCGCCGTCGAGTTGATCGTCATCGAGGTCGTGACCTGGCCGAGCGGGATTCCGTCGAACAGGGTCCTCATGTCCTCGACGCTGTCGATCGCGACGCCGACCCGCCCCACCTCGCCGCGGGCGGCCCTGGCGTCCGAGTCGTAGCCGATCTGGGTGGGGAGGTCGAAAGCGACCGAGAGGCCGGTCGTGCCCTGCTCCAGGAGATAGCGGTAGCGGCGGTTCGACTCGGTGGCGCTGGCGTAGCCGGCGTACTGGCGCATCGTCCACAATCGCTTGCGGTACATGTCCTGGTAGAGGCCGCGCGTGAACGGGAACTCGCCTGGCGCGGTCTGAGCCCCGTTGTCCCGCGGTAGGTCGTCCGGCTCGAAGAACGGCGGCAGATCGATACCCGAACTCGTGGCGCGGTTCCTGGTCACGGCAGAGGAGCTTATCGCCGCCCCGAATCCGCAGGATCCAGTGCTTTTCTCCGAAGGTGCTCCACATCTATCGACAAAGCGCTATAGACCGATGAATACCCATATCTAGTGGCCACCGGGGCCTCCTGGGGCTACATGAAGTGGTTTTCGCGGCGATTCTGCTTGCGCCGGAGGGGCGTTCTGGGCTACAGTTCGGCATTCACCGCTTAAGCGCACGGGACCGCGTCGGGACCGTGCCGACCAGGGAGGGAGCAGATGTCGGTCAATGGTTCACGCGCTCGCGAAGGCGGTCAGGGCAGGGTTCTGGAGGCGGCGCAAGCCGGCGGCCGGCAGATGGTAGCCGCGCCCGCTGCGGCCGGCGCCGCGCTCCCCGCGGAGACCCGGAGCGCGGCGGCCACGGCATCGAGCCCGGCGGGCCTGACCATCGAGCGCCGCTACACCGAAGCCGGTGTCCACCCCTTCGACCGGGTCGAATGGGACGTCCGCGACGCGGTCATCGCGAACGAGAAGGGCGAGACCGTGTTCGAGCAGCACGGCGTCGAGGTGCCGAAGGCGTGGTCGCAGACGGCCACGAACGTGGTCGTGTCGAAGTACTTCCGCGGCCAGTTGGGCACTCCCGAGCGCGAGTCCAGCGCGCGGCAGTTGATCTCGCGCGTGGCCGACCGCATCGCCGACTGGGGCCGTGAGGGGGGCTACTTCTCCACCGAGGCGGACGCCGGCTCGTTCCACGCCGAGCTCACCCACATCCTCGTGCACCAGTACGCCTGCTTCAACTCGCCGGTGTGGTTCAACGTCGGGATCGAGGAGCACCCCCAGTGCTCGGCGTGCTTCATCAATTCCGTCGAGGACACGATGCAGTCCATCCTCGGTCTCGCCAAGACGGAGGGGATGCTGTTCAAGTTCGGCTCCGGCACCGGCAGCAACCTCTCGGCGCTCCGTTCCTCGGCCGAGACACTGGCCGGCGGCGGCACGGCCTCCGGCCCGGTCTCCTTCATGCGCGGCTTCGACGCCTTCGCCGGCGTGATCAAGAGCGGCGGCAAGACCAGGCGCGCCGCGAAGATGGTCATCCTGGACGCCGATCACCCCGACATCGTCGAGTTCATCCGCTGCAAGGAAGTCGAGGAGCGCAAGGCCTGGGCGTTGATCGAAGCCGGCTACGACGCGGGCTTCAACGTCGCCGGCGGCGCCTATGACTCGATCTTCTACCAGAACGCGAACCACTCCGTGCGCGCCACCGACCAGTTCATGCAGGCGGTGGTCGAGGACCGCGAGTGGACGACGACCGCCGTCACCGACGGCCAGCCGATGGACACGCTCCGGGCGGCCGAACTGCTGGACATGATCGCCGAGTCGACCTGGGTCTGCGGCGATCCGGGCATGCAGTTCGACAGCACGATCAACGACTGGCACACCTGTCCGAACACGGACCGGATCAACGCCAGCAACCCGTGCAGCGAGTACATGTTCCTGGACGACACCGCCTGCAACCTGGCGTCACTCAACCTGATGCGCTTCTACGACCCGGCCACGGGCTTCGACACCGCGTCGTTCCGGCACACTTGCGAGATCATCATCACGGCGCAGGAGATCATCGTCGACAACGCGAGCTATCCGACGCCGAAGATCGGGGAGAACTCGCACGCCTACCGGCCGCTCGGCATCGGCTACGCGAATCTCGGCGCCCTGCTGATGGCGCGGGGCCTGCCCTACGACTCGGCTGCCGGCCGCGACTACGCCGGCGCCGTGACCGCCCTGATGTCGGGCGCCGCCTACCTGCAGTCGACGCGGATCGCCGCGATCAAGGGCCCGTTCGAGGGCTACGAGGCGAACCGCCAGCCGATGCTGCAGGTCATGCGCAACCACCGGGCCGCCCTGAAGGAGGTCGATCCGGCGCACGTGCCGCTCGAGCTGCTGAACGCGGCCAAGAAGTCCTGGGACGGCGTGGTCGAGGAGGGCGAGCGGAACGGCATCCGCAACAGCCAGATCTCGGTGCTGGCCCCGACCGGCACGATCGCGTTCATGATGGACTGCGACACGACCGGAGTCGAGCCCGACATCGCGCTGGTCAAGTACAAGAAGCTGGTCGGCGGCGGGATGATCAAGATCGTCAACCGCACCGTTCCTCTGGCCCTGGAGCGGCTCGGCTACGAGAAGTCGGAGATCCAGCAGATCGTCGAGTACATCGACGACCACGACACGATCGAGGGCGCGCCGCATCTCGCGGACGAGCACCTGGCGGTGTTCGACTGCGCCTTCAAGCCGGCCAACGGCTCGCGGTCGATCCACCACATGGGGCACCTCCGCATGCTGGCGGCGGCCCAGCCGTTCATCTCGGGGGCGATCAGCAAGACGATCAACATGCCGGAGGAATCGACTTCGGAGGAGATCCGGGACGCCTACATCGAGGGCTGGAAGCTCGGTCTCAAGGCGGTCGCCATCTACCGCGACGGCTGCAAGCGCTCGCAACCGCTGTCGACCACGAAGGACGCCGGCGACGACCTGGAGGCCGAAGTCGCGGCGAGGGCCGCGGCCGGCATCACGCGGCGCCGGTTGCCGGACGAGCGGCGGGCCATCACCCACAAGTTCTCGATCAACGGCCACGAGGGCTTCCTCACCGTCGGCCTGTACGAGGACGGCCAGCCCGGCGAGGTCTTCCTGCTGATGGCCAAGGAAGGGTCGACCATTTCGGGTCTGATGGACTCCTTCGCTCAGGCGGTGTCCGTGGCGCTGCAGTACGGCGTGCCGCTTCAGATCCTCGTCGACAAGTTCACCCACAGCCGCTTCGAGCCGTCGGGATTCACCAAGAACCCCGAGATTCCGATGGCGAAGTCCGTCATGGACTACGTCTTCCGGTGGCTGGCGTCGAAGTTCCTGTCGCGCGAGGCGCAGGAGGTCGCGGGCGTGATCCAGCGGTCGGAGCCGGCGGCGCGGGCAGGGTCGCCGACGGACGTGGAACCCGCGGAGGCGGAGAACGGCGTCGGGGCGCCCGCCCGGGAGGGCGGCAACCTCGCCCCGGTGACGTTTCTGCTGCAGCAGGACGCGCCGTCGTGCCACGACTGCGGCTCGATCATGGTGCGGAACGGCAGTTGCTACAAGTGCATGAACTGCGGTTCCACCAGCGGCTGCAGCTAGCAGTCTGTCGGACCTGGCGCGGCACACTGGGTGCGCCGGCGCCCTCGCCGGTTTCTGAAGACAACGCGCCGCGCAGCGGCGACCATCCTGCCGCGCGACGTCTGTCACGGACTGCTAGTCTGCCGGCATGAAGAGGCGTTTGGCGGTCGGTCTGCTGGTCGGCCTGGGCGTGGCCGGGGCGGTCCTGGTGGCGGTGTTCGGCTTCCTCGTGTCGAGCATCGTCGCGGGTGGCGAGCCGCCGGAAGTGTCGGAACTCGATCCGATCCTGAGCAGCTTCCAGTTGGACACGCTGGACGGGTCGCGGCTGGGTCCGCCGGACCTGCGGGGCGACGTCGTCGTGGTCGACATGTGGGCGAGCTGGTGCAAGCCCTGCGTCGTCCAGGCGGAGATCCTCGAGCGGCTGCGCGAGGAGTACGCCGGCCGGGGTGTGTCCTTCCTCGCCCTGAACAGCGGGGAGGACCTGGAAACGGTCCGCGGCTACGTCGAGAAGACCCCGTTCAGCTACCCGGTGCTGCTGGACCCCGACGAAGAGGTGATGGGCGCGGCCGGACTCTACGCCCTGCCGACTCTCCTGGTGCTGGACCCGCGGGGCGACCTCTCCTACATCTCGATCGGCATCACCGGGGCCAGCGTGGTTCGTAACGCGATCGAGGAGGCGCTCGCGTCCGCGGCCGGCTGAGGCCCGGGACGGCCGCCGGTTCCCGCGCACCGGAAGGGCCATCGCGTCGTGATCAACATCCGCAACCTCTCGATCAAGTGCGGCTACTGCGACACCTACCAGACGCTCTGCGCCTACCGCCCTCGCGACGACTGGAACGTCTACGTCTACGAGTGCGAGAACGATGTCTGCGACCCGGAACGCAGCCGGACTCTCGTCGAAGTGCCGCGCGAGCTCGATGAGTTCGCGCGCCGGGATCCGGCCTGGGAACACGGCCGGCGCCACACCGGCGGCGGCCACGACCACGACCACGGCCACGACCAAGACTGAGCCGACTCCCCGGAAGCGGCCGCTGTCGGCCGAACGCCTGGAAGCGCTGGCGGCCCTGGCCGGCATCAATCGCCTCGAACTGACCATCGAGAAGCTCGTGCTCGGCGGCGACGGCCTCGCGCGGTGGCGCGGGATGCCGGTCTTCGTGCCGCGGGCCGCCCCCGGCGACGTGGTCGAGGTCAGGATCACCGAGCGCCGCCCGAGCTACGCCCGCGCGGAGATCGAAGAAGTGAAGACTCCGGGGCCGCTGCGGCGGGAGGCGCCGTGTCCGTTCTACGAGCGTTGCGGCGGCTGCCAGCTCCAGCACATCGAGGACGCGGCGCAGTTGGGACTGAAGGCGGCGGCTGCAAGGGAGACGTTGCGCCGGCTGGGCGGCATCGACCCGGCCCAGCTCGCCGCGTGCCGCTTCGAGGAGCCGGTCGGCGAGAGGGCGTGGGGGTACCGGCTGCGCGCGCAGGTCCACATTGCCCGACGTTCGGAGGGGGACACGGGTTCCGAAGGGTCGGTCGGCGTCGGTTTCCGGCGGCGTCGCAGCCACGACCTGGTCCTCGTCGACCGCTGCCCGGTACTCGCTCCGGCGCTCGAGAACGAGCTGCGTGGGCTGTCTTCGCTGCCTGGCGACCCGGCTGCCGCTTCGAAGAAGCTGCCGAGCCGCCTGAGTCTGGCCACGGCGGGCCTGGAGCCGGACAGTCCGGTGGTGGCGGCGCCGCCCGTGGACGGGCTGCCGAGTGGTGACCTCGAGATCGACCTGCTGGGGAGGAAGCTCAGCTACGACGCCCGCTGCTTCTTCCAGGCCCACGGGGGTTTGCTGGAGGCGCTTCTGCTGTCGGCGGTCGGGCCCTTCGAGGGCGACGCCGCGGTGGAGCTCTACGCCGGCGTCGGCTTCTTCACCGCCGGACTCGCCGGCCGGTACGGGTCCGTCACGGCCGTGGAAGGCGAGTCGGTGGCCGCTCGCTACGCACGGAACAACCTGCGCCGCAACCGTCTCGGCCACTGCCGCGTCGAACGGTCGGCGGTCGAGAGCTGGGTCGATCGGCGGCGCGGCGGTCCCGGTCTGGAATCCGGCCTCGACCGGGTGCTGGTCGATCCGCCCCGCGGCGGCCTCCCGCGCAAGGTCCGCAGCGCCCTCCTGAACGCCGCGCCCAACCGCCTCACCTACGTCTCCTGCGACCCCGCCACGCTCGCCCGCGACCTCGGCGACCTGACCCGCGACTTCGACCTCGAGTCCATCACCTTCTTCGACGTCTTCCCGCAGTCGGCCCACCTAGAAACCGTGGCGCAGTTGCGACTGCGGCGGTGATACCCGCCTACAACTTGCGTCGGTAGCTGGCGCCCTGGCCCCGGGTCTCGGCCACGGTGACTTGAAGGGTCTCCACGCGGTCGCGAAGAGAGTCCCAACGGTTGGCGAGGCGTTGCCAGAGCAACCGGGCCAGCGCCTCGACGGTCACGTTCGCCACGGGCAGCAGGACGACCTCGGGTGACGGGAACTCGTATCGCCGCTGCCCGAAGGTCGCCGTCACCGTCTCACCTTGCTCGAGTTGAAGAAGCGGGCACTTCGCCGGCAGCAGGACCTTCTCGTCCAGTGCCGCGCACTGCGCCCGGATGTCCCGCTTCGCCGCGGCCATCGGAACCAGGAACTCGAGCTCGTCCACCTCCGACCCCGTCATCTCGACCGTGACCCGGTAGTTGTGTCCGTGAAGCGCCTCCGCCTCGTCTTCACCGAAGACGGTGAAGTGAGCCGCGGAGAACTTGAAGTCCTCCTTGCAGAGGCGCAGCGAGTAGGTGCCGGACATGGGCCGATCGTAGCGTTGACAGGGATCGGATGCCGGCCGGAAGGCCGGCGCACCGACATCCGAACCTCTTTACGTCCGCGGCCGCCGTGGACGGGTGCTTCCTCCGCCGCGTCGCTACAGCAGATCGGCGACGGCGTGCTCGACTTCGCCGTTGTTGGGGAAGCGGCCGAGCTCTTTCTTGGAGAACACAGGGCGGCCGTCGAGGGCGACCTCGAAGACGCCGCCGCTGCCGTCCACGAGTTCGGTGTCGAGGTCGAACCGCTCCTACAACTGAGCCGCCAGACCGGCGGCTCGGGGCCGGTAGTTTCACATCACGCAGTATTCGATCGTCAC
>JAJDZH010000487.1 GCA_022824725.1 Thermoanaerobaculia bacterium | reverse complement strand
CTCCCAGGAGATGCCCGCGTTCGTCGTGCGCCAGACGCCGCCGCCGGTCGAGCCCATGTAGAAGGTGTAGGGATGGGACGTGTGCCCGGCGACCGCGGTGACCCGACCGCCACGGCTGGGGCCGACGAGCCGGAACTCGATGCCCTCGAAGGGGTTCCCCTCCGCCGGCGTCAGTTCTTCCTGGCCCGATGCCGCCGCGGCGCCGGCGAGAAACGCGATCGCCAAGGCCGTCCGGTTCAGCAATCCAGTCATCGCTGGCTAGTCTATTGCCGTCTGCCGTCGCTGTGCCGGCTGCTACATTCGCGGCGTGGTGAGCACCCAGCCTGTCGGCCGGCCGACGCTTGTCATCTACACGGACGGCGGTGCCAGTCCGAATCCCGGACCAGGCGGCTGGGCGGCCGTCATCCTGGAGCCTGGCTGCAGGCCGAGGGAACTCTCGGGCGGCGCGCCGAGCACGACGAACAACCGGATGGAACTCCAGGCCGCGATCTCGGCTCTTGCCGATCTTTCCGAGCCCTCCTCGGTGGACCTCTACACGGACTCGCAGTATGTGCGCCAGGGGATCACGTCGTGGCTGTCCCGATGGAAGGTCCAGAACTGGCGCCGGCGCGACGGTGGCGCGGTGAAGAACGTCGATCTCTGGCGGCGCCTGGAGAGTCTGAACAAACGCCACCGCGTCCACTGGCACTGGGTCAAGGGTCACGCCGGGAACGAATGGAACGAGCGGGTCGACTCTCTCGCCAGCGCCGAGATCGCCGCTCGCGGGGGCGGCGCCGCGGCCGAACCCGAGTCTGAAGTGGAGATTCCACCCGGAAGCGCGCGCATCTTCCTCAAGGTTCGTTGCGTCGGCCGGCGCGGTGCGTGGGCGGCCGAACTGGAGACGCCCGAAGGTTCGAACCGGCGAACGGGAAGGGCCTCGGGGACGACCCCGAACCGCCTGGAACTTGCCTGCGTTCTCGACCTGCTCGCCGCCCTGCCGGAAGGACAGCCCGCGGCCGTCTACACCGGCAACGACTACCTCCGACGGGGCGCTTCGCTATGGATCCACTCCTGGAAGCGCAACCGTTGGCGCACGAAGGGTGGCGGACAGGTCAAGAACGCCGAACTCTGGCACCGACTCGACCGGCAGTTGGAGGGACGCCGCGTGATCTGGCCGGCGCCCGTCGGCGAGGCCGCGGAGCGGTTGGCCGACCTGAAGAACAGAGTCCGCGAACTGTTCTGAGCGGGAGGAACTCCTAGACCGCCTGTTCCCTGGTCGCCAGGAAGCGCACGTCCGGCGCGTTCTCGGCCGCGCGGTCGAGCCAGTAGCGGTTCGCGGCCAGAAACAGCGGCGCGCCGTTGTGGTCGTGCGCGATCTTCGTTTCGTTGCGACGCACGAAATCCCGCACCGTTCGCTCGTCGTCCGACTCGATCCAGCGGGCCAGGGACATCGTGGTCGATTCGAATCGCACCGGCACCTCGTACTCCGTGCGAATGCGGTCCGCGAGGACGTCGAACTGCAGCGCACCGGCGACGCCGACGATCCACTCGTTGCCTGCCCTGGTTCGGAAGACCTGCGCTACGCCCTCTTCAGCCAGTTGCAGCAGGGCTCGGCCCAGATGTTTGGCGCGCAGCGGATCCTCAGGGCGCACCCGGCGGAGAAGGTCCGGCGCGAAGCTCGGAACGCCGACGAAGCGTAGCGGCTCGCCGCCGGTCAGTGCGTCGCCGATTCGCAGGTTGCCGTGATTGGGAATGCCGATGATGTCGCCGGGCCAGGCCTCTTCGGCGAGTTCCCGTTCGCGGGCCAGGAAGAGGACCGGGTTGTGGACGTTCAACGTCCGTCCGCTACGCGGGTGGAGCAGCTTGATACCGCGGAAGAAGCGCCCCGAGCAGAGACGGACAAAGGCGATCCGGTCCCGGTGCTTCGGGTCCATGTTCGCCTGGATCTTGAACACGAAGCCGGATACCTGATCTTCGTCGGGAGATACGGTCCGTTCCGCCGCCTGCTGGGACCGCGGCGCGGGCGCGTGCCGGCCCAGCCCGTCGAGCAGCGCCCGCACGCCAAAGCTGCGCAGGGCACTGCCGAAGTAGACCGGCGTCCGGTTGCCCTCGAGGTAGGGCGCGGCGGCGAACGGAGGACAGAGCTCACGGACCATCTCGACTTCTTCCCGCAGCCTGGCGGCCGGTCCGGTTCCGATCGCCCGTTCGATCTCGGGGCCTTCCAGGCCCGGCACGATCCGTTCCGCGCCGCGCCGCTCCCGCGTCGCGCTGTCGAGCAGCACGAGCTGATCGCGGACCAGGTCGTAACAGCCCTGGAAGTCCCGCCCCATCCCAACCGGCCAGCTCACGGGAGAGACCTCCAGTTGCAGCGTATCCGCGATCTCGTCGAGAAGGTCGAACGGGTCGCGGACGTCCCGGTCGAGCTTGTTGATGAAGGTCGTGATCGGAACGTCGCGAAGACGGCAGACCTCGAAGAGCTTCCGGGTCTGCGATTCGATCCCCTTGGCGGCGTCGAGCACCATGACCGCGGAATCCACCGCGGTCAGTGTCCGGTAGGTGTCTTCGCTGAAGTCCTCGTGACCCGGTGTATCGAGCAGGTTGAAGCGGTTCCCCTCGTGCCCGAACGTCATCACGGAGGCGCTCACGGAGATGCCCCGCTCGCGCTCGACCTTCATCCAGTCCGAGTGGGCCCGGCGCGCTTCGCCGCGAGCCTTCACGGCCCCTGCGAGTTGGATCGCCCCGGCGAAGAGCAGGAGCTTCTCGGTCAGGGTCGTCTTGCCCGCGTCCGGGTGGGAGATGATGGCGAAGGTGCGGCGGCGGGCGACCGCTTCGGCGAGGTTGGTCATGGCGTGATCCCTGGCGGCGCGGGAGTCTATAGTCGGGCGCCGTGCAAGAATGCCCGGCCGTTCCGTCTGGTCCAGATACCGGTCTCCCGAGGTAAACGCATGAGTGATCTGTCCGCATTTCGAGAAGAGGCCCGAACCTGGGTGGAGGCGAACGCGCCGGAGTTCCTGCGCGGCAGGGCGTCCGATCCGAACGCCTGGGCGGCCGGCGGCCGCAAGGCGCCTTTCATCTATCCGGAAAGCCGGGACTGGCTGCTTGCCGCGGCGGACCGCGGCTTCTCCGTGCCGACCTGGCCGGAGCAGTACGGAGGCGCCGGTCTCTCGCGCGACGAGGCGCTCGTGCTGCACGAGGAGATCGCGCGCCTGGCGCTGCCGATGCCACTCACGGGCTTCGGCTACAGCATGATCGGGCCGACGCTTCTCGATCACGGCACGGAGGCGCAGCGGGCGGAACACCTGCCGAAGATCGCGCGCGGCGAGATTCGCTGGTGCCAGGGCTACTCGGAACCGAACGCGGGTTCCGACCTCGCGTCTCTCGCCACATCGGCGGTGCGCGACGGCGACTTCTACCTGATCAACGGCCAGAAGATCTGGACTTCCGGCGCCGATCAGGCCGACTGGATCTTCATGCTCGTGCGTACCGATCCGGACGTGAAGAAGCAGCGCGGCATCACTTTCATCCTCGTGGACATGGAATCACCGGGGGTCGAGGTGCGGCCGATCCGGCTGATCAGCGGCGCGTCGCCCTTCTGCGAGACCTTCTTCCACAACGTCCGTGCGCCCGTGCACCAGGTCATCGGGGAAGCGAACAGCGGCTGGACGGTGGCCAAGGCGCTGCTCGGCCACGAGCGCACCTCGATCGGCGGGATGGGGCGCGGCGGCGCCAGAGCTTCGTTGCCGGACCTTGCACGCGACTACGTCGGCGTCGACGAGACGGGCCGGATCGACGACCCCGCGATCCGGGAACGGGTGACGCAGTGCGAGATGGACGCGATGTCCTACGGGCTGACGATCAAACGTCACGGCGACGGGCTGGAGGCGGGGCACAAGCCCGGCCCCGAGAGCTCGATGTTCAAGTACTACGGCACGGAGCTGAACATGCGCCGCGAAGAGCTGATGCTCTCGATCCGGGGTCCCCAGGCGCTGGGCTGGGAAGGCGAGGGTTTCGAGCCGGCGGAGCTGAACCAGACCCGCACCTGGCTCCGCTCGCGGGCGAACAGCATCGAGGGCGGGACGTCGGAGATCCAGTTGAACATCATCGCCAAGCGCGTGCTGGGGTTGCCGGACTGATGGCTTCGCT
The DNA here is from genome assembly GCA_022824725.1 of Thermoanaerobaculia bacterium. GTDB lineage: Bacteria > Acidobacteriota > Thermoanaerobaculia > Multivoradales > Multivoraceae > Multivorans. Next base: position 367 of record JAJDZH010000487.1, on the reverse strand, counting down.
GGTCCTCACCGCTCCCCAGGAGATGCTGGCCCGGACGGCGGCCGAGCTCGTTTCGAAGCACGGCGGAGTCGACCGCCAGCGCAAGGTCCGCGACGACAGCGCCGAACTCGCCTACAGCCCCGACGTATGGGCCGAGATGGCGGACCTCGGCTGGCTCGGCATTCCCCTGGCCGAGGAGCACGGCGGCCTCGGCATGGGGATGGCCGAAACCGTCCTCATCACGGAGGCGATGGGCCGCGGTCTGGCGCCCGAGCCGTTCGTGTCGGCGGTCGTCTTCGCCGGTGGACTGATCGCGGACGCCGGCAGCGCGGAGCAGCGGGCCGAATGGCTGCCGCCGTTGATCGATGGCGAGAAGCGTCTGGCGCCG
>JAJDZH010000052.1 GCA_022824725.1 Thermoanaerobaculia bacterium | reverse complement strand
CTCCCAGGGCAGCGCGTCGCCGGCCTGCATGGCGCAGCTCGCGAGCCGCGAGAGCGCGGAGCGCGCATTGTTCACGTGGATGGTCGTGAGCGAGCCGCCGTGTCCGGTGTTGAGGGCTTGCAAGAGATCGGCGGCCTCGCCGCCCCGGACCTCGCCGACGACGATGTGGTCGGGCCGGTGGCGGAGCGCGTGCCGTACCAGGTCGCGGATCTCGACGGGCGTCTCGGAAAGCGTGGCTCCGGCCTCGAAGCGGAGGCAGTTCGCCCGGTCGATCCTGAGTTCGAGCGTGTCCTCGATGGCGACGATCCGCTCGTCCTCCGGCAGGAGTTCGATCAGCGCGTTGAGCAGCGTGGTCTTGCCCGACCCCGTGCCGCCGGAGACCAGGATGTTCTGGCGGGCCGCAAGCGTGCTCCGAGCGGCTTCGAGGATGTCTTCGGGCAGCGAGCCCAGGCGCACGAGGTCCTCGACCGAGAACGCGCGGCCCCCGAACCGGCGGATGGTGATGGCGACTTCGGGACTCGCGGGCGGCGTGCAGATGGCGACCCTCGACCCGTCTTCGAGGCGGGCGTCCAGGACCGGGTTCGTGGCGGGATCGAGCCCGAGCGGCCGGGCGATGTGGATCGCGGCGCGGTGGAGCCAAGCGGCGGTGAGTTCGGGCGCTTCGTGTGGCTCCAGCATCCCCTCCCGCTCGACCCAGACGTTGGCGGGTCCGTTGACCATGATCTCGGACACCTCCGGGTCTTCGAGCAGGGCTCCAAGGCCCGGAAGGAACGGGGTGAGGTGGCCGACGCCGCTCGCGCGCTTCATATCCGGCCCTCCTTGCGGAGCCGCCAGTAGCCCTTGGTCCTCGGCAGGTAGTGGGGTTTCAGGTAGACGCGCCGGGCGGGAAGCGACTTCACGCCGTCGTAGGGCAGGCAGATGGCCTGATAGTTGGCGAGCAGCGCGAACTCGCGCGGCGTGAACACCGGCTGCAAGCTCCGGCGGAACGACTTGCTCGCGCCCATGGTGCCGCGCCCGCCTCCCGCGCGGCCGGACAGCAGCGAGAACTCCGGCCTGCCCGTGGTCTCGCTGAACGTGTACGACGGCTCGGTCTTCATGACGCTGCCGCACATCTCGGACGCGATCCGCGCGGACGACTCGTCGGAGAGCGACAGGAAGATCCTGGTCCGGAGCGTCTGGACCAGCGTGCGCCACGCCTCGCCGGAGGGAAGCACGGAGCGGAGCGACGAAAGCGACTGGGTGGCGACGATGGGGATGCAACGGCACTGCCGCGTGAGCGCGAACGCCTTCTCGTCGCCGGACGGATCGTCCTGCCCGACGGTGGCAAAAGCCTGATACTCGTCGCAGATGAACACCGCGGGCCGCATGTGGCGTCCGGGACGGCGCGCGGCCTCGGCCGGCCGGCGGAGCAACGCCTGCATCCATGCGTTCTTGAGCAGCACCCCGATGGCGCGGGCGAGCGCCGGGTTCGCGCCCGCGGGCATGTTGAGCGCCAGGACCTTGCCGCCCTCGATCAGTTCGCCGAGCGGCGGCAGGCGGCGACGCAGCCCCGGCACGGACTGGCCGGGTTGGTCATTGCCGGTGGTGGCGGCGTCCGCCGTCCTGGTGGACGGGCATTCGTTCGCATCGGGCGGCGGCGGGCAGAACACGCCCGCCACCTCCGGCTGGTCGAACAGCGACAGGAACACGCTGATGCCCTCGACGATCGAGGTGCGGAGCTTGGCGTCCAGTTCCGACCAGTCCTTGACGTACCACCGCGCGACGGCCTCGACCTTTTCGGCGAACTCCTCTCCCGCCCCGCCCGGGGTCTCCGCCGCGTACCTGATCTTGAGCTTCTTGAGCCGGTTCCCGAGTTTCGGGTCCAGCTTGCAGGCCACCTTCCCCGTGCCGGGCATCCGCGTCCACGTCCACTTGCTCAACGCCTCGGGATGGCGGGCCAGATCTTCGTCGGAGATGACGGCGCGCACCGGGCAGATTTCGTCCGCCAGCTTCTGGGCCTCGCGGATCCTGTCCCTGAGCAGGTCCGAGTCCACGGTGCAGCGGTACACGTCGCGCAACGTGACCCAGCCGCCCGGCAGGAGACGGTGCAGTTCGATGATCCACCGCACGAGGTTCGTGTACGCCTGTTGCCAAAACGGTTCGCGCGACTTGCCGAAGAGCTGGTTGATGAGCGACGCGACGCCGTAGGCGAGCGAGTACGAGTCGAGCAGCGGATCGTCGAGCGGGTTCCACTGGAGCGAGCCGCCGAGCCCGATTTCGAGGTAATCGTCCGCGCGGCCGGCGTCTTCGAGGATGCTCCGGACCTGATGGCAGAAGTCGCCTTTGACTTCGAGCACGAGCGCGCCCGCGCGGCGGCGCGGATCGTCCGCCCGCCAGTGAAGCAGTTGGCGAGCGAACGGGTACATGCAGGCGGTGGTCTTGCCGGTCCCGACCGCCCCGACGACGAGCACGCCCGTGTAGAGCCCCTTCTCCGGGATGACGAGCCAGGACGGCCGCTCGCTCTCGCGCGGCACGGTCGGATGATGCAGCTCCCCGACCACGAGCGAAGGCGCGTCGTCGCCGGGCGACGTAGGCCACTTGGGCAGCCTGCCCCGGCGCACGATGCGGACGAGCGGCTGGAACCAGACGCGCCAGACCGAGAGCGCGACCGAGCCCGCGAGCACGACGGCGACGGCGGGCCAGCCGTGGTGCCAGGCGCGGATGGCGGAGTGCAGGCCCGGATCGTGCCAGGCGATCAGGTCGAGGTACGGGTTGTCGCCCGTCCCGGGGAACGGCGCATCGAGCGCCTGGGCGGCGCACGCCCCGATGGCGGCGCCGATGATGGCGAGCGTGCTCGTCTTCATCGGTTCAACCCCCTTCCTGGAAGGATTGCTGGCCCGGAGCGACCCCCGGGAAGGGTGGGATGGCCGCGCACATCCCAACCCTTCGAGATGCCACGGCAGGCATCGAAAAAAGGGGGTCGTTCCGGCCACGGCCTCCGGTTCCCGCGCGGCGCAGCCGCCCCGGAGGCCGTGGTGCAACCGCAAGCCGTAGAGCGACATCCGCGCTTGCCGCCATGCACGTCCGGATCGTGATTTCGCGCACATGCACCGCCGTTTCACATGTGCGGTCGCGGCACGGCACGGGCACCCGCCGACGGGCGCTCAAAACCCGCCTCCGGGGAACCGGCTCGACCGCCATGCGGCGAACCGGCCGATCGTCCCCGCCGAAGACGGCGACCGCCGTGTGTTCTTCAGTTCGACGATCCTCAACAGGCAGCCCTGAAGTCCGCCAAGCTCCTCGACCAGCGCGTCGTCCTGGCCCCGGATGGCCCGTTCGATGCGCGCGATCTCCTCGCCCGTTGCGGAACCGGACTCGCTCAGGCCGGAACCCTCCGCCCACCCGCGCATGACCTTCCGCGCACGCCGGGTCTCCCGGTGCCTGCGCGCGGCGGCGACGACCTCGACGGTGCGGCCCCGCTTGCCCAACGCGCGCCAGAGCCGCCGGTGCGCCGAGCCCCACGAGCGGAGCGCCGTCGCCGTCCCGTGTCCCGGATCGGCGTAGACGAACACGGCGCGCTCCGCATCCAGCGAGACGGGCAGCTTGACCGGGAAGTAGCGCCGCGTCTCGCGGTCGTCCCTTCCGTACACGCGCACGGGCAGCAGCGCGCGCTCGATCCCGAGCGCCTCGAACGCGGCGACCTTTTCAGACTCGGTGGGGAGCCACGGCAGGTCCGCGTGCTCGATCACGTAGTCGAGCGACAGCAGGCGGCGCATGAGGACCTCCTCCGACGCCGTCTTGCGGTGGCGAACGTGCTCCGCGCCGAGCGCCCGGTACACGGGCCGCGAGTAGATCCGGCAGACCTTGCGGCGCGCAAACGTCTCCTCGACCGCCAACCCCTGGTCCGTCAGGGACCGGACGAACCGGTACGCCTTCCAGCGGTCGATCCGGAGCCGGGCGGAGAGTTGCGCGCGGGTGAACACGCCGCTGTGCAGGCACACCAGCGCGATCCACTCGGCCTCGGCCCCCGTCCAGCCGAATGCTTCGAGCGCCTTCTCGCGTCCCTTGAGGTGCACGATCACCGGCCGTTCTCCGTCACCAGCGCCCGGTCGGCCTGGAGGTAGGTGATGAGGATGCCCATCGGGTTGTGGACCACGAGTTCGGGTGGGACGGACTCCAGGAACTCGAACCGGAGCGCGGCGGACCAGCGCTCCCGCCGGACCTCCTGTCCGCCGTGCAACTGCACCAGATCGAAGTCGGCGGTCGCGGCGTGCGGCGGCTCGGGCGCGGGGTGGATGCGGAGCACGACCTGCTCGACCTCGCGCTCGCCCTCGGCGGTCCCGGCCGCCGTCGCGGCGACCTCGCCGCCGTCCCTCTGGAACGCCGCGTTCGCAAGCTCGGTGCTGAGGAACCGGAGGCTCCGGGTCCAATGCTCCTCGACGGTCGCGCGGCGGCGCGCGTGGAAGTCGTGGACGAATCGGTTCAGGAAGTATTTCGTCGTCGGATCGAGCGGATCGGCCTGCGCCGTGACGGCCTCGTAGGCCAGTGCCTCGGCGCGGCCGACCTCGTCGACCCGGATCACGATGGGCCGGGGTGGCTCCGCGCCCGCGATCCTCAGCAGGACCACGACGCCGAGCACGCAGCTTGCCGAGAGCAGCACGACGATCCTCCGCAGCTTCCGGTTCGCTTGGACCGCCTCTCCCCAGATCTCCGCGTACTCGCGGCCTGCGTCCTTGTCTCGTTTCATCGGTTGCATCTCCATGTGCGTCAGACGGGGGGCTTGGCGGGAGCGGCGGCCTTGCCGGCTCCCTGCATGACGAGCGCGACGAACCCGGACCCGGCGGAGCCGGACCCGGACACGAGCATCGAGGCGAGTTCGCCGACCTTGAGCCCGGCCATGAGGCCGGAGACGACGAGCGGCAAGAGCACGACGGCCCAAAGCCAGAGTTCGGCCGGATCGGCCGTGCCGGTGCCCATGAGCGCCTCGGCGTAGGTCGTGATGTAGCCCATGCCGACGCCCATGAAGACCCGCAGGATGGCCCCGGCCACGACGCCGTAGAGCGTGTAGACCATCAGCGTGCGGAACCATCCCCAGAACAGGAACGAGAGCGGCTCGAAGAGCAGGAACGCGATGAACACCGGACCCAGCAGAATCACGATCGCGATGGCGACCTGCGCCCAGATCACCTGCGCGTAGGTGATGCAGAAGAGCAGCAGCAGGCAGAACACGAGCGACGCGCCCAGGCACAGCGTGATGAGCGAGGAGAAGACCACGGTCGCGCCCGAGGCGAGGATCGACAGCAGGTTGCCCGTGGACCACGCCGCGCTCAGGTGCGCGCCGTAGGCCTGCACCAGCGCCGCCATCTCGGTGTAGCCCGCAGACACCACATCCGAGAGGAACAGGTTCTGGAGCCAGATCCCGCCCCCGGCGACCATCGCCGGGAACGTGAGCCCGACGCCGGGGATCGGGACCGTGTAGTAGTGGAGCAGCGTGCGGGGGATCGCGATGCCGATCAGGAGCTTGACCAGCGTCCACGCATCGAACGTGCCGCTGAACGCGATCTTCGCGCCCGTCCACGCGATCATCACCGCCGCGAGCGCGCCCCACAACTGGAGCCCCAGCGCATGCACGCCGGGTGCGGCCCCGCCGACGACGGTGTCGAGCACCACGTCGAGGAAGCTCTTGAAGTCCTGAAGCTGGTCGGGCGGGATCTGCGCCGGGACGTTCGGGTCGATGGACTGCGGGGGCAGTTGCATGGTCGGCCCGCCCCTACCGGTAGAAAGACGGGATGCGCAGCAGCAGTCCGTCCCGGAGCGCCTGGCGGTTGCGGGACGCCGCGTCCCGCAACGTCACGGCCAGCGCGTTCGCGCGCGCCCGGCCCTCCCGCCACTCGGCGAGTTGTTCGAGGCGGGCCAGTTCGGCCTGCCTCGTCCGGTTCGCCTGCCCGACCGCCTCGTGGGCGAGCACCTGGCCCAGGGCCGCGTTGATCCGGCCCTGGCTGAGCGCCGCCGCCACTCCGGCCTGTTGGAGAGCTGTGTTTGAGAGATTGCCGTTCGCCGTGAGGTCCCCGAACGAGCCTTGCGCGCTCTCGATGGTCTCGGCGAGCGCGGCCATCTCGGTGTAGCCCGCCGACACCACGTCGGAGAGGAACAGGTTCTGGAGCCAGATCCCGCCTCCGGC
>JAJDZH010000427.1 GCA_022824725.1 Thermoanaerobaculia bacterium | reverse complement strand
GATCCGTCACGAAGGAGAAAGCCGGGACAACTCCTCGCGCCTCGACGCCAGGCCCGGCAACGATCAACGGGACGCGAATCCCGCCCTCGCCGCCGTGGAACTTGTAGTACGCGAGCGGAGCGGCCGCCGCCCGCGCGAAGTGCGGGCCGATGATCGCGTAGCTCCCCTTCTCGCCGAGCGTCTCGAGATCGCGGCGGTAGCCGACACGCTCCGCCCAGCGCGCGAACTGACCGCTCCGGGCCGGGTCGCCAGCCTCCGGGCCGTTGTCGGACAGCACGACGAAGACGGTGTTCTCCAGGAGTCCTTCTCTCTCGAGATACTCCACGAGTCGACCGAAGTGGTGGTCCATCGCTTCGAGCATCGCCGCGTTGACCGCCATGTTCTTCGCGGCGAACGCCTTCTCCTCCGGCGAGAGAGCATCCCAGTCCGCCTGTTCGGGGATGGTCGACGGCGCGGCTCCGGGGGGAAAGACACCGGCTTCGACGGCGCGGCGGTGGCGCTCTCTCCTCAGCGCGTCCCATCCTTCGTCGTAGACGCCTTCGTATCCCTCGATGAACTCCCGCGGCGCCTGAACCGGCAGGTGGACCGCCTGGAAGGCGAGGTAGGCGAAGAACGGCTGTGGCTCCCCACCCGTGACCCGGTCCGCGTCGATGAACTCGACGAGCTTGTCCACGAGGTGCTCCGACGAATAGAAATCGTCCGGCAGATCGGTCGGCTCGCCGTCGGCGAACCAGGGAGGCTCGCCATAGATGGGCAGGTAGGGCTTCTTCTCGAAGTTGTCGGCGCCGGTCGCGTCAAGCGCGAACGTGCGATCGAATCCGCGCGCGCTGGGCAGCGAGGTCGGGCCGTGGCCGAGGTTCCACTTGCCGCTCAGGTAAGTGCGGTAGCCGGCGGCCCGCAGCCGGTTGGCGATTCGTGACGACGTCGGTGCTCAACTCGCCGCGGTAGCCCGGTCGACCGCGATGACGAAGCGGCGTGGCCACATGCAGGCTGGCGACATCGGTCAGGTGCGAGTCCACACCGGTGAGCAGCATCGCCCGCGACGGAGAGCACATCGGCGAAGCATGGAAGTTCGAGAAGCGCACGCCGCGCTCGGCGACCGCGTCGATGTGGGGCGTGCGAATCTCGCTGCCGTAGGCGCCCAGGTCCGTGAAGCCGACGTCGTCCGCGACCACGACGACGACGTTCGGCCCGGGGGCGGCAGGAGTCCCGGACTCCGCCGCCGTCGACGCGGACGCCTGCAGGGCCGCGGCCGCCATGAGCGCCGACGCCAGCACTCGCACGCCGCCCCGGCGCTTCCTTCGCCGTCTGGAGATGAACCCGTGAGTCATGCCTTGGGACCGCCGCAGCGGCGTCTCATTCCGGAGTGGTCTGCCACTACCCGCTCGCACCCACCGGGAGGACGACCGCTTGACCGTGGTCTAGTTCGCAAACAGACTGCCGCTCTCCTTTGGGTTAGCGGCTCCTCAGGCTCTCTTCGAAGAGCGCGCTGAAGGCCCCCAACCACGGTAACGGGTCCTCGAGCAGTTCAGAGGGCACGGAAAAGAGCATCGCCGGCCGCGATTCCGGCGTCTCGGACGGCCACGCCGGGAGGCCCGCAACCGCCGGCTGCCCCGTGCGTGCGAACGACGTGATGGCGTCGATCATGTCGTCGGAGAGTCCGCGCGGAGCCTCCTCGCCCACCGTGAACTGCGAAACCTCGTCGTCCAGGGTGCCGAAGGCGAACGGCAGATCGAGAGCGTGGAAGGCACCCAGTTCCGGGAACAGCGGAGACTCCCAATCGAAGAGGTAGTAGTACACGGGGGCGCCGTTGGCGCCGTACTCGTCCGACAGCACCCGGTGCGGGTGGAACATCAGTGCAGCCGTGAGCACATCGAGGTACACGTCCGCCTCCGGCCGACCGGGGATCGCGCCGCGGACGATGTCCGCCAGCGCCTCCACTTCCGTCTCGTCCACTCCGACGGCGCCCAACATCCCGAGCGCCATGCCGCGCTCCAGGTCCGGCTCTTCAGGCACCATCAGCGTGAAGAAGTGATACTCGTCGCGGGTGTTGCCGTGCAAGAGCGGCTTCCCGCCTAGACCGGCCCGGCGGAAATCCTCCCGGGACGGCGGCCGCATCTCGAGGTAGGGCATGATGTCCGCGCTTCCACCCTCCGCAGCGTCCCCGGCGAGCACCTCCTGTGCCGCAAGAACGTCGGCCGAACTCCGCGTCCTGAGCTGCTCGAGACCGCCGCCGCCGAGCGCCTCAACCACCCGCTCGGCGGTCCTGCTCTTCGTGATCTCAGGGTTCTCACCGGGCGTGATCACTCCGCTCATCAGCACGGCCTTGTGAAAGAGCGCCGCCGATTCGTCCTGTTGAAGAAGGGAAGCGACGAGGTAGGAGCCCGCCGATTCGCCCATCAGCGTGACGTTCTCCGGATCGCCCCCGAAACTGGCGATGTTCTGCCGAATCCACTCCAAAGCCAGCAGCACGTCGAGTTCCCCGTTCGTACCTGACCGGGCAACCTCCGGTCCGCCCAGGTGGGCCAGGTCGAGCCAACCGAAGACGCCCAGGCGGTACTGGACGTTCACGACGACCACATCGCCGCGCTCGGCGATGAAGCCGCCGTTGTAGACCGTTTCACCGGCACCCCCGAACCAGAGCCCGCCGCCGTGGATCCATACGACGACGGGCCGCGTTCCGGCGTTCACTTCAGGCGTCCAGACAGACAACCACAGGCAATCCTCCGACTGACCCCCCGGCCACTTGCCGACGATGCTCGACGGCTGCATGCAGCGCGGCGCGGGCCTGGTGGCGTCAAGCGTGCCGGTCCAACCGGCCGCAGGCCGCGGCGCCGCCCACCTCAGATCACCGACGGGCGGCCTCGCGAACGGGAGGGCACGGAACTCAACGACGCCGGTTGGATGCCTGGAGCCCGCCACACGTCCCGCCCCGGTCTCCGCAAGCAGAGCCGGGTCGACCCGGTCTGCCTCGACGAATCGCCATTCCATCCGCTCGACCGTCTCGGTGAGGTACTCGGCCGAGTACCACAGCCAGCCGGCAACGCCCAGCGCAGCCACGGCCGCCAGGATCCCCACCACGACGAGCAGCGTCTTCATGTGCGGCACGTCGGCGGCTTCGGCCGGCCTGATTCTCGTCGCGGCCGATCTTCCTGCGTACGCTGTGCCACGAGCGCAGGGTACATCGCCGAGCCTCTGCTCGTTCCTGGCAGACGAGCAGTCGGTGGCTTGACAGCAGAATCTCAGAACATCATGATGCCTCCATGCGAACCACCGTCACACTCGACGCCGACACGGAGTCCCTGCTGCGCGAAGCGATGCGGCAACGGGGCCAGACCTTCAAGCAGGCCCTGAACGACGCGGTCCGACAGGGTCTGGCGGGAGTTGCCGGCGATCCGGAGCGCCCGCCGTTCGTCCAGCGGACCTTTCCCATGGGCCTGCGGGCCGGCTATGACCTCGGAAAGCTGTCCGCCCTCAAGGCCGAAAT
>JAJDZH010000138.1 GCA_022824725.1 Thermoanaerobaculia bacterium | reverse complement strand
CCTGGTCGCATCGAGAAATGCGGTCGCCACGGATGGGCGAGAGGCCGTTCGCCCACCGGGACCGTTGCCCGCCGGTCGGCGGCGCGCCGGCCTGATCGCCGTCGCGGCCGCGGTCGTCATCGGCGCCGTCACGATCTGGCGACTCGCCTGTTACGGCGCGCCGCTGCCGAACTCGTTGGCCGCCAAGTCCGCGCTCTCGGCGGGGCTGGACACACTGCTGGCGAACCTCGGCCCGGGTCTCCTGTACGCCGTCCGCTTCGAGATCGCGCACGCGCCGCTCATCCTCGGCGCGGCGATCGCCCTCATCCTCGCTCCGAAGGCGAAGGCCCTCTGGTTCTGCCTGCTCGTGGTAGCCGCGGAGCTGCCGGCCGTCCTCGTCAACGGCGGCGACTGGATGCCCCACTACCGGCTGCTGACGGTCTTCACGCCGCTCCTCGCCGCTCCGCTCGCCGTCTGCCTTTCGCGCACTCTCCACGACTCGGCCCTCTGCCCACTGGGTGCGCCGGTGTCCCCGCCGGCTTCCGGGGAAGACGCGCCGCGAAGCGGAGACCACTCTTCTTCGCCGGACACTGCAAGCCCGCGCAGGCGACGCTCCGCCTGGATTCTCGCCCTGCTGACCGCGAGCGCCCTCTTCATGCTGAGCCGCAGCCCCTGGCAGGCCACGCCCGGCCCCCGATTCACCTTCCACCCGATCACGAGCTGCTACCAGTTCATGGCGACACGCCTCAAACCTCACCTGGCGTCCGACGACATCGCCGCCGCCGAGGCGATCGGGCTATTCGGCTGGGTTCTGGACAACACAACGATCCACGACCCGCTCGGCCTCGTCGACCGGCGTCACGCCCGCCACGGCGAGTACCAGCCCGGCTGGGGCAAGACGGACTACAAGCACCTGCATCAGACCCGCCCCGCCGTCCTCGTCCTCCACGAGGGCTCCGTGGTGACACCCGAGAAGATCGACCACGGCACCGGCGGCCGCTTCGCCCGCGACTACTCCGCCTGGTTCGTCAGTCCGCCGCCGCCCTGCGCGCCGTACCGGCTCATCGTCTACATCGACAACGATCGGCTCGACCGGCTGCGCCCGGCGCTAGGCGGCCTGGAAGTCGAACCGCTGGCAGTCGAATAGACACGCCTTCTTATACCGAGTTTAGGGAGTTTACCCTCTGAAGATAAACTGCCTAATCTCGGTATAAAATCGCTCGTCATGGATCGTCTCGACAACCCGTTCGCTCCGGGCGCCGGCACGCAGCCGCCCGAGCTCGCCGGACGAGACGACATCCTGGACGCACTCGAGATCGCCGCACTGAAGTGCCAGCGGGGCGGCCCCACGCGATGTATCGGGCTCCTCGGCCTTCGAGGCGTCGGCAAGACCGTCGTGCTCGGCCGCGTGCGCGACGACGTCGAGGAGCGCGGGCTGCTGACAGCGATGATCGAGGCGTCCGAGGCGCGCTCCCTGCCATCGTTGCTGGCGCCCGAGCTTCGTCGGGTTCTCCTGGAGCTCTCCGGTAGGCGGCGGCGCCGGGCGGCCGCTCGACGGGCGATGAGAGCCCTCGCCGGTTTCGTCTCCGCCCTGAAGGTCCGCTTCGACGATCTGGAGTTCGGCCTCGACGTGACGCCCGAGTTGGGATTGGCCGACAGCGGGGATCTGGAGTTCGACCTCACGGCGCTCCTGGAGGCGGTCGGCGAAGCCGCCCGCCAAGCGGAAACGGCGTTGATCCTGATCGTGGACGAACTGCAGTACGCGCGGGCGCCCGAACTGGGCGCGCTCGTCGCCGCGTTTCACCGCGCCGCGCAACGGGGCTGGCCCGTCATGCTGGCCGTCGCCGGCCTGCCGCAGCTTCGAGGCCGACTCGGAAAGGCCCGGTCCTACGCGGAGAGACTCTTCGAGTTCCGGGAACTGGGCGCGCTCGATGCCGAGGCGGCGCGAGCGGCGGTTCGTCAACCGCTGAGGAAGCGGGAGGCGGATATCGAAGACGAGGCGCTCGAGAGCATCGTCGACCGAACTCGGGCCTACCCGTACTTCTTGCAGGAGTGGGGACTGCATGCCTGGAACGTCGCACCGCTTTCGCCCATCCGGCTACGGGACGTCCGAGCTGCGGAGGAGCATGCGACCGCCTCGCTCGACCAGGGCTTCTTCCGCGTACGCTACGACCGTCTGACCCCTGCCGAGAAGCGCTACATGCGGGCCATGGCTGAGCTCGGCCCCGGACCTCACCGGTCCGGCGACATTGCTTCGATCCTGAATCGACAGGTCACGTCCCTCGGCCCCATGCGGTCCAAACTGATCGGAAAAGGCATGATCTGGAGCCCCAGTCACGGGGACACCGCCTTCACCGTGCCGTCGTTCGACCGGTTCATGAAGCGAATGATGCCCGACGGCGACTGGTAGCGACCGGGGCCGCGGCGTCCCTGGACGCGTTCAGCCCGAGGGCAGCCCGCGGCGAAGCCAGATCGAGCCGAAGTGGGTGTCGTAGTCCTCGACCTCGACCGGCCGGTAGCCGGGAATCGTCCGTTCCAGGAAGGGCTCGTCGAAGTGACGGATCATCGGCGCCGACAGCAGCAACTCGAACTCCCGGTTGAAGCTCAGGAAAGCCTGGAGGACCATCGCCTCCGTACGGTAGAGCGGCCACTTGGCCTGGAAGATGTACTGCTCGGCCGGGTAGGGCGTGTTGTAGGGGAAGTGGATGTCGTGGACGTGGACCACGACGCCGGGCCGCAGCCGCGGCAGCACCTCGAGGAACAGGAAGGCCACGTCGCCGCCGAGCTTCAGCACGTGGGTCGAATCGATGAACAGGACGTCGCCCCGACCGAGGCTCTCGAAGAGCCCGAGGTCCGTGGCCTCGACCTTGGACACAACCGCCTTAACGGCCGGCTCCTCCAATTCCGCCAGCCGGCCGGTCGGAAACGGATCGACGCAGGTCATCTCGCACGGGTAGCCCTTGCGCACGTTGGCCGCCGCGGCAAGCCAGGCGTAGTAGGTCGAGAGGCCCGACCCGATCTCGATGTAGCGCCGCGGGAAGAACTCCCGCACCATCAGGTACGTGGTCAGGGCGTCGATCACCGGAAAGCCGGGGCCGTAGCCCAGGGCCTTGATCTCGCTGTAAGGCGGCAACGCCTCGAACTCGCTGCCGTAGGAGTCCATCAGGCCCGAAAGGAGCGACTTCATCG
>JAJDZH010000445.1 GCA_022824725.1 Thermoanaerobaculia bacterium | reverse complement strand
GGTCAGGATGGTTGCGGCAGTAGCTGCAAACAGGAGCCTGACCGCGCCGCCCACTGGGTGCGCCGGCGTCCCCGCCGGCTGCCGCCGCAGGCGGCCAGGAACTCGCAACGGCCAAAGGCCGGCGACCGATATGGAGCGAGGCCTACGGCCTCGCGCGCTGTCCGCGGAAAGCCGGGGGGGGCGCCGGCGCACCCAGTGTGAGACGCCCTGCGAACGGTGGCGGGGGCGCCGGCGCACCCAGTGTGAGACGTTGCTACTCCCAGCCGTGGGCGGCGCGGATTCGCATCGGAAGTTCGAAGAAGATGACCGGGTTCGCGACACTGCCGCTGGCCAGAATGACATAGCCGTTACCTCCTTCGAGCGATCCGGCGAAGTTCCCACGGAAGCCCCAGTTGCCGCCCGTGTGGCCGAAGTAGCGGTCGGCCTCTCCGGGCGGCGCGGGGCGGTGCGGGGTCTCGGAACCGGTGGTGAAGCCGAGAGCGTAGTGGCCGATGCCGCCGGGCGTCACCATCCTGCGGGTGAACTCGGGCGTGAGGATGCGGTTCGAGCGCCCTTCGAGCGAAAGCTGGACCTCGATCAGGAACTTCGCCAGGTCGGTCGGGGTCGTCCAGAGGCCGGCGGCGTAGAGCTCCGGGTAGACGTGCCAGGGCGCGCGGGGCTCGCGGTCCTTCGCCGCGCTGCCGGTCACCGGGCCGCCGGCCCGCGCGGCGTTGCCGTGGAGCGCCTCGGGCAGCGGCTGGCAGAAGCAACTGCGGCTCATGCCGAGCGGGTCGAGGACCGTCTCCTGGAGGATCTCCTCGAACGGCTTGCCCTGAACGTCGCTCAGGGCGAGCTGCAGGATGGTCGAACCGCCCCCCGAGTACTCGTAGCGGCTGCCGGGCCGCCAGCCGACGACGACCGGATCCGTGTTCGCGGGCGTTTCCTCATCCTTCCGCCCGAGGACCTCGGGAACGGTCGGCATCTTGGCGTCGGGCTTGTAGCCGGGGAACCCCGAGACCGTGGTGCCCGCCGTCATGCTCAGCAGCATCCGCGGCGTCACCGGGGTCTCCGCGAGCAGTTCCGCGTCGTCCTGGAGCTTCCAGGAACGGAGGATGGAGTTGACGTCGTCGTCGAGCTCGAAGAGACCGTCCTGCACCGCCCGGAGCACCGCCATCGCCGACACCGGCTTGCTGATCGAGGCGGCCTGGAAGAGGGTCTCGGTGTCGGCGAGGGCGCCGGTTGTTTCGTCGGCCACGCCGTAAGCCCGAGCCCAATGCAGCCGGTAGCCCTCGACGACGGCGACACTGAGCGCGGAGATGCCGTGCGCCTCCATCAGCTCGGCGAGGCTCTTGCCGGCGTCCTCGCTCGACCCCGGCTCGCGCGGCGCTTCGATTCGGGCGATCAGCTCGGCCGGAGCGTCCGCCGCGGCCTCGGTCGACTGGGCCTGGAGGGGCGCAACGAGGAGGCAGGCGAGCAGAAGGCCGGTGTTCCAGCCGGACGAAGCGCCGTTCACGCGCGGCAGGTTAGCGGACCAACGCAGCGAAGGGCACCGTCCGCTGGGTGCGCGGGTCTTCTGACCCGCTGCCGCCGCAGGCGGCTTCGAATCGCCGGCCGAAGGCCGACCTTCTCCTCTGCGGCCAACATCGTCGCCGGCTTCGCCGGCGGCGCTTCAAACCGGACTACGCCGCTCCGCGGCTCCGCCCGGGGCGGGTCAGAAGACCCGCGCACCCAGTGGGTGGTGTTTACTTCCCGCCGGCGGACGGACCCATTCCACCGCCGAGGCCGTAGAGGGTCTTGCGGCCGCCGAGACGGAAGTTGGCTGTCACGCCGACTTCGCGCTGGTCGGTCAGGGAGCCGCGGATCACGCCGGTGCCGAAGCCGTAGCCTTCGTTCGGCCGCCATTGCTGCACAGCGATCTGGTCGAGCACGTTCTTGGCGAAGGCGTGGATCTGGAGACCCTCGCGGGGGGTGTACCAGATCGCCCGCAGGTCGAGGCGCGTGTACTCGGGGATCTTGTATTTCGGCAGGTTGCTGATGTCCGTGTTCTTGTCCGTCGTGTGGCCTAGCGTGCCCAGGAAACGGAGGCTGCCGAGGTCGTAGATCGCGGTCAGGGAGAACTTGTGCTTCGGCTGCAACGGCATCTGGTTGCCGCCGAAGTTCGTCAGGCTGGCGATCTCCTGCGTGAAGGTGTTGCCCTCGCGGTCCTGGAACTCGACCGTCTCGGTCGGTGCGGCCGGGTCGCAGCAATAGATCGTGCCGAAGTCTCCCAGCTCCGAGTCGAGGTAGTTGTACCAGCCGCGAATCGTGAAGCGGTCAGTGGCCCGGAACGCCGCCGTGAGTTCGAGCCCCGAGATCCAACTGCCGTCGATCGTGTTCATCTCGCCTTCGAAGATGCTCTCGCCGGGGATTCGCTGCTCGACCGGCAGCAGGCGGCTGGAGTTGACCCAGTAGCCCTGGTAATCGTTGTAGAAGACCGCGGCCTCCAACTGGAGCCGGTTGTCGGCCAGCAGGCCCTTCCAGCCGCCCTCGTAGTTGATCAGCTCCTCCGAGTCGAAGGTGACCTCGTTCATGTTGCCGAAGCCGACGAAGCCGCCCGGGCGGCCGCCCTTGGAGACGCGGCCGTACCACATGCTGGCGGGATTCGCGGAGTACTGGAAGCCCGCGTTCCAGGTGGTCTGGTTCCACTCGGCGTCGTTCTTGCCCTCGAAGCCCTCGACCGCCGCGTTGCGGAAGATCCAGAGATCGACCGCGAAGCCGAAGTTGATGCCGATCCGGACGTCGTTCTGGACGTGGGTCTTGATGTCCTGGTCGTGGCGGATGCCGCCGAACAGCGTCCACCTGTCGCCGAGCTGGTACTCGACGTTCCCGTACCAGGCCCGCGTCTCGAACTGCGAGTGGCCGTAGAAGTCGAGCCAGTGTCCGTTCATGTTGCCGTCGGAAAACGCGCCGATGGCGCCGGCGTTCGACCAGTCGAGCAGCTCGCCGGGACACGCCCAGACGCCGCCCTGACCCGACTGGCGGGACGTGGTGCCGAAGTCGCTCAACAGGGGCAGCCCGAAGAACGGCAGCGCCGCCTGACAGGTCGCCAGGGTGTTCGTGTTGAAGGCGGGGTTGGAGAAGTCGAAGAAGCGTGCGTCGTAGGGCTCGTCGCCGTCGCGCTGGAAGCCGCCCAGGACGAACTGGAAGTCGCCGGCGAAGCTCGACGCCAGCCGCACCTCGTGGGAGGTCTGCTCCGAGTAGCGGAAGTAGTTCGTCATCGTGTCGGAGAACGGGTAGCCGTTCGCGTCGAGGAACGGGTTGTCGGGACCGCCGACGCGCGAGGTGCCGTCCGTGTCGGTCTGCGCGTTCTCCGTCGTCTCGCGATAGCCGCCCTTGTAGGACAGGGACAATCCCCGGCTGGGGCGGATGTTCAGATCGGCCACGGCCATCTGGAGTTCCGAGTCCTCGTTGCCGGGCGTGTTGTAGTCGACGACATTGCGCAGGTCGTCGCCGGGGCAGATGAGCTGGTTCGGATCGCTGAGGTCGCAGTCCCTGACCGACGGCGCCTGGTTCGCGGCGCCGAGGAAGGGGTTGGGGAACAGGCAGGTCGGGTTGCCTTCCGGGTCGGTGCCGGTAAGGAGACACTCGGTCGTCACGTCGCGGCCGGTCAGCTCGACCGAGGTGCGCGGCGCGCCGCTGTCCTCGCGCCCGGCGTAGCGAAGGTTGAAGTCGACCGTCTCGCCGAGATAGCGGAGCTGGGGCGCCCAGTGGGTGTTGTCCGGCTCGTCGTAGTCGCCGCCGGGGCCGATGTTGGGCTGCGCGCCCTCGCCCTGCCAGCTACCGGCCGTCAGCCGCCAGCTCACCCTGCTGTCGCCGATCGGACCGCCGATCGCGAGATCGCCGCGCTGCGACGTCTGGTCGGTGTACTCGGCCAGCGCGTTCACGTCGAACTGCGCGGTCGGCTTGATCGTGTTGAAGCTGATCGCGCCGGCGATCGCCGCGCGGCCGCCGGTGGTTCCCTGCGGGCCGCGGGCCACGTTCATGCTCTCGACGTCGAAGAGGTTGCCGGGCTCGAGCCCGTAGATCTCGTCGGTGTAGATGCCGTCGACGTAGGTGGCGACCGCGGTGGCCTGGAAGAACTCCTGGTTGCGCTGCGAGCCGATGCCGCGCAGGTACAGGTGGTTGCCGTGGCCCGAATCGGGCGACTGGTGGCCGATCTGGAGGCCCGGCGTGAGCGCTTCGAGGTCGTTGTTGTTGTTCATGCCGAGTTCGACGACCATGCCCTCGTTGAAACCGGTGACGGTCATCGGACGGCGCAGGACGTTTTCCTCGCCGATCTCGCCCTGAACGACGATCTGCTCGACCACGGAGAGGCCGAGCGCGAACTCGACGGAGGCCATGCCGCCCGACACCTCCACCGCTTCGCTCGAGGAACGGAAGCCCTGGAGCGACGCCGTCGCCGTGTAGGCGCCGTCTTCGACACCGTCGATGCGGAAGGCGCCGGCGGCGTCGGTCTGCGTGCTCTTGCCAATGTCGTCGCCGTCGGCGTTCTGCAGGCTGACCGTGACGCCCGGCAGGGCGCCGCCTTCGCGGTCGTAGACCGTGCCCGAGACGCTGCCGTCCTGGGCCGCTGCCGGTAGGGCAACGAGTATCACCGCGAGAAGAGCCGGCAGGATGAGTTTCCGAGTCCTCCGGCCAAAGCGACGCTTGCGGTCCATGCTCGTTCTCCTTGCAGTTTCGTGAAGAGTACGAGAAAACATGATACAGCGTTTCACCTTCGTCACAAGTTACGGGGATGTCGCGCGATACGGCCGCCTTCCAGACTTGCCAAGAATGCGGGCCGCAGGAACTGGGGACGCCGGCGCACCAAGTGTGGGTCTCGGTCGTCACGCGCGGCCCAAGTTGAGACACTGTTACAAGTTTGGTACAGTGGCCGTCCGTACAAGGAGGACGAATGAGGCTTCGAGCGATCCCCCACGCAACCGCCTGCGCGCTACTCGCCGCGCTGGCACAGCCCGCGACAGCGGCCGACGACGCCTGCATACCCGGCGGCAAGGTGCAGACCATGCCGGAAACGGCGTCCGAGTACGCCGCGATGTGCCTGCCGCATGTCGGCGTCCCGCCGACCGTCGACTGCGGCGCCGGCGTGCGCATCCCGATCCACGTGGACGGCGTGGAGGTCTTCGAGAGTCCGGGCTACCGCCAGTGCGACACGCCCGACTTCAAGGGCAACTGCAACGTCGGCTCGCGGATCGGCAGGGTGCAGGGCAAGGCGGCCGACGGCAGTCCGCTGGACGACGTCGTCTGGGCGTACCTCTGCCGCTCCGCCGGCAGGGACCTCCTCGAAAAGGGCATCGCGTCCGTCCAGATGATCGGCCACAACAAGACGACCGGCGCCACCTGCTTCTTCGAGTCGCCGGACGGAAAGGGCGATCTCATCCAGGGCAGGGAGTACCTTCACATGGACGAACGCGGCCTGCTCGCCGGGAAGCTCCCCGGTCCCGACGACGAGGACTTCGACAAGGCCTTCATCCCGCCGCCTCCCGGCGTCCAGTGCGTTCAGTGCCACCAGAACAACGCCTTTCTGCACGACCCGTGGATCGACGGCGCCAAGCTGCCGTCCAACCCGAGCGAACCCGTCCTGCCGGGCTGGGTGGACCCGGAAGCGCCCTACTGGGTGGTCGGCGGAACGCACTGGGACATGAGGGCGCCGCACATCGAGGGCAACGCCTGCCTCGACTGCCACCGCGCGCCGACCCGGACGGCCCGCCTGCTCGAAGCTGGCCAGGTGCATGTGAACGAGTTCATGCCGCCGCGCAGGCCCGGCAGCCTGAAGGCGGACTACGCGGCGCTTCTGGCCTGCCACGACAACGGCCCGGCCAACACGCCGGGTTGCGACTGGCTGATCCCGCCGGGCGGCGGCTGCGAGGCACGCATCGTTCCCGGTTCGGCTGAAGACGTCGCCGGCGGGATCCCGACCGGCGGCGTGCTGACAACGAACTCGCCGGACGCCGGTTCGGGCGGCTGCCTGGAGCAGTGCAAGGCACTCACCGAGACGTTCGAAAAGAACGGCGAGACCATCTCCTGCGAGGAACTCTGCGCCGGGCAGGGCGCCGCCAGGAAGGACGGGCAGAAGTAGATGTCCAGACTCGACCTGACGGACCGCGTCGCGATCGTCACCGGCGGCGCCGGCGGCATCGGCACCTGCATTGCGAAGGCCTACGCCGACGCCGGCGCCACGGTCGTCGTCGCGTCGCGGAAGAAGGAGAACCTGGACGGCGTCGTCGGCGAGATCGAGGACGCCGGCGGAACCGCCCTGGCCGTCGGCTGCGACATCACGGTCCCCGACCAGGTCGCCGGACTGATCGCGGAGACCGTCGGCGCCTTCGGGCGGCTCGACGTCATGGTGAACAACGCCGGCGGCGGCGCGACGCCGCGCATGCCTGAGGACACGCCCTACGAAGAGTGGCAACGCATCGTCGACCTGAACCTCACCGGCACCTGGCTGTGCTGCATCGCCGCGGGCAAGCAGATGATCGAGCAGCAGAGCGGCAACATCATCAACATCTCGTCGGTGGCCGGCACGAAGGGCCATCCCGGCATGCTCCACTACTCGGCCGCCAAGGCCGGCGTGATCAGCCTGAGCAACAACCTCGCCTTCCAGTGGGCGAAGCACAACATCCGCGTCAACTGCGTGGCGCCGGGTCTGATCGCGACGCCCGCGATGGTCAAGTGGGGCGTCATCCAGCCGGCCGAGAAGGAGGACGGGACCCCCGTGCCGCGCCTTGAGCGGCCGCCCGATCCCGAGGACGTCGCCGATCTCTGCCTCTTCCTCGCTTCGCCCGCCTCGGCGCTCCTGACCGGCGAAGTCATCCCGATCCGGTCCTGGACGCGGCTCGACCGCTTCTGGAACTAGCGACGTGCGCCA
>JAJDZH010000257.1 GCA_022824725.1 Thermoanaerobaculia bacterium | reverse complement strand
GGCAGGAACTGACGCTGGAACAGCGGTTCGAGAACGCCGTGGACTGGGTTCATGGGAACATGCCTGCGCGCTTCGAGATGACTCGGGAAGAGGTGGCGAAGCTCCTGCGGCGAACCGGTACGTGATTCTCCGGCAGGTCGTCGGGGTTGAGGAACACCCGGCCTATCAGCGACTCCTGGCAGCCAATCTGCAGCGCCAGTACGACTTCTTGTCGTCCGTCATCGACGTCTCTCTGGCGGTGAACTACCGGTGGTTGTCGCGGGAGATCATCCTCGCTCTCCACCATCACGCTGTGGCGTGCCTCGACGTGCCAGCTGGCCGATACCGAACCGGGGCCGTCACCGTGAACGGGTTTCACCCCCCGGAGTCCAGCCATGTTCCCGGCCTGATGGGCCAGTTCATAGACACCGTGAACCGCCACTGGCGCCTTCAGGATCCGTTCACCCTGCCCGCTTTCTGCCTCTGGCAGCTGAACGCCATCCACCCCTTCACGAACGGCAACGGCCGTACCGCGCGAGCGCTCTGCCATTACGTGTTCTGCATTGATGTCGGTGTGCAGCCGTCCTTCTCCTTGCCGCAGGTGATTCGGGCGAATCGTGGGGACTATGTTGAGCGGCTCAAGGAGTGCGACAGCGAAGGATCGCCTCGCGCGCTCCGGGAGTTCTTGGTCGAACTCATCAGCGCTCACGTCGAACGCAGCTGACGCCGACCGTCGACCTTGGGGAACCGTTGGCTGTATCGTCCTCCGGCTCGGGTTCTGCTGCTAGACTGCGCCGCTGCCTCGGCTCCGGCCCTGACCTGGAGCGGGCACCTGAACAACCCGGAAGAATCCCGAACTCTGGAAGATCCTGAACATGGTGAAGATACGACTCCGGCGCATGGGTTCGCGCCACAGACCCTTCTACCGCGTCGTGGTGTCGGACAGCCGCAAGGTGCCGACGTCGGCGGTGATCGAGGAGGTCGGTCACTACGACCCCTGCAAGGACCCGGCGGTGATCCGGCTGAAGTCGGACCGCATCGATCATTGGGTTGCGCGCGGAGCGCAGCTCACGGACACCGTCCGCGGGCTGGTGCGGCGGGCTGCCGCCGCGAACGCCGCGGATTCGTAGAGCGGGCCGCGTCGTGTCGGAAGTCGCCGATCAGCTCGCGGGCGTCGTGCGGTCGATGGTGGATCGCGGGGACGCGGTCCGTGTCGAGGAGATCGAAGAGGAGGACGCGATCGTCCTGCAGGTCGAGGTCGCGCCGGACGAGCTCGGCCGCGTGATCGGCCGCCAGGGCCGTAGCGTCAGGTCGCTGCGCGCCCTGCTGGAAGTCCGCGGTGCCGAGGCCGGCGAGTACTACGAGGTCGAGATCGTCGAGCCCGACTAGCAGATGGCGGGCGGTCCGCGCGCCCGGACCAGGTGGTCGGAGGTAGAGATGAAACAGCCGCCGCGGTCGACCGGTAGCGAAGGAGCGGAGATGGTGACGGTCGGCGCCGTCCTGCGCGCGCACGGACTGCGGGGCGAGGTGCTGGTCGACGCGGACAGCGAGAATCCGGACCGGTTCCGGAAGGGCTCCAGGCTTCTTGCCGAGGTCGGGGGCCGGCTCCGCCGGCTGGAGGTGGCGTCCAGCCGGCCGCATCGCGGCAGGCAGCTCGTGCGCTTCGCCGACGTGACGGACCGTGACGCCGCGGAGGCGCTCCGCGGCGCCCTGCTCGAGGTGCCGGAGGACCAGGTTCCCGCGGCCGAGGACGGCACGTTCTACTACTTCCAGCTCGTGGGCTGCCGGGTCGTCGACAGGAGGCTCGGAGAGCTCGGCGAGGTCGCCGCGGTGGTGGAGGACGGTGGCGGCGTCCTGCTCGACGTGGCGGCGCGTGACGGTGCGTCGGTGCTGGTTCCGTTCGCCGGCGCGTTGCTGCCGGAGATCGATATCGGCGCAGGTCTGATCACGAGCGACCTGCCGGAGGGACTCCTCGAGGTATGCGGATCGACGTCATAACGATCTTCCCCGACGTCTTCCGGGAGTTTCTGGCGGCGAGCCTGATCGGCCGGGCGATCGCCGCCGGCCTGCTCGAGGTTCACGTCCAGGACCTCCGCGACTACACCGACGATCCGCACCGGAGCGTCGACGACGAACCGTACGGCGGCGGCGGCGGCATGGTGATGAAGGCAGAGCCCTGGCTCAAGGCCGTGCGCGCGGTTTCCGGCGACGGCCCGCGGCCTCACCGCATCCTGCTGTCGCCGCAGGGCGAGCGCCTGGACGATGCGCGGGTGCGCAGCCTGGCTGGCGAGGAGCGGCTGCTGCTGCTGTGCGGGCGCTACGAGGCGATCGACGAGCGGGTGCGGATGCTGGTCGTCGACTCCGAGCTGTCGATCGGGGACTACGTTCTTTCCGGCGGCGAGGTGCCGGCCATGGCCGTCATCGAGGCCGTGTCGCGGCACATCCCAGGCGTGGTCGGTCGGCCGGAATCCGTCGAGAACGAGAGCTTCCGCTCGGGGCTGCTCGACCATCCGCACTACACCCGCCCGCGTACCGTCGAGGGAATCGACGTGCCCGGGGTGCTGCGATCCGGCGACCATGCGCGCATCGACGCCTGGCGGCGCGAGCAGGCTCTCGAAGCGACGCGCCGCAAGCGGCCGGACCTGCTGGCTGGAGACGTTCGCGGTTCAGTTTGACATCCCCAAAGATCGGGGTTGTGTTCTCGTTCGAGCTTGACTGGCGGGGTTCGCGAGAGCCCCGGAATGCAGGGGGTCCCCGGAATGCAATTCGAGAGACGATGTGCGGCGTCTTTCCAGTCCGTCGGCGCTTCGGATCGCCAGAGCCAGCCCGACGACAGCATCGCACCGCTGCGGGCTGCGGTTCCCGCCCTTTCGTTGTTCGCCCTGCTGGCGCTCGGCGTCTTGCCGTCGCCAGTCAGGACCGTAGCATCGGTGGAGGCGCAAAGCTGTGCCGCGCCGGCGTACTGGGACATCTTCAACCAGAGTTGCATGGTCTACCTGTGCGCTCCCGGCTGGACTCCGGAGGGGAACCTCTGCGTAGGGGAGTCCTTCCGGGTGATGGCGGCCCAATGCGTGGTGGGCTCGACCGCCCGCTACATACCGGAATGGGGTTCGATGGTCTGTGTTGCGCCACCGGACCCTGATCCTCCCTCGTCCACGGTGATTCGGAGGACGCCGGCGCCGCCCGGCACGATCGTGCCGGCCGATCCTTCTGACGTGCCCGTCGTGTCGGTGCGGAGGGTCCGTGCGCTGCCGTTCAGCGTGTCGGAGACCGGCTCGGGCGAGAAGTCGTACGAGTTCAGGCTCGAATCCACCACCGAAGTGAGCGTGAGCCTGACCGGCATGGATCGGGACATCGATTGCAACGTGAACGGTTCCCGTTGCACGAACCGCGGCGGAACGGCGGACGACTCCTGGAGCGGCACGCTGGCAACGGGCACGCACACGGTCACGGTGTATCCGTACAACGCCGACTCCGGGAGCTGGACACTGAGCGTCAGCGGCACGACCGCATCGCCGCCAGCGACGCCACCCCCTTCAACTCCTCGCTCACCGCCAACGAGGGTGCGACGCACGCTCGAAACCCGAGTCGGACTCGTGTACGCGACCGAGACGGACAGTTCTGGTCGGACATACTCGTTCACGCTGGCGTCCCGCCAGACCGTGAACGTGTCGCTGACCGGCATGGACCGGGACATCGACTGTTCCGTTGGCGGCTCTTCCTGCTCGAACCGGGGCGGGACCAGAGACGACGAATGGAGCGGCGAGCTGGCAGCCGGATCGCACAGTGTACGGGTGTACCCTTGGGGAGGCGGACGGGGCGACTACGCCATCACGGCGATCGTCGACTGTCCCGCCGGTCACTTCGCTTCCGGCGGCGCCTGTCATCGGTACGTTGTGCCGGACCCTCCGGCCACAGCTTTCGGCGGCGACGGACCCGAAGTGCTGAGTTGTGACGGCGATACCGAGCTTGCGGAGGGCCAGGAATGCGTAGACGGCGTCGTTGTCTTCAGCGAAGAGGTAGTCGTCACAACGACGCCGATACCCGTCCCGCCCCTGGTCGTAGCGCCGCCGCCTCCCCCTCCGCCGCCACCGCCGCCTCCGCCGCCACCCCCTCCACCCTCAGGGCCAACCCAGCAGCAACGACAGCAACTGGCGGCCGCGGTCGCCGATGCTCTCTCGAAAGCCCGGACTTGTTCGGTGAGGACACAGAACCGCGGGCCGTTCAGCGCCCACGCCGCCCTCACGACGGCACAGGCGGCCGGCAAGATAGTGTTCGGGGGACCTCTTTGCGCGAACGCCTATGCGCATGTGGACTCCATACCGGGGACTACGATCCACATATGCCCCGCGTTCTTTCCGCGGTCTGCCTCAGACAGATCCTTGACGATCATGCACGAGGGTCTGCACTTGGCCGGCGTTCAACATGACGATTTCCCTGGCACGCAAAGTGCGGGGGATTCGGGCCCGATGAACAACGCGATCCGAAGCGCATGTGGCTACCCACCGTGAAGGGGGAACGGTTGCGGGGTGCGGTGCGACAGACCACAGTCATGAGTCACTCGACCAATAGTGAGGAGAAAGCGATGACCGATAGGTTCAAGGAGAGGGATTCGTTGACTGTTTCGATGGGCGATTCGGAGCGTTTCCGACCGGAGAGTCGTGCATTCCTGTTCATCGGAGTGGTTCTGTCGCTGATCGTGCCCGGGTCTGCTTCGCGAGCGATGCCGGCACAGCCGGGCTGGTGGGAGGAGATCAGTCCGGCTGGCTTGGTGTTCATCCAGGCTGACGGTGTCTCTCGCTCCGAGGCGCATGAGTACCTCGATGGTCTTGGCCTGCTCGCAGGTACGGTCGCCGACCCGGAGGTCGGCGTCCACGGCAGAGATGCGTTTCACGGCGTTCAGGAGGCCAGGGCCGACTGGGCCGTGACACGGCTCGAGCTCAACGGGAAGTTCGCACTGCGTCGATCCACCGAGGTTCTTGGTCACGCAATGACGATGATGTCCGTCATCGGTTCCGATGGTCTCTTGACTACGGACGATCGGGGAGGGTCACGAATCGAAACGTACAGAAAGTTCCCGGACGCGGCTTGCGACCGTGGCGACGAGGGTACTGGTTGCGACGACCCAGTCTCCTTCGATGCGGCCAGGGACGGTCGCGGCGTGATCGTCGAGTTCATCCGGGACCGCAAGGGCTTTCCCAGCGGCGTGCGCTTCGGCGAGACACTGTTTCTTCGCTACGATTTCACGCCGCCGCTGCCCGAGCCTCCCTCGTACGCCAATGTCCGGGCCGGCGACGTTTGGCGCGAGCCCTCCTCGTGGGAGCTGATCGACCTTCGGACGTCGGAGATCGTGGTCGACTCCGTCGATGCCGGCAAGGTGGCCTCCGAGCGCACGGTCTTTTCGGTGGGCTTCCTGGGCATTGGCGAGGTTCTCCGCGTTGAGGCTGGCGATCCTTTCGCGGTCGCGCTGGGGCGTGGCTACTCGGACCCGGCTTACGCTCTCTTGCCCATCGAGGCGACTTCAGAGGTCTGGCGCATCGTCTATGCGTATGGCGACCAGAGTTGGAGATACAAGTTCCGGGTCGACTACACGGACGATCTCGTGCGAGCCGAGATCAAGACCGAGGGACTTCTCGGTCCGAGCATCGTCGTGCAGGCGCCCCGCAGCCTGGAGAGCACGGCGCCGGTCTCGATCGTTCATCCCGGAGCGGATAGCTTGACGGCCGCGATGCGGTCGGAAGTCAGACTGCGTGTCACCGAGTCTCTGGAACCGTGGCTGCGGGACAGCTTCAAGAAGGAGGAACTTCCGATCGTGCTCAGGCCCTTCCACTCGCGGGGCCTCGAGACGCCAAGGGTTGGCGAAACGGGAATCGGCGTCATTCGCGAGGCAGCCGGCGTGCGGCATGACTTCGACTTCGGCCCGGCCGATGGCTGCGAGGAGGAGGACGGTCGCGTAGTGTGCTCGGGCGGGGCGAGCGAGGTTGTCGGCGAGGAGTACCCTCACCCTTGGTGAGGCTGCCCGCACCGGGCGGAGCACGGGAGCCGGACGGCTTCGTCCGCCGTGGTGCCGCAGTCGGACTCGAGTCGCCGCCACGGCGTTAGCGCGACACGCGACGCGCGCACTCCGAGTTGGCGCGGCCGAGTCGTTTGGCGCCGATCCTTCTTCGCCACCAAAGGCGAGGTTGCGCCGAAGGCGCCGAACAGGCGATAATCCGCCTCCTGCCGCTTCGCGATCCGCGGTCGGCAGCGACCGGCCGCGGGATGAGGGAGTGAAGTTCGCCAGGAGACAACAGGGCGCGGGACAGGACTCGCGGCCGAGGTACAGGTGACACGCAATGCACGATCTACAGCAGGTTGAGCAGGAGTACGTGCGGGATGGCCTGCCGGACTTCCGGGCCGGAGACACGGTCAAGGTCCACGTCCGGGTCCGGGAAGGCGCCAAGGAGCGCATCCAGATCTTCCAGGGCGTGGTCATCTCCCGGCGGGGAAGCGGCACCCGGGAGACCTTCACCGTGCGCAAGGTCTCGGGCGGAATCGGAGTCGAGCGCATCTTCCCGCTCCATTCGCCGGTGATCGGCCAGATCGAGGTCGTTCGCCGCGGCAAGGTGCGGCGCGCGAAGCTCTACTACCTGCGGAAGCTCCGCGGACGCGCCGCCCGGATCGAGGAGCGTCGCGACCGCTGAAGGCGGCGGCGCTACTCGCCGAGACGTATCGCCTGCGCCTGATGCGCGGGCTCGAGGATCAGTTCGCGGCGGCCGGCTATGAGCTCGTTGCCGGGATCGACGAAGCGGGACGCGGCTGTCTCGCCGGTCCGGTCGTGGCGGCCGCTGTCGTCGTGGGTCCGGAATGCCTGATTCCCGGCGTCGACGACAGCAAGCGGCTCTCCGCGAAGCAGCGGGAACGGCTGGCGCGGACGATCAAGCAGAGAGCGGTGGCCTGGGCCACGGGCGTCGGCGACGCGGCGCTGATCGATCGCGTCAACGTGCTCGAAGCGACGCGCCGGGCGATGCGGCTGGCCCTGGGGTCGCTGACCGTTCGACCCGCGGTCGCCCTGGTCGATGCCGTGCAGCTCGACGAGGTGGAGGTCCGCGGCGCCGCCGTACCTACGCTGCCGCTGGTGCGGGCGGATTCGCTCAGCTTCGCCGTCGCCTGCGCCTCGATCATCGCCAAGACGGATCGGGACCGGATGATGACGGCCTACGACCGGCAGTACCCGGGCTTCGGCTTCGCCAGCCACAAGGGCTATGCATCGGAACGCCATCGCGCCGCCCTGCGCGAGCTGGGGCCGACGCCGCTTCATCGCCTCACCTTCCGTTCCGTGCTGCCCGGGCGGGGGGAAGAGACCTACTAGGATTCTGCTGTGCAAGGGAATCGCCTGCTGTTCCTGATCATCGGCGTGATCGTCGCGGTGGCGGCGGCGGTGCTCTGGTTCCTGCCGCGGGCGGAGCTTGCGCGCGTGCCGACACTGTCGGCCGCCTGGGTTGGCATCGAGGTGGACGACGATGGCGTGGCGAGGACGGGCGACATCGAGATGGCCGCCGGCCGGGGCTTTCGTCTGCACGCCGTGCTGGCGACGCAGCCGCGGCGCGGCGACGAAGCGGGCGAACCCGTTTACTACAGCGCCGTTCCCCAGGTCGAGATCGACGGTCGCCGGTTCGAGGCCCTTCCCCCGGAACGGATCGGAGGTCTGGGCTGGGTCCGGATGCTCTGGTTCAGCGTCGAACACGGCGTTCCGTTCAGAGAGCTGGAAGAGGCCGCGGATGTCGAGCGCTTCGCCTACGAGCCCTTCTTCCGGCCCGAGTGGGGCAGCGCCTGGTCGATCGACGGCACGCTCGAGTCTCACTTCGACGGCTGGCTGGAGAACGACGGTCCCGACATTGACCGGGACTTCGGCACCCTCCGCTACCAGGTCTGGGTGGAGGCCGCGAACGACGAGGACGCCCTGGTCCCGGATCAGCGCGTCAAGTCACCCGCCCCCCCCGACGGCACCCGGCTCGAGGCGCGGCTGCCGGGGGCGCTGGGTACCCCGTCGGCGGTCTTCGGTCTGCCTGGAATCCACCGGGAGGGGGACGGATGGGACTCTTCCGCCGTCACCCGGCTGCAGCAGCTCTACGACGACCGGCTCGCCTTCAGCCAGGTTTCCGTCCTGCGGGACATCCTCGCCGCGGGCGGCGTCTCCTGGGAGGACCTGACCTGGGAACTCGCCCCGCTCGACGGCAGCACCGCGTGGAGCGCCCAGGGCGACGGCTCGCCGGCGCCGGGCGATCTCGTTCATGTCGGCGACCGTTGGGCCGTCCTGTTCGCGGACAGCGCCGCCGAGGGCGCCGCCGGCATGCTGGACGGCGCGGACCTGTGCCTGGACTTCGACGCCGGCGCCACGGTACGGCGGCTCGACCGGATCTTCACCGTCAATGAAGAAGGCGAGGGGGATGTCTTCGTGGCGGCGCCGGGCCGGCCGCTCTGAGCGTTTTCAGCCTGCCGCGCCGCCGGCTGAGTTCCTGAGCGCTTCCTCCAGCCTGCCGCCGCGCAGCAGTTCGCTGAACACGTGGGGCTCCTGGCCGGGGCGGTAGAGGGCGTAGAAGGGGATGCCGTAGCGGCCGAAGCTCGCCAGGTAGCGGGCGATGTCGTCGTTCCGGTTGGTCCAGTCGGCCTGCATCGCGACCACTTCGTAGCGGGCGAAGAGGTCGGCCGTTTCGTCGGTCTCGAGCACGAGGCGTTCGTTGACCTTGCAGGTTGCGCACCAGTCGGCGGTGACGTCGACGAAAACCAGCCGGCCCTCGGCGGCGAGCGTCTCGGCCTGGACCGGGTCGAACGGCACCCAGTCCAGGACCTTCATGCCGCTCGGAGCGCCGCCCCCGGTCGCGGACTGGACGGGCGCGCCGTTGGCCAGCAGCAGCACCAGGACGGCCGCGGCGGCCGCGCCGACCCGGCCGAAGACGCGCAGGCCCGTCTTCCGGCTGCGGCTCTGCAGCCAGATGAAGAGGGCCAGAGTCAGCAGGCCGACTTCCAGGAAGGCGAGCCGGGCGCTGTCCATCTGGCCCGCCAGGACGTAGAGGAGCCAGATGGTCGTGCCGGCGATCAGGAAGCCCATGGCGCCGCGCAGCGTCACCATCCACTCGCCGGGTCGGGGCAGCAGCCGCGTGGCTCGGGGCATGGCGGCCAGCAGCAGGTACGGAATGGCGAGTCCGATGCCGACCGCGGTGAACACGACGACGATCGTGGCCGCCGGCTGGCTCAGCGCGAAGCCGACCGCTGTGCCCAGGAAGGGCGCCGAGCAGGGCGTGGCCATCAGGGTGGCGAACACGCCGGAGAAGAAGTGCCCGGAGTAGCTCCCACCACCGCCGGTCTGGTGGTCGGCTACGGCCGCGGAGTGCGAATGCGAGTGTCCGGCATCCGCCGAGTGCGCGTGGCCGCCCAGCCGGTTGGCGAGTGCGTGCGGCAGATGGATCTCGAACAGGCCCCAGACGTTCAGGCTGAACAGGGTGAGCACCAGGGCCAGGAAGGTCACGAACAGGGGGTTCTGGAACTGGATGCCCCATCCGATGGCCTGCCCGGCGGAGCGGGCGAGCAGCGTCGCGCCGGCCAGCGCCCAGAACGAGACCAGGATGCCCAGGGTCGTCATCAGGGCGCCGCCGACGATCTCCCGGCGTGGCTTGCCGGACGCCTGAGCGAAGCCGAAGAGCTTTAGCGAGACGATCGGCAGGACGCACGGCATGCCGTTCAGGATCAGGCCGCCCAGCAGTGCCGGGAACAGCACGGCGAAGAGGCTCAGGCCTCCGCCGGTCGGGGCGGACGCCGATGACGCTGTCTCGAAGGCGCGGTGCCCGGTCGGTTCGCCGGCCCCGCCGATCTCGAGGCGCAGCGTCGCCTCGGCGGTGGTGGGCGGGAGGCAGACGAGTTCGTCGCAGGCCTGATACAGCAGTTCGATCGGCACCTCGACGGCGCCGGTCGGGAGGCCGGCCGGTAGCTCCACGTCGGCGTGGATCACCGCTTCGACCTCATAGGCCGCGAGCGGATCCTCCGCGAACTGCGACTGCCACATGACGTGGGCGGGATAGCGGATGACGGCCTCGGGCCAGCCCTCCGGCAGCTCCAGGGCGAGTTCGGTGGGAATCAGGTACTCGTAGCTCGGCGTGTGGCTCTGGATGTGCCAGCCGTCGTCGATCGTCACGACCGCGGCGATGCGGGCGGACGTGCCCGCGGCGTAGGAGGTGAGGTCGGTGAAGGCCTCGACCGAGGCCTTGGGAGGCGGCCTGAACTGGCCGCTTGCCGCCACCGCCAGCGTCAGTCCCGCCCCGAGAAGGACGGCCGTTCTGAGCGCCTTGCTGCTGTTACGATCCTGTTTCATGCCTTCCGGTGAGCGCGAGTCGGCCACGATGGCGGTTACCCGGCGGGTAGCCGAGCTTCGCCGTGAGGGAATCGAGGTCCTCGACCTGGGTGCCGGAGAGCCCGACGTTCCCTCGCCCGGGACAGCCGTGAAGGCTGCGCAACGGGCTCTCGACGAGGGCCGGACGAAGTATACGGTGCTGGAGGGCACAGCCGAGCTGAGAGCCTTGCTGGCCGCTCGCTACAGTGCCCAGGGCGCGCCGTGGAGCGCGGCCAACACGCTGGTCACGGTGGGCGCCAAGGCGGCCCTGTACCAGCTTGCCCGGGCGTTCCTGGGTCCCGGCGACGAGGCTGTCGTGCACACCCCGGCCTGGGTCAGCATTCCGGCCCAGGTGCGGCTTGCCGGGGCCGAGGCCGTCGCGGTGCCGATGGCGGCGGAGGACGGCTTCGCGATCCGGGCGCAGCCACTCATCGCGGCGATGACCGAGCGGACGCGGGCGGTGATCGTCAACACGCCGTGCAATCCGACCGGCGCCGTCGCCTCCATCCTCGATCTCGAGCGCCTGGCCTCGGCCTGCGCCGAGCGGGGCGCGCTCCTGATCTCCGACGAGACCTACGAGCGCTTCGTGTACGACGGCCGCCGGCACGCCAGCGTCGCGGGGCTGGCCGCCCGCTACCCGGACACGGTGGTGCTGGTCGGTTCCTTCTCGAAGAGCTACGCCATGACCGGCTGGCGGGTAGGCTACCTGCTCGGTTCGGCCGAGGTAGTCGCGGCCGCGGCCGCCGTCCAGAGCCATGTGACCTCGAACGCAACCTCCTTCGCGATGGCCGGGGCGGAGGCGGTCCTGGCGGAGGAGCCGCCCGAGTCGGCGGCGCTCGTCGCGGCCTGCGCGCGCCGCCGGCAACTCGTGCTCCAGGAACTGGAGCGCGTGGCGGGAGTCGTCTGCCCGCCACCGGCCGGCGCCTTCTACGCGTTCCCGGACGTGAGAGCCTGCCTCGACGAGGCATGTCCCGACTCGGCTTCCCTCTGCCGCCGCCTGCTGGAGGAGGCGCGCGTCGCGGCCACCCCCGGTTCCGCCTTCGGCTGCGAAGGTCACATCCGCCTCTCCTTCGCCTGCAGCGACGAAGAGCTGGCCTCCGGCCTCGACGGCCTGGTCAGGGTCCTCGGCCGGGCGGCCGGGCAGGTCGTTCCGTCCTTCGCCGCCGGAGCTCGAGCGGGATGAGACCCCTGGCGCGCGGCCTCGCCTTCCACATGCTGACCCTGTTCGGGATCAGGGTGCGGATCCACTTCACGTTCATTCTCCTGTTCGTCTGGCTCGCCGTGCTGGCGCCCGACATGGGCAGCAGCGCGCTGCTGCTGACGTTCGTCGTCGTAGGCCTGCTGATGAGCGTCATCGTCCACGAACTCGGCCATGCCCTCATGGCGCGGCGGTTCGGCATCGAGACCCGTGACATCGTCCTCACGCCGGTCTGCGGGGTGGCCCGTCTGGACGGCTATCCCAAGGGCATGGTCGAACTGGGGATCGCCGCCGCCGGTCCGCTGCTCAACCTGGTCCTGGCGATCGTCCTCTTCGTCGGGCTGACGGTCGCGGGGATTCCGCCGGTCGGCGCCGGAGCGGTGGTCGACGTAGCGTCGGCGCTGCAGTGGCTGCTGGTCGGCAACCTCTGCCTGTTCGCGCTGAATCTGCTCCCCGCGTTTCCGCTCGACGGCGGTCGCATCCTCCGCTCGGCCCTCTCGTTCGCCATGGGACAGGAACGGGCGACCAAGGTCGCGACCCGACTGGGCATGGTACTCGCCGGCCTGATCGGCCTGGCGGCCATCGTCCCCTGGCAGTTCGGCGTGGCGTTCAACCTGTTCCTGTTCCTGACGGCCTTCTTCATCCTGCTGGGCGCGAGCCGGGAGTCCTCGCTGGTCAAGACCCTCCAGGTGCTGCAGGGCCGCCGGGCGGCCGAGGCGATGATGACCCGCTGCGAGCGCCTGGCGCCCCAGGACACGATCGAGTGGGCCGTGCGCCTGCTGCTCTCGACCACGCAGCGCCAGTTCCCGGTGGTCGACGGCTGGGGCAGGGTGGCCGGCGAAGTGGACCGGGAGCGCCTGCTCGAGTCGGTGACCCGCTTTCCGGCCGACACGCCGCTGCTGGAGCTGATGAACCGGGACCCGCTGACGGTGGCGGAGGACTGCGAGCTGCTGGACGTGCTGCGGGAGCTGCAGAGTCCGGCGCGGGCGCTCTGGGTCGTGCGCGACCATGAGTTGCAGGGGATGCTCACGGCGGACGGGCTTTCGCAGTTCGTCGAGGTGTGTCGCCGGCTTCGACATCGCGACGCGGGAGCAAGCACCTGAGCCGCCTCCAACTGGTAGAGTGGCGGCTTCCGATTCGCATGAACTGAGGGTGGGCGCGTGACGGACGACGCAAAGCGGTCAGGACTCTCTCGCCGGTCGTTCCTGCGCAGCGGCGCCGCGGGCGCCCTTTCGGGCGGTCTGGCCGCGGGCCTCCTGACCGGCGATGCCGCCGCCGCTGCGGCCGCGACGGACGCGGAAGCGCCGGATACGGTCGGTCCGGGCCCGGTCGAGATCGAACTCGAGGTGAACGGCGCCACCCGGCGGCTGGCGGTGGAGCCGCGGGTCACCCTGCTCGACGGTCTGCGCGATCGGCTGGACGTGACGGGTCCCAAGCGGGTCTGCGACCGCGGCACCTGCGGCGCCTGCACCGTGCTCGAGGACGGCCGCCCGATCTACGCGTGCAGCCGCCTGATGATCGAGTCCGCGGGACGCAGCATCACGACGGTCGAGGGGCTCGGTTCGCCGGACGCCATGCACGACGTGCAGCAGGCCTTCGTCGAGAACGACGCGCAGCAGTGCGGGTACTGCACGCCCGGCTTCGTCGTGGCGACCGCGGCGCTGCTCGCGCGTCACCCGGCGCCGTCGGAACGGGAGATCGAAGCGGGCCTGGGCGGCAATCTCTGCCGCTGCGGGACCTACAAGGGAATTCGCGCGGTCGTCGAGGGCGCCGGGGGCGGAGGAGTGAGCGGTGGCTGACTACTCGTGGCCCGAGGCGGACCGGAGGGCCCTGATCGGGTCGCGGCCGGCGCGGCTCGACGGCCCGGTCAAGTCGACCGGCTTCGCGAAGTACCCGTCCGACCAGAACCCGAGTGGCCTGCTGGCGGCGAAGATCCTGACCTGCCCGCACGCCCATGCCCGGATCGTCGGGATCGACACGTCGGCCGCCGAGGCGTTGCCCGGCGTGCGCGTCGTCCACGTGATCCAGGGCGAAGGTTCCGAGATCCAGTGGGCCGGCGACGAGGTCGCGGCCGTCGCCGCGGTGACCGAGGAAGTGGCGCGGGACGCGGTGCGGGCGATCCGGGTCGACTACGAGGTTCTTGCGCACTTCGTCACCGAAGAGGACCGCGATGGCGCGCCCGATGCCAGGGCCGCCGGCGAGAGGGCCGAAGGCGACCCGGACGCCGCCTTCGCTACGGCCCATCGCACGGTGGAGCGGACACTGGGCATGCCCCAGATGGCGCACATGTGCCTGGAGCCCCATGGCCAGGTCTGCTCCTGGGACGGCGACGAGCTGGAGGTTCACGCCTCGACCCAGGCGGTCTCGACCCTGGCCGGGCAGTTCGCGACGGAGCTCGGCATACCGGCGAGTCAGGTCCGGATCCGGACCGAGTACATGGGCGGCGGCTTCGGTTCGAAGTTCTCGCCCGACCGCTGGGGCATCGTCGGCGCCGAGCTGGCGCGCAAGGCGGGAGCGCCGGTGAAGCTCTTCCTCGAGAGGGACCAGGAAGTGACGGTCGCGGGCAGTCGACCCTCGGCCTTCGCCCGCATCCGGGCGGCGGCCGACGAGCAGGGCAGGCTCGTGGCCTGGGATTCGGACTCGTGGGGTTCGGGCGGCCTTCCTGGCACGGGCCAGACGCCCCTGCCGTACGTCTTCAGCAGGCTGCCGAACCGCCGCCTCCGCCACACCTCCGTGCCGACGAACCTGGCCGGTTCCAGGGCCTGGCGGGCGCCCAACCATCCGCAGGCCTGCTTCCTGACGATGGCCGTCCTGGACGACCTGGCCCATGAGCTGGGTCTCGATCCGATCGACTTTCTCGACCGCAACCTGGACCTGACCGGCCGGCCGGACACCTACCGGGAGCAACTGGCGATCGCCGGTGAGATGGCGTCCTGGAAGGAGCGCTGGCAGCCGCGCGGGCGAACGCGCGAGGGCGCTGTCCATCGCGGGCTTGGCGTCTCCGTTCACACCTGGGGCGGCCGCGGCCACTCGAGCAACTGCGACGTGACCGTTCATCCCGACGGCGCGGTCGAAGCGCGGATCGGCAGCCAGGACATCGGCACCGGAACCCGCACGATCGTGGCCCAGGTGCTCGCCGAGACCTTCGGCCTCGAACTCCACCAGGTGCGGGTGTCGCTCGGCGACAACGTGTATCCGCAGTCGGGTCCCTCCGGCGGCAGTTCGACGGTCGGCGGCGTCACTGCCTCGACCCGGCGGGCCGCGCAGGACGCCCTGCGCGAGGTGCTCGTTCACGTGGCGCCGCGGCTCGAGGCCGAGCCGGAGCAACTGGTTGCCGCGGGCGGCCGGGTGTTCGTGGACGGGGAGGCCTCTCGCGGGATGTCCTGGCGCGAGGCGGCGGCGCAGATCGGCGGCGCCCCGATCAGCGTTCAAGGCCGGAATCCCGGCCCCGGCCGGCTGATCTCCAGCGGCGTGGGCGGGGTGCAGATCGCCGAGGTGGAAGTCGACATCGAGACCGGTGTCGTGCACGTCGAGCGGATGATCGCGGTCCAGGATTGCGGCCTGATCATCAATCGCCGGCTGGCGGAGAGCCAGGTCTACGGCGGCCTGATCATGGGCGTCGGCTACGCGCTCTACGAGGAGTGGATTCCGGATCCGGTCACCGGCAGGCTGCTGAACGCGGACATGGAGTTCTACAAGCTCGCCGGTCTCGTCGACGTGGGGTCGCTCGAGGTTCACATGATGACCGGTCCGGGCTACGACGAGCGCGGGGTGATCGGCCTGGGCGAACCGCCGGTCATCTCGCCCGGCGCCGCGATCAGCAACGCAGTGGCGAACGCGATCGGCGTCCGCGTGCCCTACCTGCCGTTGACCCCCGACCGCGTGCTGGACGCGCTGGCCGGACGGGGAGGACCTGCCTGATGCGCCCGTTCGGCTATGCCGCGCCGGCGACCGTCGACCAGGCGGTCGGCCTGCTGGAGGCGGAGGGCAGCGAGGCGCTGGCCGGCGGCACGGATCTTCTGAGTCTGCTCAAGGACGATGTCGAACGGGTCGACCGGCTGGTCGCGCTTCGCGGCGTCCCGGGTCTCTCCGGGATCGAGCTCGACGGCGGCATGCTCCGCGTCGGCGCCATGACGACCCTGCAGGAGCTACGCGACCACGACGGCGCGATCGCGGCCCTGCCCGCCCTGGCCGTCGCGATCGACGGCGTCGCCAGCCCGCAGTTGCGGGCGATGGGCACGGTCGGCGGCGATCTGCTGCAGCGGCCCCGGTGCTGGTACTACCGCCGGGGCTTCGGCCTGCTGGCGCTGGCCGCAGACGGCCGCTCGATGGTCACGGACGGCGACAATCGATACCACGCGATCTTCCCGGAAGGCGAAGCCCGTTTCGTCAACCCGTCCAGCCTGGCGCCGCTCCTGGTCGCGCTCGGGGCGGAAGCGGTCGTTCACGGGCCGGCCGGCGAGCGCAGGCTGCCGGTTGAGGCGCTGTACCGGGCGCCGCAGGCGGCGGGAGAGCGTGAGAACACGCTGGCGCCGGGCGAACTCCTGGTCGGCGTCGAAGCCAACGTCGAGGGATCCCGGTCGGCCGTGTACGAAGTCCGCCAGCGCCGCGCGCTGGACTGGCCGCTGATGGCGGCCGCCGTGTCGCTCGCCGGCTCGGGACCGCGAACCGAGCGTGCGCGGATCGTGCTGGGCCACGCCGGGCCCGTGCCCCATGTGGCGACGGCGGCGGGCGACGTGCTGTCCGGACAGGAGCTGACGCCGGAGACGGTCGCCGCGGCCGCGGATGCCGCGGTGGAAGGCGCCCGACCGATGAGCGGCAACCGGTACAAGGTCCAGCTTGCTCGGACCGCGGTGCGGCGCGCCCTTGGCCGCGCCGCCGGGATGGAGATCTGAACGCGATGGCCGACCGTCCGCTCATTCCCCAGGCGCCGCAACTCTGCCGGAGGCTGCGCTGGAAGACGATGTTCATGGCCCTGGCGCCGG
>JAJDZH010000431.1 GCA_022824725.1 Thermoanaerobaculia bacterium | reverse complement strand
CAGGAGCACGCCGAGGAGCGAGAACGGCACCGCGGTCATGATGACGAGCGGCTGGACCAGGGACTCGAACTGGACCGCCATCACCGTGTAGACGAGGAAGACCGCGAGCAGTACGCCGATCAGAAGCTCAACGAAGACCTGACGCTGCTCTTCCAGCTCGCCGCCCATGTCGATGGTGAAGCCGTAGGGCGTCTCGACCCGCGCCAGCGCCGCTTCGACCTCGCTCGCCACGTCGCTGAACCGCCTGCCGTCGATGCCGGCGAAGACCTGCATGTAGCGCTCCTGGTTCTCGCGGTTGATCGACAGGGGGCCCTCGCCGGGATTGATGCTGGCGACCGAACCCAAAGGCACGATGTCGCCGCGCGGAGTGACGATGGGTAGTTGAGGCAACTGCTCGATGCGCAACCGGTCCTCCGGCTGGAGCTGGACGCGGATGTCGAACTCGTCGCCCTGGTCGCGGAACTTCGTGGCCACGCGCCCGAGGACGTAGTGCTCGACCGCGTCGGCGACCTGGCTGCCGTTGAGGCCGAGTTCTGCCAGACGGGCGCGATCGACCCGCAGGGTTCGTTCGAGCTGGCCCGACTCGCGGTCGATCCGGGGGTGGATGACTCCGGGGACCGCGGCCATCGCGTCGATCACCCGCCGGGCGAGTTCGTCGCCCTGGTCCAGGTCGTGGCCCCGGATTTCGACCACCAGCCGCGCGTCCTGCCCGCCCCGCATCATGCGCATCATCATGTTGCTGGACGAGGCGTAGAGCTGGATCCGGGCCGCCGGCACATCGGCGATGGCGTGGCGGATCGACGCGAGGATCTCCTCCTGGCCGCGACTCCGTTCCGTCAGCGGCGTGAGCAGGACCTCCATCGTCCCCTGGTTGGACTGAGCGGGCCGCCACCAGCTCTCGGGGCCGGCGGTGGTGATCAGGCTCTCGAGTTCGCCGGGTCTGAGCGCGCCGCGGACCCGGGCTTCGATCTCTCTCATCGTTCCGGTCGTCGTGTCGAGCGGAGCGCCCACGGGCATCTCGACCTGCATGTTGAGCCGGCCCTCGTCGCTCTCGGGCATCAGCTCGAGACCGATGACGGGCACCAGGGCGAAGGAACCGAGCAGGAGCACAACGGCCGTGGCCATCACCAGGCCGGGCTTGCCGAGGGCCCACTCGATCATCCGGCCGTAGGCCATGTCGACCGGCCCAAGGGCGGCGACGCATTCGTCCGTCACCTGGCGGCTCTTCGGGACCTCCCGCAGCCAGCGCGCGGCAGCGGCCGGAATCAGCGTGAGGGCGACGAACAGAGCGCAGAGCAGGGCGAAACTGACCGTGATCGCCAACTGATTGAAGAAGATGCCGGCGAAACCGGAGATGAACACCACGGGCAGGAAGACGGCAACCGTGGTCAAGGTGCCGGCGGCGATCGCCATCGCGACTTCGTTGCTGCCGGCGACCGCGGCGGCGGTGGGGCGGTCGCCCGCGTGCAGGCGGCGGTAGATGCTCTCGAGCACCACGATCGAGCCGTCGACCAGCATCCCGACGCCGAGCGCGATGCCGGCCAGGGAGATCACGTTCAACGTGAAGCCGTTGAAGTACATCAGGGCGACCGTCGCCAGCACCGAGATCGGAATTGCGGCGCCGACGATCAGGGTCGCTCGCAGGTCGCGGAGGAAGAACATCAGGACGAGCACGGCCAGCGCGGCGCCGAACATGGCGCCCATCTGGACGTTGTTCACGGCCTGGCGGATGAACTCGGCGCCGTCCATGAGGATCGAGATCTCGGCGCGGCCGGCGTAGTCGCGGTTGATTGCGTCGATCTCGCGCTTCAACCGATCGACGACATCGACCGTGTTGGAGCCGGACTGCTTCATCACGTACATCCGCATGCCTTCGGTGCCGTTGATCCACAGCTCGTTCGTCAGCTCGCGGATGCCGTCGTCGACCCGTCCGACGTCTCTTACCAGGATCGGCCGGCCCTCGCGGATGGCGACGATCGTGTTCTCGACGTCGACCTTGCGCTCGAACTCGCCGATCGCCCGGATCAGGACCTCCCGGCCGGTCTCCAGCATGTCGCCGGCGGAGACGTTGCGGTTCTCACGGGACAGGGCGGCGGTGACCTCGCTCGGCGTGATGCCGAGCGCGGCCATGCGGTCGGCGGCGAGCTGCACCTGGATCTCTCGTACCCGACCGCCCTGGACTTCCACCGAAGCGACGCCGGGCAGACGTTCCAGCCGCCGGCTGATCGTCTGCTCGGCCAGGTGGCGGACCTGGCGTGCGTCGCCGCTGCCGGAGAGGCCAAGGAAGACGACGGGCATGTCGGAGAGGTTGAACTTGAACAGGGTCGGTTCGGTCGCGTCTTCGGGCAGCATTCCGCGCACGAAGTCGAGCTGCTCGCGGATGTCGTTCACGACTTCGTTCAGGTCGACGCCCCAGTCGAACTGGGCCTGGATGCTGCTCATGCCCTCCGCGGACATGGAGTTCAATTGGTCGAGGCCGGTCACGGAGGAAAGGGCCTGCTCGACCGGCCTCGTGATCAGGGTCTCCATCTCTTCCGGCGCCACGCCCTCGTAGGTCGTGGTGATCGAGATCCGGGGCATGTCGACTTCGGGCATCAGGTCGACGGCGAGCTGGCGGACGGCGACGAGGCCGATCACTACGACGCAGACGTAGAGCATGGTCACGCCCACCGGGCGGTTGGCCGAAAGACGCGGGAGGTTCACGTTCGGCCTCAGAATCCCGCGGCGCCGGTGGGGGAAGGTTCAGGCTCGTTGGGGACGACTCGCACCGGCGAGCCGTGTCCCAACTGGTTGTGGCCCATCGTCAGGACGAGTTCACCGACCTCGACGGGGCCTGCGATCGCGCTGTACTCGCCGGAGCGGCCGGCGACCGTGACCGCTCGCCAGTGGGCGAGGCCGTCGACCGGCACCATGACGCCCGTGGAGCGTCCGCCGTCCATCGCCACGCGTTCCAGCAGGGCGGCGCCGGGCACGATCAGGGCGTTGTCGAGGTCGCGCAGGCTGACGGAGACGTCGGCGTACATGCCCGGCAGGAGCAGTTCGTCCGTCTCGGCAAGCTCGCCCTCGACCAGCACGGTGCGGTCGTTGCGGCGGACCTCGCCGGCGACGCGTCGCACGATGCCCGAGAACGTCCGTTCGGCCGTGGCCTCGGTGGCCACGTCGAAGGCGGCGCCGGTCTGGACCGCGGAAAGGTCCCGTTCGGGAACCCGGAACTGGACCAGGAGGGGCGCTTCCTCGACCAGGCGCAGGATCGGCGTGCCCGGCTGGACCAGGGCGCCGCGATCCAGGTAGCGGTCCGAGACGACGGCGTCGAATGGCGCGCGCACGCGGGTGTTGGCGAACTGCTCGGCGAGCAGCGCCTCGCGGGCCGTCGACTGCTGGACCTGGGCCTCGCCGGCGGCCAGGTTTGCCTTCGTGGTCGCGTACTGGGAGGTGACCTGCTGCTGCTCCTGCTCGGAGAGCAGACCCTGGTCGTACAGTTCCATCGCCCGCTGGTAGTCGGCTTCGACGCCGACGAGCTCGGCCGCGGCGCGGTCGCGGTTCGCTTCGGCGACGCCGAGCTGGCCGCGCGCCTCCTGGAGCTGGTTCCTTACCTCGACGTCCCCGATCACGGCGAGCACCGTGCCGGCGGCGACTCGCTGGCCGATTCGCGCCGGCACGTCGACCAGAAGCCCCGAAACCTGGGGCGAGATGTCGGAGACCTCGCCCACGAGCTCGCCCGAGTAGGCGGTGCGCACGGAAAGGTGTCCGCGCCGCGCGGCGACGGCGCGTACCGGCACTGCCTGCGCCATCGTTGCGTCGCCTGCCTGATCGCCGGCGCGCGCCTGGGACCCGAAGCCGAATGCGAACACGGCGGCCGCTACGAGCACGACTGCCGCGACGGCAAGCCCGGCGATCTGCGGCCGGCTGATCCGGCGGCGTCTGGCGTCCGCGCCTTCCTTCGATTGATGAAACATGGCCATGGGTTCGTCGTTTTCTTTCGTCTGGTGGTTCTGTCGTCGCGTCGTCTACGCGCTTCCAGGGCCGGAGTTTCCCTCGCTGTCCGCCACGGCGCCGAGCACGTACTGGAGGCTGTCGGCGAGGATCGCGTAGAAGCGGATGAGCCGCTCCAGGCGCTCGACGACGACTTCGCCTCCCGCGTTCGGCGGGAGTGCCTGCTTCATCTCTTCCGCGCTGGCCTGGCGGGTCCGGTAGCGATCGGCGATTCGCAGCAGGAGGCCGGGCTCTTCGTTGATCCGGAAGTAGTCGCGGCGGTCGCCTGGGCGGGTCACGCGCTGGATGACGCCCATGTTCTCCAGCAGACGGGTGTTCGTGCTGATGCTGGCGCGGCTGACCCTGAGCCGCTCGGCGAGGTGGTCGAAGCGGACCGGGTCGGGCGAGAGGATGAGCAGGCCGACGAGGCGGCCGGCGATGCGGGGCAGGCGATCCTCCTCGTGCGCAAGCCCCATCGCTTCGATGAAGCGCTCTTCCGCGGCGTGCAGGCTGGGGCCAGTCGCCGCTGAAGCCCCAGCGGATCGGTCCGGCGCGGGAGCCGGTTCGGAGACGGTCATCGGTCACGGATGTTGAATCGTCCGGTTTGTTTTGTCAAGACTGAACAGGATGAAACCGATGAACGAACTGGCCCCTTGCAAGGTTCAAGCGACTAGGCTCGCCTCCATGTCTTCCTCGCGGCGTGGTTCGGGTCCCCGCTTCCTGCTCCTGCTGCTCGGTCTGGGGATGCTGGTTTTCGCCCTGCTGCAGATCAACGACCCGGATCCGCTGATCTGGGTCACGTACTACGCCGCGATCGCCTGCGCCTGCACGATCGCCGCCTACCGGCCGCTGCACCGCGCGGTCTTTCTGGCGCTTGCCGCGGTGACGGCGGCGGGCGTCGTGCTGACGTTTCCGGGGTTCATCGACTGGTTCATGAACCGTCCGACCAGCGACCTCTGGGCCCCGATGTCGGCCAGCCGGATGTACATCGAG
Organism: Thermoanaerobaculia bacterium; assembly: GCA_022824725.1. Classification (GTDB taxonomy): domain Bacteria; phylum Acidobacteriota; class Thermoanaerobaculia; order Multivoradales; family Multivoraceae; genus Multivorans. Next base: position 2,477 of record JAJDZH010000431.1, on the reverse strand, counting down.
CACAGCCGGGAACTGCTGGGCCTGTTGATCGCCGGTGCTTTTCTCGTGACCGCGGACCGGCTCTCGCGGCGTGGTCGCTAATGGTCGCCGCTCCGCGGCGGCGTCTCTCCCCCCGGGTCAGAAGACCCGGGGCCACTCACCCCGGCGCTCATCATGAAGCCCATCATCATCTCGTCGGTGGAGGGCTGGCCGAAACGGACGGTGCGATTCGAGTCGAAGCCGTAGCGGGCCGCTTTCTCGGCCGAGTTGTCGTACCAGGCGGTGTACTCGATTCGCGTCCCCTTCGGGATGCGCTTCATCTGGTCGTAGTAGTAGACGGTCTGCCAGGAGAAGTCGAATCGCGGCACGTCGAGCAGCACTTCCGTGGTGCCGTCGGGGTAGAACGCCTCGAAGCGTGCGGCCTTGCCTCGCATGTGCATGTGCGGCATGAGCGCGATGATGTCCGTGTCGCGCCGGGCGACGGTGGAGTAGGGACCGACCTGGTGGTTGCCGTCGTTCGGCGGAATGGCGAACGTGAAGTTCATGATCGGGCGCAGACCCGAGCCGAGCGAACGCTCGACCGGTTCATCGGCGAAGACGAAGCCGATCGACGACTGGTCCCACTTGCCGGTGCCTTCGCCTGCCTCCTTGTGGTAGTGGATGTCGAACGTCACCCGTGAGCCCTTCCTGAGCAGGAAACCGTAGCCCTCCGGATAGCGGTTCGCGTCGCTGCCGGAGGACACGCCGCCCATGTAGCTGCCGGCGTTCTCGGGCGAGGGGGCGATCTGATCCTGGTTCGGAAACTCGGGCGGCGCCGGCAACTCGCCGTTCTCGTCGGGCGGCAGCAGATGGAGGTTGAAGTGGTGGATGATGTCGCTGTCCGGCTTGCACTGGAAGGCGACGACCCAGCGGTCCTCCGGCAGGTCCTCTTCGGTAAGGACGTAGGAGAACGCCGCGTAGAGGTCGTCCACGTCGTCCTCGACGAAGTAGGGCTCCGGCATCGTCACGACGAGGTCGGGCTCGCCGACGACCCAGCCGCCGGTGCTCGGAAACTCCCGCGGCGGCGGGGCTTCGGCGGCGTCGCCGGGGGCCGCGCCGCTTCCGGCCCAGTTGACCAGGGTCTCGATCTCCGCCTGGTTGAGCACGCGTTCGTTCGCGAAGGTGCCGTCGTGCTGCGGGTGGGCGTCCCACGGCGGCATCTCGCGCGCCGCCACCGTCCGCGCGATCGACCGGGCCCAGGGTCGCACCTCGGCATAAGTGGTCAGCGCCATCGGCGCCCGCATGCCGCCGTAGTTGGCGCCCGCCGGCCGGTGGCAATCCTGGCAGTGCATCTGGAGCACGGGCAGGACATCACCGTAGAAGGTCGGCGCGTCGCGTTCGGCGGCGGTCGCGGGCGTGGCAACGGCCACCGCCAGCGGGAGCAGAGAGACCAGGGCTGAGCGCTTCATGCGAGCCAGCCTACCAGCGGATGGTCGATCAGGCGGTCGCCAACTGGCGCTCGGGGTGCATCTCGTCGACGTCGACGCCGACGATCTTCGAGACGCCGCGTTCCTCCATCGTCACTCCATAGAGCGTGCTCGCCGCCTGCATCGTCAGCTTGTTGTGGGTGATGACGAGGAACTGGGTTTCCGCCGACATCCGCTGCAGCATGTCCACGAAACGCAGGATGTTCGCGTCGTCCAGCGGTGCGTCGACTTCGTCGAGGATGCAGAACGGGGACGGCTTGGTCTGGAAGAGGGCGAACAGCAGGGCGATCGCCGCCAGCGCCTTCTCACCGCCCGAGAGCAGCATGATGTTCTGGGCGCGCTTGCCCGGCGGCCGCGCGGTGATCTCGATGCCGCAGTCCAGCGGGTCCTCCTCGTCCATCAGGCGCATCTCCGCGTCACCGCCACGGAAGAGCTCGGTGAAGGTGCGGCCGAAGTTCTCGTTGACCTCGCTGAAGGCGGCGACGAAACGCTCGGAGGAGGTCCTGTCGATGTCGCGGATCGTGCGCTTCAGGCTCTCGACGGAGGACGCCACGTCGGTGCGCTGTCCGGTCAGGAACGTGTGGCGCTCCTGCTGTTCGTCGTACTCGTCGGCCGCGAGGACGTTGACCGGACCCATCCGCTCCAGCAGGGTGCGCCGGCGTTCGAGTTCCTCGGTCATGGCCTCGAGGTCCGGGGCTTCGCCGTCCGGCGGCGCCGGCGCCTCCTGCGCGGCAAGTTCGCGCCGGAACTCCTCGCGGTAGTCGCCTTCGAGGTGTTCGGCATCCTGGCGCAGGCCCGCCTGCTGCACCCGCAGTTCCTCGATCTGGTCGCGCAGTTCGTCGCGCTGGTCGCCGCGGTCGCGCATTCGGGCCTCGAGCTCGCGCCCGCGACTCCGCTCTTCGTCGAGAGCTTCCTGGGCGCCGGTCGCTTCGTCTTTCGAGCTCGTCCGCTCGGCCAGGGCGTCGTCCAGCTCCCGTTGCGCCTGGGCCGATGCCTCTTCGAGATCGACGACGCGGCCGTGCAGCTGCCCCT
>JAJDZH010000485.1 GCA_022824725.1 Thermoanaerobaculia bacterium | reverse complement strand
TGGGCATCGCCGTCGGCGACATCGACGCGAACGGCTTCGACGACCTCGTCGTGACCCACCTCGACCGGCAGACGAACGCCCTCTATTCGAATCGGGGCGACGGCGTCTTTCTCGACCGGCGCTTCGCCGCCGGGATCGCCGAACCCTCGCAGCCGTACGTCGGCTTCGGTGTCGACCTGGCCGACTTCGACCTGGACGGCGACCTCGACCTCGCCATCGCCAACGGCCACGTCCTGCACGACATCTCCGCACACGCGCAAGGTCCCCGCGAGACGTACGCGCAGCCCAACCAGATCCTCGAGAACCTCGGCGGCCGCTTCCAGCCGGCGCCCGGCGCCGGCCTCTCCGCCGCCGGCGTCAGCCGGGGCCTGGCGACAGCCGACTTCGACCTGGACGGCGACCTCGACCTCGCCATCGCGAACTGCAACGGTCCCGCGGAGGTCTACGCCAACGAGAGCGACCGCCTGGGCGGCAGTATCCGCATCGATCTGCTTGACCGCGAGAGCGCGAACCGGCGCGGAATCGGCGCCGTGCTGAAGCTGGGCACCGAGACGGGAACGCAGCGCCGCGAGGTCCGGGCCGGATCCTCGTACCTGTCGCGAAACTCCCTGACCCAGTCCTTCGGCGTGCCGTTCGGCGACGGCGCCGCGGCGCCGGAAGAGGCCGGCGCGGCCGTGAGTCTCGACGTTCTCTGGCCCGGCGCCGCGACGCTCCGACTGGGCGGCTTGCCGTCCGACGCCAGGATCCGCGTCGTCCGCTGATTGAGACTCTAACTTCCCGCGGCAGACACTGGGTGCGACGGCGCCCCCGCCGGCATCCGGCGCGGAGCGCCGGTCTTCGTACACTCTCTGCCGCGCTAGCATCCCCAACGATGAGGGTCTCTGGCAAACGACTCGCCGCGCTCGCTCTGTCCGGCCTGATCGCCGCGAGTGCTGTGGCGGCCCAGGAAATCCCGCCCGCTCTGGGCAAAGCGATGGCGCTCGTCGAGCAGGGAGACCCCGCGGCCGCCATCGCCGCTCTCGAGGAACTCGTCGAGCAGCCCGGCGCACCCGAGATCGCCTTCGCCGCCCTCGGAGCGCTTCTTCTCGAGACGGGGAACGCGGAACGGGCGCTGGCGGTACTCGCTCCCCTCGCCGACGGCGACCCGCCCGATCCCGCGGCCCTGTTCAACGCCGGCCGAGCGGCCGAAGCGCTGGGACGCCTCCAGGACGCCGCGTCCTACTACCAGCGTTCGATCGAGGTCGAACCGCTGTCGCCGGCGCTGCGCGCCCTGGGCATGATGATCGGACGCCTGGGTCGAGCCGGCGACGCCTACCCGTACCTTCGGCCATGGAGCAACGCGAACCCCGACGACCTGGAGGCCCGAATGGCGGCTGCCTGGGGTGCGGTCGCGCTCGGGCGGCCGCGCGACGCCGAGACGTTGATCGAGAACCTGGATCCGGAGGACCAGCAGGTACAACTGCTCCGCGGCCGGGTTCTCCTTCTGCGCGACAATCCGTGGGGCGCACTGGCCGAACTCCAGCCGCTGGCCGCGGCTCCTCCGGCGCACCTGGAGCGAGGCATTCGCAGCGCCCTCGCCACTGCCTATCTCCTGGTCGGTGAGGCGGACGGAGCGATCCAGCAACTCGAGCGCTTGTCGCCCGAGGATCCGGAGCTTGTCGGCCGCCTCGCCCGCGCCTACTACCAGGCCGGTCGCACCGTCGACGCGATCGCCGCGCTGGCCGCTTTCGTCGAGCCGCTGGCGACCGCCACACCGCCCGCTGACGCTTCAACCGACCTCGCGAGGGAGTTGACCTACGACTACGGGCGGTTCCTTCACGCTGCCGGCGAGACGGAACGCGCCCTGCCCTTCCTGCGTCTCGCGGCGGAACTCGACCCGAACGTTCCGGAGACCTTCCAAGCTCTCGAACAGGTGCTGTCCGCTCTCGGCCGACGTGACGAGGCCGAGGAGGCCGTGCAGCGACTCCGGGATCTCACTGCAGAAGCGGATCGGTCCGATGCCCAGCAGGGAAGCCTCGACGACCCCACCGGCCACGCCGTGCGGCTGGCGCTTCAACGATCCGGGAGCGGCGACGCGGACGGGGCCCTGGAGGCCCTCGCGCGGGAGGGCCGGCTGGCGCCGGACGATCCGAGAACCGCGATCGCCGCCTCCTCCGTACTGCTGCACGCCGGTCGCCGCGAGGAAGCGCTGGCGGCCGTGGAACGGGCTCTCGACATGGCCCCGGCGAACGCGGACGGGCTCTACCAGCGCGGCGCCGTCCTGATGGCGATGCGGGAACTGGCCGCAGCCGAGGAGACGTTCCGGCAGGCGCTGACCGTCTCCCCGCGGCACATTGCCGCGCTCTCCGACTTCGCCGTCCTCTTGATGAGCCAGGGGCGCCACGATGAAGCAGCCCGACACCTTCGAACGGTTCTCGAACTCCGCCCGGACGACCCGCTGGCTCAGCGGCATCTCGACCAGTTGCAGACCGCACCTCCCGAAACCGGGAACGACGGCGGATCGGAGATCGATCGTCTCCGCGGCGCGGTCGAAGTCGACCCGGAGGACCCGGGCGCCTGGGCACGCCTTGGGAAGGCTCTCCTCCTCGAGCGCAGCTTCCGCGCCGCCGAAGAGCCGCTCCGCCGCGCCGTCGAACTCGATCCGACGAACGCAGGCACCCGGATCGCCCTGGCGTCCGCGCTGTGGGAGGACAACCGACCGGACGCAGCGCTGCTTCATGCCCGGGAGGCCGCGGCGCTGCGGCCGGCCGATCCCGCGCCCCACCGCCTGCTCGGCGGCATCCTGCTCTGGCGCGGGGAGTACACGGGGGCAGCGGAGTCGTTCGAGCGTTCCGCCTCGCTGGCGGAGCCCGATGCCGAGCAGTTGCTGGAGCTCGCCCGGGCCTGGGAAGGCGCCGCCGGCGCGGAGCCCGGTCGAGCCGGGGAGCTGCTGCAACGGGCCGAAGCCGCCTACCGCCGGGCGACGGCGCTGGCGCCCGAACACAGCGAGGCGGTCTACGGCCTGGCCCAGGTCCTGCGACAGCTTGGGCGAACCGAAGAGGCCGAGGCGCAGATGGAGAGGTACCAGGCGCTCTACGACCGCGACCAGCGGGATGCGCGGGAGCAGGGTCGGGCCACGGAGTCGGGCGAACCGCCGCGCTGAACCAGAGCCCGGCGCTTCGCGCCGGATGCCGGCGGGGGCGCCGGCGCACCCAGTCCCGAGAGTGTCGCGACCTACAGGCCGCGCAGCAGAGCCCGTACCGTCTGGAGGTCCGCCGCGCGCCGCTCGCGCAGTTCGGGCGCCGACGCCTCCCGAATGAACCGCTCGAGCGCCGGGCGGGCGATCTCCCGCCGGCCGGAACGGGCCGCCATCGTGGCCAGGTTGAAGAGCACGTCCAGGTCGCCGGGCCCGACTTCGACCGACCTCTGCCAGGCCTCCAACGCCTCGTCGACCCGACCCTGATTGGCCAGGGACATGCCGAGGTAGTTCCAGGCGAGCGACAGTTGCGGATTGAGCGCCAGCGCTTCACGCGCCTCGATCTCGGAAGCCGGCCAGTCGCCTGCATGAAGCGCCGCCAGCGCCAGGTTCTGCCGCGCCACCGGATTCCGCCCGTCGATCTCGAGCGACCGCTCCAGAATCTCGCGGGCCCGGACCGTCATCCCGGCCTCGGCGAGAACCAG
>JAJDZH010000263.1 GCA_022824725.1 Thermoanaerobaculia bacterium | reverse complement strand
ATCCCCATGCCGAACATCCCGACGCCGGCGCTCTGCACGAGGAACGGAATGTCGTACTGGTCCAGGGCGTGACCGATCGTCTCGGCCTCCAGCCGGGAATCGAAGGTGGCGAGTTCGACGAACTTCATGAGCCCTCTCCCTCCGGCAGCTTGAGCATCAGGCCCAGCCGAGTGCAGCGCGCCACCAGCTCGTCGCGCTGGTTGAAGGCGCGGTGCTCGAAGGTCACGATCCCGGCGTTCGGCCGTGAACGGCTCTTCCGCTTGTCCTTCACCTCGGTCTCGATCCGCAGGGTGTCGCCGTGGAACACGGGCCGGGGGAAGACGACGTCGTTCCAGCCCAGGTTGGCGATCGTCGTACCCAGGGTCGTGTCGCCGACCGAGATGCCGACCATCAGGCTCAGGGTGAAGCAACTGTTGACGATCCGCTCGCCGAACTCGCTGTTCTTCATCGCCTCGGCGTCGAGGTGGAGCGCGGCCGGGTTGTGGGTCATCGCGGTGAAGAAGACGTTGTCCGCCTCCGTGACGGTGCGCCGCAGCGCGTGGTCGAAGAGCTGACCGACTTCGAACTGCTCGTAGTAGATGCCCGCCATGCGCGAACCTTAGCGCGGCCCGATCGTCGCCGCTTCGCGGCGCGCTGTTGTCCGCGGGTCAGAAGACCCGCGGCTACAAGCCGGCGGGGGCGCCGGCGCACCCCGTCAGCCGACGCGTTCGATGTTCGCGCCCAACGAGCGCAGCCGCTCGTCGATCCTCTCGTAGCCGCGGTCGATCTGCTGCACGTTGTCGATCACGCTGCGGCCTTCGGCGCACAGGGCGGCGATCAGCATCGCCATGCCGGCTCGAATGTCCGGGCTCACCATGTCCCGCCCATAGAGCTTCGACGGCCCGCTGACGACGACCCGGTGGGGGTCGCAGAGCACGATCTGGGCGCCCATCGCCACCAGGCGGTCGACGAAGAACATCCGCGACTCGAACAGCTTCTCGTGGATCAGCACCGAGCCGCGGCTCTGGGTCGCGCCAACCACCGCGATCGAGGTGAGATCGGCGGGAAAACCCGGCCACGTGGCGTCCTCGATCTTCGGGATCGCGCCCTGGAGATCGGTCCGCACGCGGAGTTCCTGGCCACCCGGAACGAACAGGTCCCGGCCATCCCCGGACACCTCGAAGTCGACGCCCAGACGGCCGAAGGCGAGCCGGGTAGCCCGGTGCTCCTCCGGCCGGGCGTCCGGGATGCACAGCTCGCCGCCGGTGACCGCGGCCAGCGTGATGAGCGACCCCACCTCGATGTAGTCGGGGCCGATCTCGAACTCGGCCCCGCCGAGTCGCTCCACGCCCTGGACCACGAGCAGGTTCGTACCGATGCCGTCGATCGGAGCCCCCATCGATCGGAGCAGCCGGCAAAGATCCTGGACGTGAGGCTCGCTCGCCGCGTTCAGGATCCTCGTCTCGCCCTCCGCCAGACAGGCCGCCATCACCGCGTTCTCCGTCCCGGTGACGGAGGCTTCGTCCAGGAAGATCTCGGCCCCCCGCAGGCGCTCCCCCGAACCCTCGACGCGACACTGAAGCCCGCCGCGCGGGCATAGCTCGATGCCGGCGCCCAGGCCCTCGAGCGCCAGCACGTGCGTGTCGAGCCGCCGCCGGCCGATGACGTCGCCGCCCGGGGCCGGCATGTTCACGCGCCCGCGCCGCGCCAGCAGCGGCCCGGCGAGCAGGATCGAAGCGCGGATCGCCCGGCAGAGGTCCGGGTCCGGATCGTCGTCGCCGAGGCCCCCGGCGCGGACGCGCACCGTGTCGCCGCCGGCGAACGCCACTTCCGCGCCGAGTTGGCGCAGCAGCTCGATCTGCGCCTCCACGTCGCGAATCCGGGGTACGTTCCGGAGCGTGACCTCCTCGTCCGTGAGGAGCGCGGCCGCGAGGAGCGGCAACGCCGCATTCTTGTTGCCCCGCGCGCGCAACGTGCCCGCAATCGGTTGACCACCCTCGATCACGAACTGGGAACGCGGCATGTGTCCGGCTGTCTCCATCGCGCGGCTAGTTGACCACAGGAACGCCAGGGAAATGCTCACTCTTCCGATATGCCCACTCGTGAAACTCCCGCGACGCCGCGACGTTGTAAGAGAGGTGCGGCCCAGTCAGGCCGCCTGCCCCTCCGACAGCCAGGGAGACCGAACATGAAGAACCTTCACCACCATCGCTGGGCGACGCTGGCGTTCGCCCTTCTGATCGCCCTCGTTCCCGAAGCGCTCCTGTCCCAGGAGAACGCCGAGTCGAGTCACGACGAGCGCTGGGAAGAACTCGGCCAGCGCTGGGAGGAGTGGGGCGAGCGCTTCGGCCGCAGCTTCGAGGACGCCGACTGGGAGGCCCACGGCCAGGACTGGGAAGAGTTCGGCAGGCGCTGGGAGGAGTGGGGCGAGCAGTTCGCCGCGTCGTTCGAGCAGGCCTTCGACGAGGAGGAGTGGGACGCCTGGGCGGAACAGTTCGAGGACATGGAGCACCCTGACGGCGAGGTCGACTGGGGCCGCTTTGAAGAGTTCCGGGAAGAGTTCGGCGAACGCTTCGGCGCCTCTCTCGGGGAAGCCATGGAAGGCGCCGACTGGGAGATGTTCGGCGAAGCGATCGGCGCGTTCGGGGAGCAGATGGGCGAACTGGCCGAACTGATCGCGGCCAGCCTGGAGACCGCCGACTGGGAAGGCTTCGCCGACCTCGTCGGCGAGACGGTCGAGCAGGCGGTCGAGCACGCCGAGGAAGCGGCCGAAGAAGCGGCTGAAGCCGCTGAAGAAGCCGCCGAGCGGGCGACCGACGCGGTCGACGCCTAGGGACCGCTCGGCTACGGGACCGGCGCTTTGCGCCGGATGCCGGCGAGGGCGCCGCCGCACCCAGTTAGGCTACGCGCTCCTTCCACAGCCACGGAGCGCGCAGATGCCAGTCGATCCCCAGGTGCAGGCCTTCCTCGCAGCCCAGGAGCAGGCCGCGATCGAGAACCAGGTTCCGCCGATCACGGAGCAGACCGTGGAGATGGCCCGGGCAGGCTATCTCGCGGTCGCCGAGATGCTCGGCCAGGGCCCGGACGTGGACAGCGAGGACGCCGCCGTTCCCGGGCCGACCGGCGACATTCCGGTCCGCGTCTACCGCCCCCGGGATGCCGGCGACGCCCTGCCGATCCTCGTCTATTACCACGGCGGCGGCTGGGTGATCGGCGACCTCGACACCCACGACTACGCTTGCCGCGAACTCTGCGCCGGCGCCGGCTGTCTGGTCGTCGCGGTCGACTACCGTCTGGCCCCGGAGGCCAGGTTCCCGGCCGCGGTCCACGACTCCTGGGCCGCCCTCCAGTGGGTCGCGTCCAACGCCGGACAACTCGGCGGCGACCCGGCCCGGATCGCGGTCGGCGGCGACAGCGCCGGCGGCAACCTCTCCGCCGTCATGAGCCTGCTCGCCCGCGACAACGGCGGCCCGGATCTCGTCTTCCAGCTTCTCGTTTACCCCGCCGTTGACATGGAGTTCAGCCGCCCCTCGATCGACGAGAACGCGGACGGCTACGTCCTGACGAAGGACCACATGATCTGGTTCCGCGGCCACTACCTGCGCTCCGAAGCCGACCGCGCCGACTTCCGCGCCTCGCCGCTGCTCGCCTCCGACCACAGCGGCCTGCCGCCGGCCCTCGTCATCACCGCCGAGTTCGATCCGCTCCGCGACGAGGGCAGGGACTACGCGG
>JAJDZH010000391.1 GCA_022824725.1 Thermoanaerobaculia bacterium | reverse complement strand
CCGGAGAGGCACACCCCGGCGCCCCCCCACCGGCGCCCCGGCGTGCCGCCGCGGCTCGTCGCCGCCGCCCCCGACGACTGGGGCGGGGTATCGCCCGTGACTCCCGATTTCGTCAACCCGGAAGCGCCCTGGCCGCACCTGGAACGCCTCGCGGAAGAGACGGCCGCCGCCGGCAAGACGCTGGTCGAGCGGCTGACGGTGTACCCGGAGTGGGCGCTCCACGGGGAACGCTGGCTCGATGACGGCCGCGGCCAGAGCCGGGAAGTCAAGCGGCTGGGCGGCGTCCGCACGGCCGTCCTGCAGCGGATCGACGCCACCGGCCTCGCCCGCACCGACGACTGGTCCCCGGGTGAGGAAACCCCGCCGCCGGCCGAGGTTCTCGCCGCGGTGGCGAGCTCCGCCGCCCGGAACGGCAACGGCGCGGCACCACGCGCTGCAACGGGCATCGGGCCCATCCTCGATCGCGCCCGGAGGGGCGAAGACCTCTCGGAGGACGAGATCGCCCGGCTGTTCGCGGCACGGGGACCGGAGTTCTCCGCCGTCTGCGCCGCGGCGGACGCAATCCGGCGCGAAGTGAACGGCGACACGGTGACCTACGTCGTCAACCGGAACATCAACTACACGAACGTCTGCTACTTCAAGTGCCAGTTCTGCGCCTTCTCCAAAGGCAAGCTGAGCGAGAACCTGCGCGGCAAGCCCTACGACCTGGAACTCGAAGAGGTCATGCGACGCACCGTCGAGGCCTGGCAGCGCGGCGCGACGGAAGTCTGCATGCAGGGCGGCATCCACCCCGACTACACCGGCGAGACCTACCTGGGGATCTGCCGCGCGGTGAAGGAAGCGGTGCCCGAGATCCACGTCCACGCCTTCTCGCCGCTCGAGGTCTGGCAGGGCGCCGCGACGCTCGACATGCCGCTGCGGGACTACCTGCTGCGCCTCCGGGACGCCGGGCTCGGCACCCTGCCGGGGACCGCCGCCGAGATCCTGGACGACGAGATCCGCGCCGTCATCTGCCCCGACAAGCTGAACACCGACCAGTGGCTCGAGGTCATGGAGACCGCCCACGGCGTCGGCTACCGCACGACGGCGACGATCATGTACGGCCATGTCGAAGGTCCCCGGAACTGGGCCCGCCACCTGCTCCGGCTGCGCGACCTGCAGAAACGGACCGGCGGCTTCACCGAGTTCGTGCCGCTCCCCTTTGTCCACATGGAGGCGCCGCTCTACCTCAAGGGCCGCGCCCGCAAGGGACCGACCTTCCGCGAGGCGGTTCTCATGCACGCGGTGGCCCGGCTGGCGCTTCACCCCTGGTTCGGGAACGTCCAGGCCTCCTGGGTCAAGATGGGGCCGCAGGGGGTCAAGGCCTGCCTCGAGGCGGGGGTGAACGATTTGGGCGGCACCCTGATGAACGAGAGCATCACCCGGGCCGCCGGCGCCGCCCACGGCCAGGAACTGTCTCCCGCGGAGATGGAGCAGCTCATCCGCGACGCCGGCCGGGTCCCCAGGCAACGGACGACCCCTTACGGCACGCCGCCGCCCGAGCGCGTCGAGGCATCGTTCCAGGCCGCGGAACTGGCCGCCATGCTGAACAACCCGGCCCACCGCTACGAACGTGACGGGCCGCTGCGCCTCGTCCGTCCGGGCCTGGACGGTTCCTGACCGCGACGGAGGCCCTCGCCTGACCGCCGCGGGCGGCCGATCGGCGATGAACGACGACGCATCCCACTCCGTTCGCCGCCACCTGCGCATCGCCGTCGACGAGTACGACGCGGCGATTCGCCGGTTCATCCCCGGCTACGAGGAGATGCTCGCCGTTGCCGCCGATGCACTGGCCCCGGCGGCGCCCGGTCCGATCATCGACCTGGGAGCCGGTACCGGCGCCCTGTCGGAGGCGATCCTCGAGTCCTCCACCCAGGCCGTCGTCGAACTCATCGACATCGACGGTGAGATGCTCGACCAGGCACGAACGCGCCTCACCCGGTTCCGCGACCGGGCCCGCTTCACCAGGGCCTCCTTCCTGGACCCCCTGCCCCGCTGCCGCGGCGCCGCCGCATCCCTCGCCCTGCATCACATCCCGACGATGGAGGACAAGAGAGCGCTCTACCGCCGCGTGTTCGGGGCCCTCGAACCCGGCGGCATCTTCGTCAACGCGGACGCAACCATGCCGCGGGAATCCGCCGCCCAGGAAGCAACCTGGCGCGGCTGGGCCGACCACCTCGTAGCCCACGGCATCGACGAGCGGCGCGCCTTCGAGCACTTCGAGGAGTGGTCGGAGGAGGACACCTACTTCCCGCTGGAGGAGGAGCTGGCAGCCGTCGCGTCGGCCGGCTTCGCGGCAGAGTGCGTCTGGCACGAGGTCGGGATCACGGTCATCGTGGGCCGCAAGCAGGACTCCGTCCGATCGCCGCGGTGCAATACGCTTCCGCATGCGGAAGGCGATCCATGGAAGTCGCGATCACAAAGGCCAAGGCCCGTTTCTCCGAACTCGTGAGGGCGGCACAGAACGGGGAGCGCGTCGTCATCACGAACTACGGCGAACCCGCCGCCGAACTGGTCCGCTGCAAGCCGTGCAAGCGCAAGGGCGGCTTCGACTTCAAGAAGTGGGAAGAGACCCGGCGACAGCAATCAACCTGTAGCAGGCGTCGCCGAAGGGTTCGCCCAAGCTGACCGTAAGGTAGCACTCGCCGACCTCGTGGCTGCCGTCGGGCTGCGAGAGGTACCGTCGCTCCCACTTCGGGTCCGTCACCCACAGGGCATAGCGGCTGCCGGCATACTCGAAGCGCCCTTGTACCCGGCGCTTGCCGCTACCGAAGGCCTCGCGCGGAGCGAACACGGAGAGTGTCAGAGCGTCGACGCGGATGAGTCGAAGCGAGCTCTCGATTCCCGGGAGCAGACTCAAAGGTCGCCGCTTCGCGGCGCAGTTTTCTGGCCGCCTACGGCGGCAGCCGGCGAGGGCGCCGGCGCACCCAGTCTCGGAGACGTGCCTGCGGCGACAGCCGGCGTTGACAAGGGCAATGTACAGCCTTAGAGCACCGCCTCCGCGATCGCCTCCAGCGCCTCAGGCTGCCGGCAGCCGAGCACCATCGACGCGACCTGGCCGTTGCCGGCGGCTTCCTTCCAGGCCGCGAGCCGGTCGACGATCCGCTCCTTCGGACCGACCAGGGCGACGTCGTCGACCAGGGCGTCGGGCACGGCGCCGACCGCCTCGCTCTTCTTGCCGCCGAGGAAGTTGTCCTGGATCCGCCTCGCGTCGTCCGGGTAGCCGAGGCGCTTCGCGTAGTCGTTGTAGAAGTTCTTGTCCCGGGCGCCCATGCCGCCGATGTACAGGGCCATGCTCTGCTTGACCGGTGTGCGGCACTGCTCCACGTCGTTGCCCATGACGACAGTGACGAAGGGCATGATCTTGAAGTCGTCGAGGCTCTTGCCGTTGCCGGCGGCCGCGAAGCCGCGCTCGAGGGCGTCCTCGAGCAGGTCGTACCGCTCGGGGTTCATCCAGATCGGGAAAACGCCGTCCGCGACCTCGGCGCTGCACGCCAGGCCGTTCGGGCTGATCGAGGCCGTGTAGATCGGGATCGAGGTGTCCGCCGCCAGGATGCTCCTGAGCGGCTTGCCGAGACCCGTGCCGTCCTCGCCGCGGTAGGGCAACTGGTAGTGGTAGCCCTCGTGGGTGACCGGCTCCTCGCGGGCGAAGACCTTGCGCATGATCTCGATGTACTCCTTCGTGCGCGTCAGCGGCCGGCCGTAGGCGACGCCGTGCCAGCCTTCGATGACCTGCGGGCCGGACGGACCGAGGCCGACCAGGAAGCGCCCGCCGGAGAGCTGGTTCAGCGTCATCGCGGTCATCGCGGTCATCGCCGGACTGCGGGCCGGCATCTGCATGATCGCCGTGCCGACCTTGATCTTCTCCGTCTGGGCCAGAATCCAGGACGCCGTGCTCACGGCGTCGGAGCCGTAGGCCTCCGCGGTCCAGACCGAGGTGAAGCCGGCGCTTTCCGCCTGCCGGATGCGATCGATGTCGATGGTGATCTGGCTGCCGAAGGCGCCAGCGAGCAGTCCTAGTTCCATGGTCCGGTCTCCAGGGTTCTGAGTCTCTATCTGGGGGTTCCAGGGAGCGAAACGCGCGCGAGGCTAGCAGGTCGGCGGCAGGGCGGACATAGACTGCGCTTCGATGGTCGAGACACCCCGACAGCCGGGCGGTCCTCCTGGCCGCGGCCCGCGCAATCCGCGCAGCCAGATGCTGTGGCGGCTCGCCTTCATCACGCTGATCCTGGGCATGGTCG
>JAJDZH010000488.1 GCA_022824725.1 Thermoanaerobaculia bacterium | reverse complement strand
CCAGGCGGACGATGTCCGTCGCAGAGTTGCCGGTCATGTCCTCGTCGTAGTCAACCTCGGCCACGAGGACGGGGCGAAGCGTGGCGTTGACGCCGCTGTCCGTGAACATCTGGTTCGCCTCGAGGAACCAGCGGTCGATCTTCGTCTCCAGCGCCGCGCGGTTCGTGTGCCTTCCCAAGGCGCGGGGCGTGTAGAGAATGAGGACGTCGATCCGGGAAACCACCGTCTGCGGGCTCGACGCGAACGGTAGATCGGCCGCGGCGGCCGGACCTCCGGGCCCGATCGCGGACCGAGCGAGCGGTGGAGGCTCCGGCGGCGGCGTGGCCCGCTGTTCGACGCCGCCCGGTCCACCGGCCCCGGGCAGGGGTTCCAGCGGCTCGGCGCCGGGAGGCAGCGCGTCCTCATCGATCTGGCGAATCACGACATGACCGTCCGCGCCCCGCTCGAACGAGTAGTTGCCGCCTGGCGCGCGGACGGAACCGGCGATCTCGAGGCCGTTCACGACGATGGCCACGGAGCCGTACGCCACGCCTTCAAGTCGCCCGGTGATCGCGAAGCCGGCCGAGGTCGGCGCGGTCCGAAGAGAGGTGACACGGAAGACCGCGTCCTCGAACAGGTTCAGGTCCAGCAGGCCGGCCGCCGGGGCGCCCGAATCCGCCGCGGCGCGCACCCGCTCCAGCAAACCGCGGTCGAACCGTGCAAGACGCTGCCGCAAGGTCGGCGCCGCGAAGCCCACCTCGGGCGCCGCGCCGACTTCCGAGGCGGCGCTTGCGGGGTCGCCCGGAACCGGGGCGAGGGCCGCCGAGGGATCGGGGGGCAGGAACAGGTCATCCGCCCGCGCCGGGCCGGGGAGAGCCGCCAGGATCGCGATGGCCAACCAGACGCACACTCCCCCGATGCGTTGCACAACGCCACAGATTACCAAGCCCGAGGCGGTCGCCGGCCGCCGTTGATACCCTGAGCCGATGGAAGCGCCGGCCCCGGCCACCGTTCTGCCGCGCTCCCAACATCCCATCGCATCGCGCCGGCTCTCCGCCGGCGCGCAGAAGGTTCTCCGCCGGCTCCGCCAGAGCGGCAGGAACGCCTGCCTGGTCGGCGGCAGCGTGCGCGACCTGATGCTCGACCGGCGGCCGAAGGACTACGACGTCGTCACCGACGCGCGGCCGGAGGAAGTGCGGCGGCTGTTCAGGAACTCGCGGATCATCGGCCGGCGCTTTCGTCTGGTCCACGTCCTGTTCAGCGACGAGGTGGTCGAGGTGTCCACGTTCCGAGGCGCACCCGATCCCGACGATCAGCGCCGTTCACCGGGCGAACTCCTCGTCACCAGCGACAACACCTACGGCACCCCGCGGCAGGACGCGTTCCGCCGCGACTTCACCGTCAACGCCCTGCTCTACCGTGCCTCGGACCGCGCCATCGTCGACTATGTCGGCGGCATACAGGACCTGGAGCAGCGCTCCCTGCGGGTGATCGGCGACCCGAACCTGCGCTACCGGGAGGATCCGGTCCGCATGCTGCGCGCCTGCGAGTTCGCCGCCCGCCTGGACTTCGAGATCGAGGAAGAGACCCTCGGC
Organism: Thermoanaerobaculia bacterium; assembly: GCA_022824725.1. Classification (GTDB taxonomy): domain Bacteria; phylum Acidobacteriota; class Thermoanaerobaculia; order Multivoradales; family Multivoraceae; genus Multivorans. Next base: position 13,146 of record JAJDZH010000488.1, on the reverse strand, counting down.
GCCGCCTTCGCGCATCGCCGCGACATGGTCAAGGCTTCTCCGCACCGCCTGATCGAGGAGCTGCTCCAACTGCTCGCGAGCGGCCGCAGCGCCGCGGCCTTCGACTGGATGGGACGCTCCGGACTGCTGCCGATCGTCCTCCCCGAAGTCGACGAGGTGTCGGAACAGTCGAGCGGGGCGAACAGCTTCTCGAACCTCGCCGGCCTGCTCGACCAACGGGTGCGGGCCGACCCGGAGGTGCCGCCCGCGGTGCTCCTCTCCTCCCTGCTGCTGCCCCGGATCGTGGTCGGCAGGGACCGCCTGGAGGCGGGCGGCGCCAGGGTTCACCGCCGCCGTCTGCAGCAACTCGTGGACGACGTGGTGGCCGATTTCGGCCAGCGCTTCGCCCTCTCCGCGGCGCGACGCAGCAGGATGAAGAAGGTGCTCGAGACCTTCCAGCGTCTCTGCGAAGAGCCCCGGAACCCGAGAACCGTGCCAGGCCTCGTCCGGCGCGAAGCCTTCCGGCCCGCTCTCGAACTCTTCGCCCTCCTTTCCGCCGCCACCGGCAGCGGCGCCGAAGCGCTGGAGAGCTGGCGGCGGCACGCCGAGGCCGCGCCGCCCGGCGAGCCGGCCGACACCGCCAGGCCGCGGAGACGGCGGAGACGGCGAAGACGGCCGCGCCGGCGCCACCTGTAGGCGGGCTTCAGCCGGTCAGGCGGAACCAGCGGGCGAACAGGCGCTGGGCGCGGGGCGTGAAGCGCGTCCGCCGCCACTGGTTCGCGGCTCTCTTCAACACCTCGGCCCGCGTCGGGTACGGGAGGATGGTCGAGGTGAAGCGGGAGAGGCCGACGCCGTGGGTCACGGCCAGCGAGAGCGGCGCGATCAGGTCGCCGGCGCCGGCGCCGACCACGGTGGCCCCGAGCACGCGATCGCTGCCCTGCTTCAGCAGGACCCGCAGGAACCCCTCCTCCTCGCCGTCGAGCAGGGCGCGGTGATTCTCCTCGAGGGACACGTCGATCACGTCGAGAGCGATTCCCTGCTCCTCCGCTTCCCGCCGGTCCAGGCCGGCGTGGGCCACCTCCGGCGCGGTGTAGGTGCAGCGGGGTACGACCAGCCGGTCGGCACGGGCGCTGGGAAAGAAGAGCGCGTTCTGGACCACGACCGCGGCATGGGCGTCGGCCAGGTGGGTGAAGTTGGGCGCGGGCGTCACGTCGCCGGCGGCGAAGATGCGGGGGTTCGTCGTGCGCAGCTTCGCGTCGACCCGGATGCCGGCGGCGTCGCCGCGGACGCCGACTTCCCCGAGTCCCAGCCCTTCGACGTTGGGCGCCCGGCCCACGGCCACCAGGATTTCGTCGCAGACGGTCTCCCGCTTCTCGCCCTCGCTGTCGACCCAGGCGAGCCGGACGGCGCCGGCCTCGGGCGCCGCTTCCTCGATCCTCGCGCCAAGGGCCAGCTCGACGCCGTCGCGGCGAAGCGCCCGTTCGACCACGGCCGCCGCGTCCGGATCCTCGCGCGGCAGGATGCCGGGCAGCACGTCGAAGGTCGTCACCCGGCTGCCGAGCCGGGCGAAGGCCTGCGAGAGCTCGCAGCCGATCGGTCCGGCGCCGATGACGGCCAGCCGCCCGGGCCGCTCGGTCAGGGCGAAGACGGTCTCGTTGGTCAGGTAGCCGCAGCGCTCGAGGCCCGCTATCGGCGGCGCCTGGGGGCGGGCGCCGGTGGCGATCACGGCCCGCCGGAAGCGCAGCTCGCGGTCGCCGGCGGAACCGGTCACGGCGATCGCGCGATCGGAGAGGAAGCGTCCTTCGCCCAGGTAGACGTCGACGCCGGCATCCCGGAAGCGCTCGGCGCTGTCGTCCCGGCTGATCTCCGCGCGGATGCGGCGCATGCGCTCCATCGCCGCGGCGAAGTCGCCGGGCCGCTCGGCGCCCGGCGCGCCGAAGCCGGCGTCGGCGCGGCCGGCACTCCACCGACGGGCCGCGGCGATCACGCCCTTGGACGGCACGCAGCCGAAGTTCAGGCAATCGCCGCCCATCAGCCGGCGTTCGATCAGCGCCACCCTGGCGCCCAGGCCCGCGGCGGCGATCGCGGTCACCAGGCCGGCCGTGCCGGCGCCGATCACCACCAGGTGGTAACGCCCCGGCGGCTCCGGGTTCGTCCAGTCGGCGGGCGCGACCTGGTCGATCAGCGCCCGGTCGTGCCTGTCCTCCGCCAGCAGTTCCGGCCTGGTCATTCGCCCACCTCTTCCCTGAGCGCCCGGCGGGCGATGCGGGTGACGACCGCGATCACCGCGATGGTGGCGACCAGCCCGACGCCCGTGAAGACATGGGTTTCCCAGCCCCGCTCCTGGCCGCCGCCGGCTGCGATCTCGGCCACGTCCCCGGCCACCTTGCCGTAGTAGACGTAGAGCAGGGTCGCCGGCAGCATGCCGCCGAGTGCATAGAGGTAGTCGCGCAGCTTCACTCGTGTCAGCCCCAGGGCGTAGTTCAGCAGGACGAAGGGGACGACGGGCGTGAGGCGCAACAGAAGCACGATCTTGAAGCCCTCGCGGCCGACCGCCCGGTCGATGGCGGAGAAGCGGGGCTCCGCCGCGACCCTCCGTTCGATCGCTCCGCGGACGATGTACCTCGACGCCAGGAAGGCCGCCGTCGCGCCCAGGGAGGCGCCGGCGAACACCAGCGCGGTGCCCTCGGCCAGGCCGAAGATCGCGCCCCCGGCGAGGGTGAGCAGCGAGCCCGGAATGAAGGCGACGGTCGCCACCGTGTAGCCCAGGACGAACACGACCGGCCCCCACACGCCGAGGCCGTCCACCCAGGCGCTGAACTCGGGCAGGTAGCCCGCCACGCGCCGGCCGTACAGCAGCAGCGCCGCGACCAGGGCCACGGCCACAGCCGCGCGGAGCAGCCATCCGGCTTTCGTCGTTCCAGCCCTGACCGTCTCGGGATCTTCCTTCATCGCTCGTCTCCATTGAAGGCCGCTCGCGCCGGGCACTGGTGCTCCTCGCCGGCGAGGTCGAACACGGTCTTGACCGGCGTGTACACCTCGGCGGGCAGGTCGACGAACCGCGTCTTCCACCCGGCCATCGAGCCGTTCCACAGGCCGGGGCGCTCCAGCGCGGTCAGCGGCCTGCCGCCGTGACTCTTGTCCACGAGGAAGCTGGCGCCGTGATCGACGTAGTCCTCGAGGCGGTACGGTTCGCCGCCGGGACCGAGGACCGCGCACACCATGAACACCGGGTTGAAGTGCGTTGACCTGTCCAGGATCGCCGACTGTTCCGCGTCCGCCATGTCCATCTGGGCCGTCTCCACGATCTGCAGCCCGATTTCACCAGATGCGTCCCGCACCCAGAAGGGACCGCCGCCGGCCGTGCCGAGGGTCGGCACGACGCCGCAAACCCGGGACGGTCGACCCGCACTCCGCGCCAGCTCCAGAGCCATGCCGGCCAGGATCCGCAGCGCCCTGACCGCCGGGTCCTGGAGCGGTTCCGGCTGCACGTTGTCGATGTTCTTCATCGCGATGAGCTCGTAGCCCCGGTCGGCCAGTCCCTGGAGATTGCGAAGCAGCGCGCCATGACCGCCGGGCCGGACGAGCAGGGGCGACGCCGGGTCGTCCGCGAGCCGGAACGGCGCGCCCCGCTCGCCCAGGGCGATGCTGTCGGTGGCCGGCGACTGGTGGGAGAGGGCGATCTCGAAGTGGCAGCCGCAACGCCGCTCGAGCGCCGGCAACCGTTCGGCGAGCAACGCCTCGAACGCCGGCCGGCGCCGCGAAGCGACCGAGAAGTGGAGCGACGCCGATCCGCCGCCGTCGCCGAGGACGGCGGCCGCCTCGACGATGTGCTCCTCGAGAGCCGTGCGCACCTCGCCGCCGGGATAGCGGTGGAAGGGGATCAGGGCCTTCGGAGTGTCGCCGTACCGTTCGAGAGTTTCCACCGCGCCGACGGCGTCGAAGGGGAGATGGCGCCGGGCCTTCTCGAAGCGGCCGAGCACCGGATCGTCCGGGGCGCCGCCGGCGGCGGCCGCCTTGAGTTCGGCGAAGAGCCGCGAGGCCGCGCCCGAGGCCGGCACGAACCGGACCAACCGTCCGGACCGGGCCGCCGCCCGGCCCGCTTCGGCAAGCCGCTCCGCTTCGGACCCGGCGGGCAGCGGCTCGATGCCGTCGCCGAGGAGGGCCGGCCGGACCAGCCGGGCCTTCGGCGGCGGGTCGCGCAGGATGGCGAGCTGGCGCCGCGCCTCGTCCACGCCGATGCCGTGCGCCTCGAGTTGCTCGCGGTCGGCGGCGCGCAGGTCCTCCTCAACTGCGGTCGGCGACATCATCTCACCAGGAGAACGTCGGCAACTGTTCGAAACATCCCGCGATCGTCGCCGCGGCGCGGTCCCGGTCGGAAAGCAGCGGTTCCTCGATCGGCCAGTCGATGCCGATCTGCGGGTCGTTCCAGGCGATCGTCAGCTCGTCGTCGCCGTCGTAGTACTCGTCGCACTTGTACTGCACCTCGGCGGTCTCGCTGACCACGCAGAAGCCGTGGGCGAACCCGCGCGGAATGAAGAGCTGGCGGAAGTTGTCCTCGGAGAGCAGGCAGCCGGTCCACTCCAGGAACGACGGCGAGCCGCGCCGCACGTCGACGGCGACGTCGAACACCTCGCCCCGGGTGACGCGGACGAGCTTGGCCTGCTGCCGGCGGCACTGGAGGTGCAGCCCCCGCACGGTGTCCCGGTTCGACCGGGAGTGGTTGTCCTGGACCCATGGCCGGCCGATGCCGCCTTCCGCGAACGTCGCCGCGTTGTAGCTCTCCAGGAAGAAACCGCGGCCGTCGCGATGAACGACCGGCTCGACGATCAGCACGCTGGGCAGCCCCGCGGCGCGAACCGTTGGCGGGGCGCTCACCGCCCTTCCTCGAGGACCAGGCTGAGGTAGCGGCCGTACCCGTCGCTGGTCTTCGCCGCCAGCCGCCGCAACTGGTCGGCGTCGATGTAACCCATGCGGTAGGCGACCTCCTCCAGGCACGCCACTTTCAGTCCCTGCCGCTCCTCGAGCGCCTGAATGAAGTTGCCCGCCTGCAGCAGGGCCTCGTGGGTCCCCGTGTCGAGCCAGGCGATGCCGCGGCCGAGCAGTTCGACCCGCAGCGTCCCTTCGTCCAGGTAGAGCCGGTTCAGGTCGGTGATCTCCAGTTCGCCGCGCGCCGAGGGACGGAGCGTCCGCGCCAACTCGACGACGCGGTCGTCGTAGAAGTAGAGGCCCGGCACCGCGTACGGCGACTTCGGCGCTGCCGGCTTCTCCTCCAGGCCGATCACGCGCCGCCCCGCGTCGAACTCGACGACGCCGTAGCGCTCCGGATCCCGGACCCGGTAGCCGAAGATCGTGGCGCCGGGCGAGGACATGTGCCGCGCCGCCGCCCGCTGCAGGACGTCCGCCAGTCCGTGGCCGTGGAAGATGTTGTCGCCCAGGGCCAGCGCCGCCCGGGCGCCCCCCAGATGCTCGGCCCCGATCAGGAACGCCTGGGCGATCCCCTCGGGGGCCTCCTGGACGGCGTAGGAGAGCTCGATTCCCAGATCCCGGCCGTCGCCGAGCAGGCGCCGGAACGCGGGCTGGTCGTGCGGCGTGGTGATGATCAGGATCTCCCGCACGCCCGCGACCATCAGGCTGGAGAGCGGGTAGTGGATCATCGGCTGGTCGTAGACCGGCAGCAACTGCTTGCTGACCGCCCGCGTCACCGGGTGGAGCCGGGTGCCGGCACCGCCCGCCAGCAGGATGCCTCGAAGCGGACTCACGTTGCCGCCGTCAGCCGCTGGTGCAGTCCCAGCCGGCGCCGTTCGCTGGCGGAAGCGACCGCCTCGCACCAGTCCGGGTGATCGAGGTACCAGCGGACCGTCTCGCGGAGACCCGTTTCGAAGTCGCGCCGCGGCGCCCAATCCAGATCTCTCCGCGCCCTGGCGGCGTCGACCGCATAGCGCAGATCATGGCCCGGCCGGTCATCGACGAAGGTCACGAGGTCCCGGTAGCTCCCTGCCCCCTTCGCCGCGAGTGAAGGATTCTCCGAGGCCGGGAACTCCGCCTCGAGCGCCGAGCAGATGGCCTCCACGACCTCGAGGTTCGTTCGCTCCGCATCGCCGCCGAAGTTGTAGCTCTGGCCCGGCTCGCCCAGCCGCAGCACACGGAGCAGCCCCTCGCAGTGGTCGTCCACGTGAAGCCAGTCACGGACGTTCGCACCCTCGCCGTACACCGGAAGCGGCAGTCCGGATGCCGCGTTCAGGATCATCACCGGGATCAGTTTCTCGGGAAACTGGTAGGGGCCGTAGTTGTTCGAACAGTTCGTGACGATCGCCGGCAGGCCGTAGGTACGGCACCAGGCGCGGACCAGATGATCCGCCCCCGCCTTGGACGCCGAGTAGGGCGAACTCGGGTCGTAGGCCGTGTCCTCACGAAACCGCCCTGCCTCGCCGAGGCTTCCGAACACCTCGTCGGTCGAGACGTGGATGAAGCGAAACCCCGTCCGCTCCCGTTCCGGCCGCCCGCCGAGATCGAACCGGGCCGCCTCGAGCAGCTCGAACGTGCCGAGAACGTTCGTCCGCACGAAGGCTCCGGGGCCGTCGATCGACCGGTCCACGTGGCTTTCGGCCGCCAGGTTCAGGACCGCCGACGGCCGGTGCTCGGCGAACACCCTTCGCAGCGCTTCACGGTCCGCGATGTCCCCGCGCACGAAGGTGTAGCGGGGGTCGCCGGCCACCCGCTCCAGGTTGCGCAGGCTGCCCGCGTAGGTCAGCTTGTCGAACACGACCACCTTGCGGTCCGCACCGCGAGCGTCGGCGAGCGCGGCAGCCGCCAGGTTGCTGCCGATGAAACCGGCGGCGCCGGTAACGAGGAGCGTCTCCATGGGTTGCTAGGCAGCCGGAGCTTCCGGCAGGACGGCCGCCGCCGCCGCCAGGACCTCGCGGTGCAGCAAACCGTTGGTCGCCACCACCCCTCGATTCGTGTCGAGAGTCCGCCCCAGGCTGAAGTCGAGCTCTCGTCCGAAGGCGTCCGTCACGACGCCGCCGGCTTCCGTCACGACGATGAACCCCGCGGCGTGATCCCAGATCTTCTCGCGGTAGGTGGCGGAAGAGGGCAGGCGGAGGTAGATCGAAGCGTCGCCTCGCGCAATCGCCCCGTACTTGCACTGGCTGTCCATGCGCACGGGAGCCGCCGTGACGCCGAGCCGCTCGGCTATCCCGGCATGCCCGCCCCGGTCCGAGTGCATGGACACCGCCGATTCGCAGAACACGGCGTCCGTCGAGTCGACAACCGGGGACACGCCGATCCGGCGAGGCGCGTACCCCTCCTCATCCAGCGGCAACTCCCAGGCGCCCCGTCCCCGGGTGGCGGCGAACAGGCAGCCGCGACCGTCCGCGAAGGGCAGGTTCGGACAGCCGAGCACTCCCCCCACGACCTCGCCGTCCTCCATCAGGCCGAGCGCGATCGCGTACTGGTCACCGCGCAGGAAGCCCTTCGTGCCATCGATCGGATCGAGCACCCAGAACCTGCCGCTCGCGCCGCCGGCGCTCGAACAGCGATCGATCGCTTCGCCAACCTGCTTCGCGGTGACGCCGGGACGTTCGGATCCCACTGCGTCCACGACCCTGGTCATCACCTCCCGTCCCTCGGGGGTCACGAGGTCCGGCGATGTCTCCTCACCGACGATGGCGTCTTCAGCCGGCAGCACGAGACTGACCAGTGCCTGGGCCGCGTAGTCCGCGACCGTCACCGGCGAGCGGTCGTCCTTGGTCAGGAAGGCGCCCCCGATCTCCGCCTGCAGGCGCCGGGTGACGCGGCTCGCGACGCGGACCGCCCGAACCGCGTCCGCCAGTTCCGCGTAGTTCCTGGAGTCCGGGTCAAAGCGCACGACGGCAATGATACGGGGCAGCCCCACCGCATGCCACACTGAACCGATGCGCCGCGGACCGCAGGATGAAGCCGCCCTGGTGGCGAAGGCGATCGAGGGTTCGGAACTCGCCTTCCGGACGCTGGTCGAGCGCTACCAGCGACCCGTCTTCAGTCTGGTCCTGCGGATGGTTCGGGACCACGGTGTCGCCGAGGACGTCACCCAGGAGGTCTTCGTCAAGGCCTGGATGGCGCTCTCCCGCTACGACCCCAGGCGACGTTTCGCAAGCTGGCTGTTCAAGATCGCGAGCAACGCCGCGATCGACCAGCTTCGCCGGAAGAAGCTCCCCACGACGCCGATCGAAACCAGCGACACGGACCAGTCGTCCATCGTGGACCGCATCGAGGACGAGCGCTCGGAGTCCCCCGACACCCTGGTCAAGCGGCGCGAACTGTCGGCCGCTCTCGAAGCGGCGGTGGCGGCTCTCCGGCCGGAGTATCGACTCGTCGTCCTGCTCCGGTTTCGGGAGGAACTCCCGTACAAGGACATCGCGGAGGCGACCGGCATGCCGCTCGGGACCGTGAAGACGAATCTGCGCAGGGCGCGCCGCGAGATCGAGGAACGCCTGCGCCAGGATGGCGTAGTGTGAGACACGTCCGATCGGGGACGAGCGTGAAACCAGGACGACCCCGGAACCGTAGGGCGAAGGGCGAGGAGATGAACATGCGGAGCCGAATCGACCTACGGAGCCTGTTCCAGTCGCTGGAAGATCCCGCCGTGCCGGCGGGACTCACGGAACGCATCATGCGGCAGGTCGCCGCAACCAGCCGGCCGGCCATGACGCCGGCCCCGCGGCCGATCCTGCCCTTGGCGATTCCCCATTGGGCCCGGCTGCCGCTGGCCGTCTCGGCCGCGGCGGCGGTCCTGCTGCTGACCGGCGCCGCCTGGCTGGCTCCCTCGTCGTGGCTGGGCCTGGTCGATGGTCTGCAGGCCTCGCTGTTCGCCGCCGTCTGGCTGCTGACCCTGGCGGCCGCCGTGCTGGCGGAGAGCGTTGCCTTGCTGAACGGAGCGGTCCGCGTCGGCGAGGTTCTCGACCTGATCCTCAACACGCCGGCGGCGACGATCGCGATCACCGCGGTCACGTTGCTCTGCCTGGCGGGAGTCGCTCTCCTTCACCGGCTGTCGGGCGGATCCGTCCAGCGGCCGCGGGGTCGAGGCTTCAGAGCGGGCGCGCTGCTCGTCGCCTTCGGGCTGTGCTGCACGGGCCTGGCCTTCGGCCAGCCTCAGCAGGAGTCGGATGCCCAGGCAACTCAGGAGGAAGCGCGGGAAGAGGCCGCCGCCGCGATCGAAGAGGTCCGAGAGCAGTTGGACGAAGCCCTCGAAGAGGCCGGCGAACGCGCGCAGGGTGCGGTCGAGGATGCGATCGAGCGCATCGAGGATCTCGAGCGCGACCTGGCCGAAGCGGAAGATGCCGGCGGCGACAGCGGGCCGGTGGTGCGGGTCGACCTCGACAACAAGGTGGCCTTCGGCAGCACGGTGCGGGTCGGTCGGGACGAAGTGGCCGACGCCATCACGTCGATCGGCGGCGGCATCAAGGTCGACGGGGAAGTCCGCGGAGACGCCGTGGCCATCGGCGGCGAAGCGAAGATCGACGGCCGCGTGACCGGCGAGGTGGTCGCCATCGGCGGGGACGTGGAGCTCGGTCCGGAGGCGGAGGTGCTGGGGGACATCGTCACCGTCGGCGGCAGGGTGAGCCAGGAAGAAGGAGCGACCGTGCTCGGAGAGATCTCCGAGGTCGACTGGGGCGACTTCGAGTGGGACTGGGACGGCGACTGGTTCAACGGCTGGAGCGGCGACTGGTTCCCCCGGGGCGGCGAGAGACCGCCCTTCTTCCGGGTGGGCAAGGTGTTCGAGTTCGTCCGGGCGATCATCTTCACCGGGCTGCTCATCGTGCTCGCCGGCCTGGTCCTGCTCGTGTCGCCGAAGGGCGTGGACCGGGTCCGGGCCGCCACGGTCTCGGACCCGCTGATCATGCTCGCGGTCGGCTTCGGCATTGAACTGCTCATCCTCCCGGCCCTGATCGTCGCCAGCATTCTGCTCGCGGTGACGGTGATCGGCATTCCGTTCGCCATCCTCCTCTGGCCGGCGGCGCTCGTTGCCCTGGCGCTCGCCCTCGTGCTCGGGTACACCGGAGCGGCGGCCGCGGCCGGCGACTGGTTCCGCAACCGCTTCCAGGGCGCCAGCGGGATCGCGGCCGGGAGCTTCGGCGCTCTCGCCCTCGGCGTGCTGACGATCCAGGCCCTGGCCCTCGCGGCCGACCTCCTCGGCTTCCTCGGCCTGCCGTGGTTCTTCCGCTTCATGTTCGGTTTCCCCGGCCTCGTCATCTGCTATCTGGCGTGGACGATCGGCCTGGGCGCCGCCTGCATGACCGCCTTCGGCACGTCCCGCTTCGGCGCGAAGGCGGCCCCCCGGACCGTGCCGCCGACACCTCCGCCGGCGAGTGACGCGAGTGGCGAGCCTGACGCGGGTGACGCGGGCGCTGGCTCGGGAGACGGCGACACGACGCCTGTCCCCGAACCGCCGGGCGAGCAGAAGGAGTAGAGCCGCTCGCGTCGTCGCGCGTAGTAGTCTCCCGCCATGCCGGCCCGCGGGCTCGCCAGTCTGGTTCTGCTCGCAGCTCCCCTGGCCGCTGCGGCCTCCGACGACCTTGCGGAGTCCTGCAGCCGGCTGCGGGACGGCTCGAACGCCTACTTCGGAACGAGCCTCGCGGACGAGCTTCGAGCCAGCCTGTCCGCCAGCCCGAGCAGCCCCGAGATCCAGGCGCAGCTCGGCGGCGAACTGCTTCGGCTCGGCGACACGGCAGGGGCGATCACGCACCTTGCGGCGGCTACCGAGGCCCTGGCCGCCACGCCTGACGTCCGGCCGACCATTCCCGAGTGGAACCTGGCCCTGGCCCACCTCCAGCGCGCCGAGGATCTGAATTGCGTCCACCATGGCGACGCGGCGCCGGGCCGCTCGGCCGACAGTTGCATCCTCCCGCTTGTTTCCGCAGCGGTCCACAGCCGTCCCGAACACGCCCGCGCGGCGGGCGACCTGTTCCTCGACATGCTCGAGGAAGGCCGGCCGACCGGCCCCTGGAGGCACCGGGCCCAGTGGCTGCTCAACGTGGCCCGACGGCTGACCGGGGACTTTCCGAACGGGGTGCCAGCCCGGTTCCGGATCGGCGAGGACGTGTTCACGTCGGCAGCGTTCACCGGCGGTCGCTGGCGCAACCTTGGACCGGAACTCGGCGTCGATGCTCTCGATCTTGCCGGCGGCGCGGTCGTCGACGACTTCGACGGCGACGGCGTTCTCGACCTGATCACCTCGACCTGGGATCCCTGCGGGCCTCTGCAAGCGTTTCGAGGCGACGGCCGCGGCGGTTTCGAGGACACGGGCGAAGCCTGGGGCCTCAGTGGTCAGTTCGGCGGGCTGAACCTGATCCACGCCGACTACGATGGCGACGGTCGCCTCGACCTGTTCGTGCTGCGCGGCGCCTGGTTGCTGGAAGAGGGGCGCATCCGCAACTCGTTGCTGCGCAACGAACTGGGCGGCGACCCCGGACGCTTCGTCGACATCACCGAGGCAGCCGGCCTGGCCGAACCCGCCTATCCGACCCAGGCCGCCGCCTGGGGCGACTACGACGGCGACGGCGACCTCGACCTCTACGTCGGCAACGAGGCGAGCGAAGCCCACGAGTACGCCTCGCAACTGTTCCGCAATCTGGGCGACGGCACGTTCGAGGACGTCGCGGCCGAAGCCGGCGTCAGCAACCTGCGGTACGCCAAGGGCGTCGCCTGGGGCGACGTGGACAACGACGGCGATCTCGACCTCTACGTGTCCAACTTCGGCGCCAACCGGCTCTACGTGAACACGGCCGGCGTCTTCCAGGACGACGCCGTCCGGGCAGGGGTTACCGAGCCGGAGCGGGAGAGCTTCGCTACCTGGTTCTTCGACTACGACAACGACGGCGACCTGGATCTCTACGTCGGCGACTATCGCAACCAGGCCACCGAGGTCGTGGCCTCCTACATGGGTTCGAACCCCGGCGTGGGCCAGCCTCTGCTCTACCGCAACGACTGCGGGCCGGAGCCCGGCTGCGGAGGCAGGCTGCGGATGACCGAGGTGTCCCGAGCGCTGGGCATCCGCCGGCCGGCCCTGCCGATGGGCGCCAACTACGGCGACCTGGACAACGACGGATGGCTCGACTTCTACCTGGGCACCGGCGAACCGGATCTCGCCAGCCTGATGCCGAACGTCATGTACCGCTACAACGGCCGGCGCTTCGAGGAAGTCACCTTCGCCGGCGGCTTCGGCCACCTCCAGAAGGGTCACGGCGTCGCCTTCGGCGACCTGGACCATGACGGGGACATGGACCTGCTCCACCAGCTTGGCGGCTTCTACCCGACCGACACCTTCGGCAACGCCCTGTTCGAGAATCCGGGCAGCGAGAACGCCTGGATCACCCTGCGCTTCGCCGGCGCGGGCCCCGCCGGCTCGGGGGCCAACCGCTACGGCGTCGGCTCCCGCGTCGCCCTCGCCGTCGACGGTCCCGGCGGCAAGCGGACGATCCACCGTCTGGTCGGTTCAGGCGGCTCCTTCGGCGGCAACAGCATGCAGCTCGAAGTGGGACTCGGAGACGCCGCGCGGGTCGACGAGATCCGAGTGCGGTGGGCCGGCAGCGGCACGGCCCAGGTCTTCGAGGACGTCGAGCCGCGGGCGACGTACCGGGTCTCCGAGCATGCGGAGAGCCTCGAACGCGTGGACGCGCCCTCCTTCCGCCTTGGCGGTGACGGATGAGAGCCCGCGCCGCCGGCATCGCCGTTTCGCTGGCGTCAGCGGTTCTGTCCGGCCCGGCGCGGGCAGGAGAGAACGAGGTCCTCTTCGCCGACGCCACCAGGAGTGCCGGTCTCGACTTCCGGCACTGGAACGGCATGAGCGGGCACCTCTACTACCCGGAGGTCGTCGGCGCCGGCGCCGCGCTCTTCGACTACGACAACGACGGCGACCTCGACCTCTACCTGGTCCAGGGCAGCCTCCTCGGCAACGAAGGAGACCGGACCTCGACGACCACGCCGTGGACGGGCGACTGGCCGCCGCGGGACCGCCTGTACCGCAACGACCTGGAGTCCCGCGACGACGGCGCCGCGGTTCGCTTCGTCGACGTCACCGAGGAAAGCGGCATCATGGCCACCGGCTACGGCATGGGAGTGGTCGCGGCGGATCTCGACAACGACGGTTGGGTCGACCTCTACGTGCTGAACCTGGGCGCCAACCAG
>JAJDZH010000157.1 GCA_022824725.1 Thermoanaerobaculia bacterium | reverse complement strand
GCCAGACAGGCGCTGCCGTAGCCCTGAACCGGCGCCGGCACGACCTCGGCCCCGGCTTCACGCGCCCGCGCCGCCGTCGCGTCCCGCGAGTTGTTGTCGGCGACGACGACACGGCGCACCAGATCGGCCGGCAGGTCCGCGAGCACCAGGCCGATCGACTCCTCCTCGTTGTAGGCGGGAATGACGACGTCGATTGCCGGCGCGGTCACAAGGTGACGCCGAAACGGTTCCGCAGCACGAAGGCGAAGGCGAGCGAGAGGATCAGGAAGGCGATCAACCAGTGCACGTCGAACAGGCCGAAGAAGGAGATGGAGGCCGTGGCGTACTGCACGTCGATTCGTTCGATCGGCCCGCCGCGCGGAAGCGAGGGCTCCGCCGGGTAGAGCAACTGGTCGAGAATCGCCGCGCGGCGCCTGGTCGGCGAGCGGCGCAGCCACTGCGCGCCGGCGTCCGGATCGGCGACGAAGAGGCTCTTCGTAAAGGCCCCGCCGTCCGCGCGCACGACGAGTTCGTGTCGCCCCGGCTCGTCCGCCCGCAGGCGCCACACGACCTGCCGCAGGCTCGGCACCCAGACCTCGGCCGTCTCCACCGCGACGCCGGGCGGCGCCTCCAGCTCGATCGGCGGCCGCGGCGCGGCTTCATCCCCTCCCGCGGCCGCCGGTTCAGCCGCCGACAGGTCGACGATGAGCAGCGTCTGCTCGCCCACTTCGAGCCCTTCGTAGCCGTAGTGGAACTGCAACTGGGCGATCAGCAGCATGAAGGGCACGATCATCCACAGCAGCGGCACCAGGTTGAGCCGCAGGTAGGTCACGTTCTCGCGCAGCAGGCGAAGCTGGGCCGCCAGCACGGCCCGCAGGTCGTCGTTGAAGAGCCGCACCTCGAGCAGGTGCCCGAACAACCGCCGCTTGACCGCGGCGATCGCCGGCTGGTTCGACGTCCAGCGGTACACCAGCAGCGCGAAGATGCCCGAGACCAGCGCCACGAGCGCCACCGGCACGATCGGCGGCAACGCCGCGAAGGGTCGGAGCGCCACGTCGAAGACGGCGCGGAGGGCGGCGTTGACGAAGGACATCGGCTGAGAGGGCGAGCCGTTTCGGCGCCCCCTAGGAGATGTACCCGAGGCCGCGGAGCCGCTTCTCGATCTCTTCCCTCGACTCGGCGCCCTCGAGCTTGGTCAGCTCCTTCTCGAGCGCGTGCGTGATGAACTCCTCGACGGACGAGTAGCCGGCGATGTCGCTGTAGCGCTTGACGCGCGCGATGAGTTCCTTGTCGAGCTTGACCTTGCCGCCGCCGAACATCTCTTCTCCTTCGCTACCGATCCCGTTCCAGCCGGTTCAGGGCGAACCCGTCGCCGCGCCGCCCGTCAGGGGCGGGAACCCTTCCACGCCGTATTCGGCCAGGATCGAGCCCGGCAGGTCGACAATGCTCCGCGCGGGGCGGCCAAGCGGACGGCTGACCAGGAGCACGCCCGGCACCAGGCGGTGGTCCATCATGTGATCGCCGCTCCAGGCGCTGTCGTTGTCGCTGAAGACCTCGCCCACGACCTCCCCCGACGCCGACTCAGTCGCCCCCCGATAACCCTTGCCGTAGCCGACGATCAGATCGGGACCGATCGCGGCCCCTTCCTGGAAGACGTAGTCCTCGCGAAGGTGGACCTCCGTGATCGCGCGCTGGCCCGTCTCCGGATCGACGACCGCCAGCAGTTCCCGCTTCAACTCCCGGACCAGGTCGAGGCGCTCCGCCGCTGTCACCGTGCCGTCGCGCTCACGGCCGCGCAGGTTGACGTAGAGACCCGAGAAGCCGATCCCGTAGGCCCGGGTGTTGTCCCAGTCGATGTTCAGGAGAAAGCCCTCGTCCGCGAAGGAGTCCGGACTTCTCGGCGTCAGGTAGCCCCTCTCGAGCAGCCAGGCGTTCAGGTGGAAGGCGCGGCGCCAGGAGGCGAAGCCGTGGTCCGACATGGCGATCAGCAGCGGCTCGTCCGCGCCGCCGTCGCCGAGGCCGGCTTCGGCTTCGAGCCGGTCCAGCGTCCGCCCGACGATCGCGTCGAGGCCCTCGTAGAGGGTCGGGATCAGATCCTCGTGCACGGGGTCGGCTTCCGGATCGTAGGCCGGGTGCTCGGGGTCCCGCGACCGCCAGCGGACGTGGCCGATCTGGTCGACGTTGCCGAAGTAGTAGAACAGGAAGCCGCCCTCCTCCTCGAGGAAGCGGTCGAGGACGTAGCCGTACTGCTCGGCGACCTCGTCGCCCGCGATCTTCGCCTGGGCCAGGAACTCGTCCGGGGTGAAGACACCCTCGGTCAGGGTCTTCGTGTCCTCGGGCATCCCTTCCGTGTAGAAGCGGTCAACCGCTTCCGCCAGCTCGGCCGCGAAGTCCGGCGGTGTCGAGATCGGCGCCGCGGGCGAGATCGGATCGTGGTCGATCGGGCTGACGTAGAGCTCGAACTCCGGCTCGAGCGCACGCAGGTACATCCGGCAGATGCCGCGCAGGTGCTGGGTCGGCATCATCTCGAAGTCGACCTCCAGCCAGTCGCTCCACTCGCCGACCTCCAGCACGATCTCCTGGTCGCCGAGCTCGATCTTGGCGCTCTCCGTCTCCGGATCGAGGTAGACGGTGAAGGGTGCGGTCAGTTGCTCGGGCTCCCGCAACAGCGGGTTGTCGGGACCGAGCAGCTCGGCCTCGACCACGTTGTCGTAGATGTCGAGTTCGACGATGTCGCCGCCGCTGACGTCCCGGTCGGCGAACAACTCCGATGTGTAGAAGGTGAAGGTGCCGTCCGTGCCCAGGACGTCGCTCGTGCCCATGCCCGAGAGTTCCCGGCTCGCCGTGCCCGAGACCGGGAAGTTCGCCGGCATTCGGATGACCGTCGTACGCACTCCGTGCTCCTCCAGCACGTCCCAGAACGGAGCGCCGTGCCGGAAACGCTCGTAGTCGCCGCCGGTGAGCGGGAACTGCCAGGGACCGACGTCCAGGTAGAGGCCGCCGGAGGAGGCGGCGGCGGTCGACGGGTACGGGATCATCGTCTCCGGATCCCGGTGCAGGAAGTCGAAGATGCCGTGGCCGCCCGGGTCCATGCCGGTGATGAAGCTCGACCAGGCGACCGGGCTGTGCGGCGGAATCGTCGTCTCCAGTTCCGTGAAGCCGCCCATGGCCTCGAGCCGCGCGAAGTTCGGAAGCCTCCCTTCGTCGATCAACTGCCGGGTGAGCGCGGGGTCCAGGCCGTCGAAGCCGAGCACGACGACCTTGGGCCCCTCGGACGGGCCGACGCCACCGCCGCCGCAGCCGACCGCCAGGGCGACCAGGAGCATCATCGCCGCAAGGAGGACCAGCCGCTTCACGCCGCCGCTCCCGCAGCCCTGCTCCTCAGCGTCGCGCGGTCGAGAGCCGCCGGGTCGAACACCGGCTCTCCCTCCATGTAGTCCGGCTTGTCGATGCCGAACAGGGCCAGGGCGGTGGGCGCCATGTCGAGCAGCGACAGGTCGTCGCCGCGGTCGACCGGACGGCTGCTGAAGAAGACGCCGGGAACCAGCCGCGGGTCGACGCAGTGGTCGCCGCTCCAGGCCTTCACGTTGTCCGAGAAGACCGGGCCCGCGACCACGCCGACCGCGCAGTCCCAGGACACGCGGTAGCCGTCGTTGTAGCCCACGATCAGGTCGGGGGCGTTGCCCTTGTAGGGACCGGTGTACAGGTCCTCGGCATCGAAGGCGTCGTTGATGCCGACCGCATCCCGCTCCTCGTCGCGGAGCCCCTTCCAGGCCGAGATGAGTTCGCGCTTGAGAGCGCGCGCTTCGTCGCCCGGCTCCACGATGCCGGAGGCCTCGCGGCCCTTGAGATTCAGGAACACGCCGGCCAGGCCGAGCGCGTAGGCCCGTGTGCGTGACCAGTCCACGCCCTCCAGCCATTCCTCGCTGCCGTCGGCGTCCTCCCTCAGCACGAGGTAGCCGTGGTCGAGCAGCCAGCGGTTCAGGTTCACACCGCGCCTGAAGGAAGCGAAGCCGTGGTCGGAGAGCACGATCAGCAGGTCGTCGTCGTCCAGCTTCTCCATCACCCGGCCGACCAGGGCGTCGTTGTGCCGGTAGTGGTCCTCGATCGTCCGGCGCGCCTTTCCCGTCTTTCGGCCCTTTGCCGCCGGGTGTCCGTCCTCCATGTAGCGCCAGAACATGTGCTGGATGCGGTCGGTTGCGTCGAAGACACAGGTCAGACTCCCCCGCCGCAGGCGCTCCAGGGCGGCGAAGAACATCTCCTCCCGCTCGCGGTCGATGTCGTAGGACTGCCGGAGGAAGGTCGCGTCGTCCGTCACGCCCTCGTTGAGCGCGGTCGTGTCTTCCGCGAGACCCAGCGTGGCGAAATCACCGACCCGTTTCGCCAGGTAGGGCGCGTAGTACGAGGGATGGGAGATCGGCATAGCCGGCTTCTCGGGATCGATGTTGATCGCCGTCAGGTAGAGCGACGTGTGCTCGCCGGCCTCGGTCAGCATCATCCGCGTCAGGCCGTGGACCTTGACCCCCGGCGCGGCGCGAAACTCGAGACGCACCCAGTCCGAGAGCTCTCCCCTCTCGAGTTCGACCGTCTCGCCCGCCACCGTCAGCGTCGCGGCCCCGGCCTCGCGGTCGACCGCGACCGTCATCGGCGCACGGAGCGGCGGCGGCGGGTCGCCTTCCAGAAAGCTGTTCTCGGGCCCCTCGATGACGCAGTCGAAGTGGTCGGGGCCGGCGCCGTTCGAAGCCAGCGGCACCCGCACGCCGCCCTCGCGGATCGCCTCCGTCGCCGGGCGCGTCGTGTAGTAGAGAAACGTGCCCTGGCTGCCCACGAGATCCGGTACGCACATCGCCGCCAGTTGCGCGCCGTAGAACCGGTCGGGCGGGAAAGTGATCGGAACCCGCAGCACCGTGCTCCAGACGTTCCGCTCGCCCAGCACGGTCCAGAACGGCTTCGACCGCCGGAGCATGCGGATCTCCGGCTTCTGCAGCGGGATCTTCCACTTGCCGAGCTTCAGGAAGCGCTCGACCCGGCCGATGTGGGCCGAAGACAGCTTGGGAAGGTAGCTCCGCAGGTCGCGGTCGAGGAAGTCGAAGATGTTGTGCTTGCCCGGATTGGCCCCGGTCGCGAAGGTCGACCAGGCGACCGGGGACAGCGCCGGGAAGGTGCTCGCGATCCGCCGGTAGCTGCCTCGCTCGCTGAGGGCCTTGAAGTTGGGCAGCTTCCCCTCCTTCATCATCCGCTCGGTCAGCCGGGGATCCTGGCCGTCGAGACCGACGAAGACGAGCCGCCTGACGTGCGCCTTCGGCGGCTTCTTCCGCCGCACCACCCGCCACAGCGTCCGCACCGGCCACGCCAGCAACGAGACGAAGGCAAGCGCCACCGTCGCCAGCAGCACGAGGAACGACGACATCAGCGCGAACCCCGCCCCGGGGCCGATGTAGGCGGCCGCCGGCGCCGCGGCCAGGAGCGCCGCGAGAAGCGCCAGCGCGACGACCTGCGCCCGGCGGGCTGAGTGGCTACCTGGCATGTCTTCCGGACTCCGGATCGTCGTGGCTGAATCGGGGGCTGGCTCGTTCCCGAGACGCCGGCTCGACAGGGCCGGCACGGGCCGGGATTCTATCCGCGCTCGCGGACATCGGCGTCCGGCGCTCGGCCCGCTCGCGACTCCTTCATGGGCTTCGCCGCTCGGAGCGGTTCAAGCTACTGCTGTAGGCGCGGCGTCGGAGGGGTCAGGGACTCCGACTGGAACCAGGTTGCCCACCTTGCCCATCCTCCTGAATATGGCTAGTATGGTCCACCATGAAAACGACCGTCGAGATCCACGATGTGCTCCTGGAACGGGCCAAGCACCGCGCGAAGGAAACGGGCCAGCCGCTGCGGGCCGTCATCGAGGACGGTCTC
The DNA here is from genome assembly GCA_022824725.1 of Thermoanaerobaculia bacterium. Lineage (GTDB taxonomy): Bacteria > Acidobacteriota > Thermoanaerobaculia > Multivoradales > Multivoraceae > Multivorans. Next base: position 854 of record JAJDZH010000157.1, on the reverse strand, counting down.
CGGCAACTGTTGGCGAAACCGTTGCCGAAGACAAAGTACAAGATGAAGGACCTGAGCTACGGAAACCCCAACGATCCTGACCCCATGCAGAATCTGACATGGGAGGAGATCCGCGACATCATCTACGAAGGCAGGTGACCCGCCTGATCGCGCTGGACACGAACCTCCTCGTCTACGCCCATCGCAACGAGAGTCCGGTCCACGACGAGGCTTGGGCCATCATCGAGAGCTACGCCGATGGCGACGAGCACTGGGCTATACCCTGGCACTGCTGCATCGAGTTTCTGAGCATCGTCACGAACCGCCGTCTGTGGCGCCAGAGCGCTACGCCGCCGCTAGCGGCGTGGCGCCAACTGGAGGAGTGGGTGTCGTCACCCTCGCTCCACCTGCTATCGGAAACGGAGGATTTCCTGCCGATCTTCGCCCGCATGGCGGCCCATCCGAGGATCACCGGAGGCCGCGTCCACGACGCCCGCATCGCCGCAGTCTGCATCGCACACGGCGTGACCGAACTCCTGACCCGGGATCGCGACTTCACCCACTTTCCCGGACTGCGCGTCCGCGATCCCCTGGTCGCGAAGTGAGCTTCTCCAGGGCCGCACCACCAGAAGATCAAGACCGGGACCTGGCTTGCCTTGAGGGCTGGATCTGGGTCCGACCCCTGGCGCGATGAACCTGCGAACCCGCTGGCGCCGGCTCCGCTACGGCCGCCCGATCGTCGTCGTCTCCGGACTTCCTCGCTCCGGGACGTCCATGGCGATGAAGATGCTCGAGGCCGGCGGCCTGGAGATCACCACCGACGGTGAGCGCGAGGCGGACGAGGACAACCCGCGCGGCTACTACGAGGACGAGCG
>JAJDZH010000062.1 GCA_022824725.1 Thermoanaerobaculia bacterium | reverse complement strand
GTGAACCCGACCTACGAGCGGCTGTTCGAGCCTTTCGAGATCTCGCCCGGCGTCGTCCTGCCACCGGGCGAGTACGACTTCACGCCGCTTCGGATCTTCTTCAGTTCGGCGCAGAAGCGGAGACTCCAGGGGAGTTTTGGGGTCACGGCCGGCAGCTTCTGGTCGGGAGACGCCGAGACCTACAGCGCGGGCTTCCGGTACTCCGCGCCGCCGCGATTGACGATCAGCTTCCAGACGAATCAGACCTTCGCCCGCCTGCCGCAGGGCGACTTCGTCGCCAGAATCCACCGGGCAGAGTTCAACTACGCGGTCTCGCCCAAGCTGTCTTTCGCGAACGTGCTGCAGTTCGACAACCGTTCGGGCAACCTCGGTTTCCAGGGCCGCGTGCGCTGGACCCTCGAGCCGGGCAACGACGTCTTCTTCATCTTCGGCCAGGGCTGGGTGCAGGAGATCGGCGAGCGGGGCACCGACTTCCGCCAGCAGGACTCGAGGCTGGCGGTGAAGGCGCAGTACACCTTCCGCCTGTGACAGCATGCGGTCATGAGCATTCTGACCATCGTCATCCTGGCCGGTCTGGTCCTCCTCGCCGTCATCTTCGGCGCGTCGCTGATCGGGACTTTCAACAAGCTGGTCACACTGAAGAACCGGTACCTGAACGCCTTCGCGCAGATCGAGGTCCAGCTCAAGCGGCGCTACGACCTGATCCCGAACATGGTCGAGGTGGCGAAGGGCTACATGAGTCACGAGCGGGAAACCCTCGAGGCGGTGATCCAGGCCCGGAACATGGCGGCCGGCGGACTGGAGCAGGCCGCCGCGAACCCGGGCGACGCCACCGCGATTCAGGGTCTGGCCTCGGCGGAAGGCGTCCTTACCGGCACGCTCGGCCGGCTGTTCGCGCTGGCTGAGAGCTACCCGGATCTCAAGGCCAACCAGAACATGATGCAGGTCAGCGAGGAACTGCGCTCGACGGAGAACAAGGTCGCCTTCGCGCGCCAGGCGTTCAACGACGCGGTGACCACGTACAACACGTACAAGCAGAAGTTCCCGCAGGTCATGGCCGCCGGGATGTTCGGTCACGGCCAGGACGCGACGCTGCTCGAGTTCGACAGCGAGGCGATCGCCGAAGCGCCGCAGATTTCCTTCGATTAGAGGTCCGGGGGTTCGGGCGTCGGCGCGATGGCCACCGACTTCTTCCAGCAACAGGACGCGGCGCGACGGGGCACGACCCGCCTCGTCGTGCTGTTCTCGCTGGCGGTGCTCGCGATCGTTGTTTCGGTGGAGGTGTTGCTGGCCGCCACGATGGGGTACCTCGGCCGCGATCGCGACACGGGCGCGATCGACTGGACGGCCGTCGGCGATCCGCGGTTGCTGGTTCTGGCCGTGGCGGGCACCCTGGTCGTGGTCGGCGGAGGGAGCCTGTACAAGATCGCGCAACTGCGTGGCGGCGGCAGGGTGATCGCCGAGGAACTGGGCGGCCGGCTCGTGGACGGCAGCACCTCGGACCCGGTCGAGCGCAGGCTGCTCAACGTCGTCGAGGAGATGGCGATCGCCTCGGGCACCTCGACGCCGCCCGTCTACGTCATGGACGGCGAAGCGGGAATCAACGCGTTCGCCGCCGGCTTCGCGCCGCAGGACGCGGTCATCGGCGTGACTCGCGGTGCGGCCACCACGCTTGACCGCGACGAACTCCAGGGCGTGATCGCCCACGAGTTCAGCCACATTCTGAACGGCGACATGCGGCTCAACATCCGTCTGATGGGCCTGCTGCACGGCATCTTCCTGATCGGGATGATCGGCTACTTCATCCTGCGGATGTCCTTCTTCAGCGGAGGCGGCCGGTCCAGAGACAGCAAGGGTGCGCTGCCGATCATGGCGCTCGGCGCCGGCCTCGCGATCGTCGGTTTCGCCGGCACGTTCTTCGGCAACCTGATCAAGGCCGCGGTCAGCCGGCAGCGCGAGTTCCTGGCCGACTCCTCGGCCGTGCAGTTCACCCGGCACCCCGGAGGCATCGCGGGCGCGCTGAAGAAGATCGGCGGTTTCGTGACCGGCTCGAAGGTGGAGAACCCGAATGCCCCGCAGGCCAGTCACATGTTCTTCGGCCGGGCCACCTCCGGCTTCAGCGCGATGTTCTCGACGCATCCGCCCCTGGGCGAGCGGATCAGACGGATCGATCCGTCCTGGGACGGTGGGTTTCCGGAGTTGCCTGAAGCGGGCGACGGTGCTTCGGGAATGGCGAGTCCCCCGGGTGCCGCGGGCTTTGCGGGCGCCGAAGCCGCAGCGTCAGCCAGCCCGGACATCTCGAACGCGGTCGCCCAGGTCGGCCAGCCGACGCCGGCGCACGTCGCGTACGCGGCGGAGCTGATCGACCGCCTGCCGGAGCCGGTCGTCGCGGCCGCACACGAGCCCTACGGCGCCCGTGCCGTTGTCTACGCGCTTCTGCTCGACCGCGATCCGGGGCCGCGAGGGTTGCAGCTTGCCCACCTGGAGGCGGCCGCAGACGACGGCGTCTACGAAGAGACCGTGCGGCTGGCTCCGATCGTCGAGCGGCTCGATCCGGGAATGCGATTGCCGGTGCTCGAGATCGCTCTCCCGGCGCTGCGCGCCCTGACGCCGCGGCAGGTCGGGCGATTCCAGGAGAACGTCGTGGCGCTGGTCGAGGCGGACGAGATGATCGACCTGTTCGAGTGGTCGCTCGAGCGCATCCTGCTGCGAGACATGCAGGCGTCCTTCGGGAGATCGGCGCCGACGCGGGTACGGCATCGTTCGGCCAGCGCGGTGCAAGCTCCGTTGGCCGTGCTCCTGTCGGTGCTTGCGTACGTCGGCAATCGGGACCGGCAAGCTGCCGAAGGGGCGTTCGCTGCAGGGTGGCGAGTCCTGTCGCTGCCGGAGCGGCGCTTGCTCACGCACGAGGAATGCGGCTTCGCCCCGCTCGATGCGGCTCTGGTCGAACTGGACCGGGCCGCGCCGCAGGTGAAGAAGCGCACGCTGGAAGCGGCGGTCGCCTGCATCACCGCCGATCACGAGGTCACGGTGGAGGAGGGCGAACTCCTGCGTGCCGTGTCGGCCTGGATCAACTGTCCGATGCCGCCGATCCTGATGGGTTCGTGACGTCGCGTAACTGGGTGCGCCGGCGCCCTCGCCGGCTTCTGAAGAAACGCGCCGCGAAGCGGCGACCGCTTCTACGCCTCCCGGATCCACCTGATCAGTTCCCTCGGGCTGGGCCGGTTGCCCTGGCTGAGGATGCCGACCTTGTAGATCCTGCCCGCCACCCAGGCGGCGCCCCAGACGGTCAGCGCCATCAGCACGATCGAGGCGGCGACCATCCAGGCGGGTACGTCCCCCATCACGGCTCGGGGGTACATC
>JAJDZH010000411.1 GCA_022824725.1 Thermoanaerobaculia bacterium | reverse complement strand
TTCCCGCAGGGGATCGAGGTCGGGCTGTTCCAGCACCTGCCAGACCCGGGCTTCGTAGAGCGCCGTGACCGCCTGCAGAACGTGGGGATCGCTGATCCGGTCGCAGATGCGAAGCTCCAGGCGGTCCAGTTCCCTGGGCGTCGCCGGCCCGTTCGGCCGGATGCCGAGCCAGAGGTGACGCTGGTTCTGCATCGTGCCCACCTCGAGCTGTTCGTCCATCCAGATCGCGAACGCGGCGGCGTCGGGGAAGAAGGGCACGCGCTCCGGGGTCAGGGGGAAGCGAAGCCAGCGGCTCGAATGCTGGCCGGTCGGCTTGCCGGCCAGAAAGGGCGACGCCGCGGTCAGGGCCAGGAAGATCGCCGCTTCGAGCCGCAGCACCCTGTAGGCGCGGAGCAGTTCGTCCGGTTCGTCGATGCCGAGGTTGATGTGGGTCGAGGCGGTCACGACCCGGTTGCCGTAGGTGTCCCGGATGTAGCGGTAGTAGGGGTTGTCCGGGTCGGAGAAGTGGAAGGAATCCGGGTCGGCCAGGGACAGCGCACCGCCGGGTATCAGCGTGCAGCCGTGCTCGGCTTCCAGGTAGCGGCGCAGGGCGCAGCGCTTCGCCATCAGGCGGTCGATCAGGACCTGGTAGCTGCGGTAGGGCGCCGTCGTGAACTCGACGTTCCGGCCGTCCGGCTCGGTGGTGTAGCCGTCCATCGCGGCCTTGACCTGGGCCGAGAGCGGCAGCACGTGACCGTCGGCGGTGCCGGTGTAGACCTCCTCCTCGAGGCCCTTCAGTAACTGCCGGTGCAGCGATAGTTGGTCTGCGGTCATCTAGGAGCCTGCGTCATGGAACGCAGCGAAGCAAGTTCTGTGACGCAGGGTGCTAGTGAGGTGGGGCTGGGGCCAAACACGGAGCCTGCGACGGGTTTGTCGGCGCGAGCTGCGGGGCCGGTCAGACGCCGATTCTAGCCACATCCTGCGGCTCGTTCGAGCAGTTGCTACGATCGCCTCCCATGGAGATACAGGGCAGGAACTGCGTCGTCACCGGCGGCGCCAGCGGCATTGGCAGGGCGCTCTGCCGGCGCTTCGCCGCCGACGGCGCGCGGGGAGTCGTCGTCGCCGACCGCGACGGCGACGGCGCGGCGGCGGTGGCGGAGGAGATCGGCGCGGCAGCGATCGCCGTGACGGTCGACGTGGCGGTCGAGCGTGAGGTCCAGGACATGGTCGCCCGCGCGGAGACCGCCTTCGGCGACGTCGATCTCATCTTCTCGAATGCCGGCATTGGCACCGGAGGCGGCGTCGAGGTGAGCGACGAGGGTTGGCAGAACATCTGGGAGATCAACGTGATGTCCCACATCTTCGCGGCCCGCGCCGTGCTGCCGAAGATGATCGAGCGTGGCGAGGGTTACATCGCGAGCACGGCCTCGGCGGCCGGCCTCCTGTCGCAGATCGGTTCGGCGCCCTACGCGGTGACCAAGCACGCGGCCGTGGCCCTGGCCGAGTGGATCGCCATCACTCACGGCAACGACGGCATTCGTGTCTCGGTCCTCTGTCCGCAGGCGGTGCGCACGGCGATGACCGCGAGGGGCCCCGGCGTGGCCGGCGTCGACGGAATGATGGAAGCGGAAGAGGTGGCCGACATCGTCGTCCGGGCGATCGACCAGGAACGCTTCCTCATCCTGCCGCACCCGCAGGTCCAGGAGTACATGCGCCGCAAGACGGCCGACTACGACCGCTGGCTCAACGGCATGAGACGGCTGCGTGAGCGCTTCCTGGCCGGCGCGTAAGCGCCGCCGACACCTTCCCGGGAGCACCGAGAAATGAAGCTTGCCCTTGAGTTTCCGAGTGTCGTGTACCGCGAGGGGCCGGAGGCCATCGCGCGCCTTGCCGCCGCGATGGACGAGATCGGCTTCGATCAGCTCGACATCTTCGACCACGTGGTCATGGGCCATGACACGGACGGTAGGGAAAAGAACCGCTATCCGGCAAAGATGCCGATCATGGAGGCGTTCGCCACCCTCGGCTACATGGCGGCATGCACCTCCCGGATCGGGCTTGGCACCGAAGTCCTCGTGCTGCCGCAGCGCGACCCGGTGCTGACAGCCAAGCAGGCGGCGACCCTGGACACCCTGTCCGGCGGCCGCCTGCGCCTGGGCCTCGGCGTTGGCTGGCAGGAGTCGGAGTACGAGGCCCTGGGACACGACTTCAGGAATCGCGGCAGGCGCATGGACGAGGCGATCGAGGTGCTCCGCGCCTGCTGGAGCCAGGATCCGATCGACTTCGAGGGTGAGTTCTACCGCCTCGAAGCGATGGCGATGGAACCCAAGCCGCCCCGAGGCGGAGCGTTGCCGATCTGGATCGGCGGTCATAGCGAGGCCGCCTTTCGCCGGGCCGGACGGCTCGGCGAAGGCTGGATGGGAGTCGCCTCGCCGGAGCTCTTCGAGAACGGCGCCCAGGCCATCGCGGCGATCCGCAGGTACGCCGAGGAAGCCGGCCGCGATCCGGCGGCGCTCGAGTTCCAGGCGCAGGTGTCGCCGCCGCCGCGGCCCGGCAACGAGAGCGACCGGACCTTCTACACGGAGCCCGACCGTGTCGCCGCGGCCGCCGCGAAGCTCGGCGAGATGGGGTTCGACGGCGTGGCCCTGAACCTGACCGGCCTGTTCCTGGCAGGCGCCCGGACGGTGGAGGCGATGATCGACGGCGCCGCCGCGCTCCACGAGAAGCTGAGGGCCGAGTTGGGTTAGACGACGGCGAAAGGTCAGGAGTTGCGCCGGCTGTACTCCGATGACCGGACCGCGACTACGGCGCCTCCCCGACGCAGGCCTCGCTAGAAGCGGATGTGTTGGCCCGGGTAACCGGGTTGCGGGCCACGACCGCGTCCACCAGACCATGGCCGTTCACCACCCTCAGGTCCGGCAGGAAGTAGGACTGAACACCGAGGGCGCCCGTCGCGGTCAAGGCGTCCTCGGGAAGCACACCCCGTTCCATGCGTTCGTAGTCCGCCCATTCCTGCAGCTTGAGCCTCGCCGCCTCTCTGTGTTCCGCGAAGCGCAGTCCCACCAGTTGCCGCGTCATTCGCCAACGCAGGTCGTTGGAGATCGAGGCCAGAGCCCCCATTCCGGGCGCCGCGAACAACCAGCCCGCGTTCTTCTGGTCCACCTCCGGATGGAACCGCTCCTGGTAGTCCTCGGCCCGAGCGCCCTGGAACAGGAGCCGGCCCTGCAAGGCGCCAGCGTAGAAGAGAACCGGCACGAACAGGGCGATGGCGCAGGCGGCGGGGGCGGGCGCCGGGCGGCCGGACCCCGGTCGCCGCAGCAAAGCGGACGTCGAGAAACCGAGATCAACGATCCCAACGGCCACCGGAACCGCCAGCAGCGGCCAGTAGAAGTCCAGTGGCCGGTACTCGAAGTAGTCCCCGCCGATCCTGAACACGTAGGCCATGTGCGGCACGACGCAGGCGAGCGGCAGGACGAAGCGAAGGTCGGTGTGCTCGCGCCACGACCGTCGTATGGCCAGAGCCGCCAGCGGCATCAGAAGATAGAGCCCGGTCTCGATCACCGCCGCCCACAGGTAGTTGAAGCCGGATTCGTACCACGGCCGGACATGCCGCGATCAACAGCCCCTCCGGTCGCGTGTACGCGGCGGCCGCGAGGCTCAACGAAGCACCGAGCAGTCCTTGGCGACTGCCGGAGTGGACAGTCAGGCACACCACCGCAACGACGACGAAGAGCGTGAACTGCCGCGTCTCAAGCCCGCCGCCCGAGGTCCACACCGCGAAGGTGGCGCTCGTGCACAGAAAGCCCAGCGCCATCCAGATCACCAGGCCGCGCCGCCGGAGTCCGGGGAGCGACGAAGCCCACCAGACGACCGCGGCAAGCGTGCCGATCGTGCAGAGAACGGACAGCCAGGGCGCGACGTTCTCGGGACGCAGCCCGAAGACCTTCCAGAGAGCCGCCAGTTCGAGCACCCACAGAAAGTTCGTGTAGCCCTCCACCCGTTCCCCGACATTGAAGACGAGGCCCTGGCCGTCCACCAGGTTCCGGGCGTCGCGGAAGCTGATGAAGGCGTCGTCGCACAGGAACCAGGCCGCGGACGAGAACCAGGCCAGCACGACCAGCCAAGGCAAACTGACACCCAAAAGAGCCAGTATCCGCGCCGCGAAGGTTCTTGTCTTGCTCTGTGGCGTCACGAAGCCGACAGGCCGAGTAGCCCTCATCGGTTTAGCCGCGTTCACAGGCGCCCCGCAACGGTCTTTCGTTGCCTGCGTTCTTCGACAGACGACGGCACCACTCGGAGACCAGAGTCTGAAGACCTTGAGGACCCTCCTCCGGATCCCCCACGACCACTGGCTTGCCAGCCGGCTGGGGAACCGCTCGCAGGCTAGCCGTCCGCGGGCTCCGGGGGGCGGGTCTTCGTTTCCCCGTCTTGTGGTGGTGCGGCTTCCCGCGGCAAGGACGGCGGCGCCAGTGCCAGTTCCACACGCCGTGCCGTCGTGCTGAAGGTATCGCCTTCGGACCGAGCCGACTGGACAGCCAGGAAGTGACGACCATTGGGGCTCACGATCGGCGCCAACGGCTTCTTGCCACGCTGCCAGCCCGAGAGACGCTCCTCTCTCCAGTCCGGGAACTGGGGACTCTGCCAGAGGTGCCGCACCCGAAATCGGC
>JAJDZH010000300.1 GCA_022824725.1 Thermoanaerobaculia bacterium | reverse complement strand
ATTTCCCGGAACACTTCGACGCTCGTGCCGTGGCAGAGCAACTGCCTCGGTGAGAACAAGTCTCGCCAGAGCGGCATCCCGTACGTGATTGGTCGGAGGTCGTTCCCGTCCTCCGGGAACCGTTCGCTCGGCACGAGGTCGAACGCCTCCCATACGGGCATCTTCTCGGCCAGACGGCTGGCGACCTCCGCCGAGTTGTCGTCTTCGGGCCGCGGCGCCCGGTATCCGCGGACCCACTTCTCGCGGATCTTCCCGGTCTTCGTCCGCGTCTCGGTCCGCTGCTTGAAGACGACGGCATAGAGCTGCTCGCCCATGCGGCCTGCCCGTGCCTGCTCCTTGATCTCGTCCCCGTCGATCACCCGGCCGCAGTCGGGGAACGGGCACGTCCCGTCGCCTCGCGCGACCGTCCCGGCGGACTGATCGCCGGCCGACTCCACGATCTCGAACGAACAGACCCGGCCAGCGGTAGCGGGGCCGTCGCCGACCTTTGGTCGCAGCCGCACGCCCGTTCCGCCGGGCGCGAGACGCCAGTTCGGCGAAAGCGGCACGAGGCCGTCGCAGTAGGGGCAGGAGGCGGTGCGCGCCCACAAGTATGTGACATCTACACGTTCAGGAGAGTCGCGCTGCGCGAAGAGATCGGACAGTCGTTCTCCGAGCTGAAGCCGCCAGCGCTGCGCCAACTCCTCGAACATGGCGCCGATGTCGGAAGGCCAAGCTGCCGGCCATTCGACTGTCGCCTTCATGACCAGGGCCGCAACCGGGTTCAGGTCGTTTGCCAAGGCCGGAAGACCGAGCCGGGCCGCTTCGAACGGAATGCTCCCGCCGCCTGCGGTGGGATCGAGCACGATGGGATCGCCCGCGGCGGGAGTCCGCTGGGCCGCGAGCCATTCGACGTCAGCCGGACCGGGAACGTACTTGAAGGCGCGGTCGTAGCCGTAAGGGTCCTTGACGCGGATGCCGGTTCTACGGGCGTTGTCGATTCTCGACCTCGCAACAACCGGGTCGCCGTGAATCCCCAGTAGATGAAGGAGGCGATCTTGGTCCGCGTCTTCCGGCAGCAGGGATGCCAGCACGGCGGCACGGGAAGCGACCAGCGGTCGCCGGGCCCACCAGACGTGCAAGTAGTAGGTAGGCGGAAGCGCGGTCATCGACCTGCGCTCGCGAGCGGACTCCTCACCTAGTTCGGCGATCGGCAGCCACCGTTCGATCAGGCGCACGTCGGCCATTCTTCAGATCCACTCCTGCGGCTGTCGTGCGAGGATGCGTTCGCCCGCCGGTCCGAAGTAGGAACGGGACGTGGTGAAGAACGGCGCGAGTCGGCCGAGTTCGTCCGGCGTCAGAACGTCGCGGCCCCAAGTGGTCATGGCGGTCTCGTTCGGGACATCAGCGGAGACATCCACCAGATCGTCCCACAACCTACGCCGAGCGTGGCGAAGCCGGTTCGCGTTCAGGTTCAGCGCTTCAACCGAGCGGCGCGCGTCGTCCGCCGCAAGGCCGGCGGCGGAGCAGGCGTCGTCGTCCGGCTGGATGCGCCCGTCTTCCCGCACCTTGAGCATGGGCGGCGTCGGCGGAAGCTCCCGGGGGTCCAGGAACCCGCCCCACCATTGATCGCCCTTGGCTTGGCCGCAGCTCTCGTTGTTTCCCCGGCTGCCGCCCCCCAAGGCGCTTCCCGAACTTCGCTGAATCCGTCCGTCCGGCTGGTCCCGGGTTCCCCGAGTGGAGCGGCCCTTCATCGCTGCTGCCAGTCGGTCCGGAAGTCCAGCCGGCGCAGCAGCTCGTACGTATCGATGCACGGGACCCTCAGGTCATCGCAGACATCCGGAATGTGGCGGTTCGCCCGCTTTCTGCTCGGCTTGCTCCGCTCCATCGTCACGACGGTCACCTCCCCGGGCAGCGCGACTCCGTAGGCGACAAGGAAGGGGTCGGCCCGGAGACTCTCCAGTTCGTTCTCGGTCAGGTCGGGAGCGTACCCGGCCTCGATGGCGTGACTGACGGATCCGGTCTCCAGTTCCGTTTCTTCCAGGAGAACAGCCTTGTGCTCCTTGATCCAGTCGACGAGCTGGCCCTTGCCGTCGTTGACCTCCTCGAACGTTTCGATCGGCACTTTGAGGAGGTCCTGCGCGGCCATGTGGAGGAGCCAGTCCCAGAACTCCGGCACGCGGTCGATCGGGTAGTAGTCGCGGTCTGCGTCGATCAGGACGTTCGAATCGAGGAGGTAGCGCAAGTGCGGACGGCCGGATCAGCCGCTCAGCATCTCGCCCACCTGCGTGGGCTTTACGCCCAGGACCAGGGCGGCGCGGGTGGTCGGCAAGTCGCCGGCGAGATGTGCGCGTCTCACGGTGTCGATCAGGGCCTTGCCGGCGCGATGACGCCTTACCGTGTAGTACGAGGGGCCCCCGTCAGCGGACCGCGCTGCTTCTCTTCGTTGTTCTCTCCTGTCCTGCCACTGAGCATGAAAGATGGACACCAGAGTTCGATACTGCGGACGCTGAATCTGCTTCGATCTGAGCAGCCGATACGCGACCAGCGCGCGGCTGACGTTGTGGGCGTTGGCCACCTGGGAGACGAGACGCGGAAGGTCCTCGAACTCGACCTGACCCTGTTTCAGCACGGCCAGGGCTTCCTCGGGAAGCAGGTACGCACTGGCAACGTCGTTGCAGAACCGTTCCACGGGGTTGTCGGCCCGAGTAGCACTGATTCCCGTGTTGCCGAGGAAGAGGTGGACCAGTTCATGCACAAGGGTGAAGGACCACGCCGGTCGGGCGTCGTTGTCGTTGATCACGATGAACGGAGCGAGCCGGTCGGCAAGGGCGAACCCGCGGAACATGTCCGTATCGATGGCCGTCCGATAGTTGCCCAGGTCGCCTTTCAGCAACACGAACACTCCGGCCTCCTGGGTTACATCCCGGAGGTTGTCGAAGGCCTGTGTCGGGTTCTGGGCCTTGCTCGGGTGTGCCGAGACGAGAAGTCGGTGGGCGAGGTCGAGGGCCGCTTTTCGCCCGTCGTTCAGCGAAAGCGAACCCACGAAGGGCACTTCGTCGGCTTCGTCTTCCATCAGGAGGTCACGCAACACGCTCTGACGGGCTACGACCTGGCGAACGAGGGCCTGAACGCTGGCGTCGCTGGTTGGGGCCTGGACTCCCGAAAGGGTGCGAAAGTCTGTCCCGCGATCGCCCGGTCGAGGTGGTTTCGAGAGATAGAAGGTAACCAGCGGACGACGGTACTGCTTGGCCATCTGAACAAGCATGGGCCGCGATGGCTCCCGAACTCCGGCTTCGAGCTCCTCCAGCCGCTCGACCGGCGACTTGCCGTAGGCGGCCTTCAGGGGGAGCTTGGCCACGGCCTGTTCCACCGACAGGCCCGCGCTGTCGCGCGCCCAGGACAGGATTGCTGGATTCACGGCAGGCATGGATGGCAACGAGTCTTGGGGGAGGTGCTCCCGTGCGGGCGTGTGGCGTTCACTGCACTGGCTCCGTCAACAACATCCGCAACGCCGCCAGAACCCGCCTCGGCCGGCGCCGGTGCATCGCCATGCCCAGCCAGTAGGCGGCCTCCTCGCGGTCCATCCGTTCGATGCCTTCGGCGACGGCGCGCATCCGTTCCCGGCTTCGCATGGGAGCGAGTGCGCGGAACGTGAGGCCCAGGTGGAGGGCGAGATCTTCGCTCAGGGGCAGGCCGGGTATCGCCTCGCTCGCGGGACGGGCGAGCTTGACCCCGGCCTGGGCGAGCCGGCGGAGGACGCGGTGCTCGACCAGTTCCAGGTTGCGGCCCTTGAGGCCGGCGACGCGGGTTGGCGCGCTGACCTGCGGCGTTGCGGCAGCGGGGAGTTGCCAGACCTCGTACAGCGAGAGGGCCGCGCCCAGCCTGCGGACCCGCAGCTCGTAGCTGGGCGCTGCGTGTCGCCGGTTGATGGGTTCGACCTTGGCCGTGTGTTGCGGATGCGGCGTCATTCCGAGTCTCCGCCGGTCTCTGGTCCATCGCTTGCCGGTGGCGGGTCTGCCGGCTTGGCCTGGGCCGATGCCGAGACGTGGGCCGCGCCCCCCGCGAACCGCGTGAGCTGGTCGGCGAGTTGCTCAGGGTCGTCGCCGTCCAGCGGCAGGCCGTCCGCGAACTCCAGAGTGAACGAGGCTTCGATCGTTGAGGCCGCGGCGTCCCGGAACTGCGGCTGGAGGAACTCGCGCACCGGTTGTGCGTCGGAGGGCGGACCGCTGAACGCCAGCTCGAAGGAACCGTCTTCGCGGGTCTCGTAGCCGCCTTCGAACCGAATCGTCTTGGTCGCCCCGGCCACCGCGTTGACCGCGTTTACCATTGGGAAGGCGTCTCGCGCCTCGAACATCCGGATCGTCAGGGTTGCGAGCGCGTCCGTCCGTCGATCCCGTGCCTGCTCCCAGAGCTTGATCAGCGCCTCGCCGAACGGCCCCTCGGCGGAGAACTCGGCTGGCGCGGTCGGTCCGGCCGGGGTTGGCTTGAGCCAGGTCTTTCCGCCGCCGGGTGCCTCGGGGACTTCTCTGAGCGTGCCTGGTTCCGGCTCCTCCTTGCTCGGTCGGGGCCAGATCAGTTCGTTCTTGGCGTAGGCCATGGTGAAGATCATCGACTGCTCGTCGATCTCGATGGTCGGCGCCGGATCGCCGGGGCCGAACTGCAGTTCACCGCGCTGGTAGACGTACTCGCCGAGTTCCACGCCGCGGCGGATGCCGCGCACGAAGACGTCGTCGCCCGAGAGCATGGGAAGTCCAGGATCGCGGCGGAACTCGTCGCGCAACGCGCCAGTCGAGATCTGCCCCTTCTTGAGCGGCGTTCGGTCGCGGACGTAGGCGGGGGAGTCGGGCTGGTCTTCCGACAGGCGGAGCTTGCCGAGGTCCCGCAGCGCGCGGACGACCTGCCGCTGGCCGGCGCCGGGGCTTTCCGAGGACGACTGCATGTCGATGGCGGTGTGCGCGAGGTCCACGAGGCGACTTCCGAGACGGTTTCGGGACGGGTAGAAGACGTGCCGGTAGGCCTGCTGGATGGCGACCGCCAGTTCCTGCTCGGAACGTCGGTGTTGCTCGCGTACCTGATCTTGCTGGTGTTCGGCCAGCTCGGCCAGACGCTCCGCCTGCTTCAACTCGCGCAGCGCCAAGCGCCGGCGGCTCCGATCCTGCATGTTCGACTTGCGGGCTTCCTCGGCCGCGACGAACACTAGGTGGTTGCGCAGGGCCCGGAGCGCCGCGCTTTCGGCGCCCTTGCGCGAGAAGATGCGTTCGATCAGGTCGGGCGCTTCCTCGACCGTCGGTCCGACCGACACCGCGTCGTAGGACAACACGACGAGCTTGGGCCGCCCGTCGCCCACCTCGTCCGGTACGTCGAACGCTCCTCCGGGGAAGGTGATCGCGTCGAAGACCGGGCCCTCGAAGATCCGGCGGATGCGGTCGTTCAGTTCGGCGCGGGCCTCGCCGCCGTCAACGTGCTGTTCCTCGCGACGGATGATCTGGCTCAGGTTCGCTTCGGCCAGGAAGCGGAGCGGAGCGGCGGGGCGGTCGTCGAGGTAGGCGGATTCGGCAACGAACTTCTTGCGTGCGTCCTCGATGAAGCTGATGTCGAGCGCCGGCCCAAGCATGGAGTAGCGCAGCCGGTCGGGTGCCAGCCCCTTGAGGGGGTCGTTGAATGCCAGCGTATGCATGAAGATGGTGCGCGCCGCGTACTCCGCGTACGGAGCCAGGCCACCGTGGTGGGCGGCGTCGATTTCCTGGGCGAGCGACTTCCTGCCGGCCGGACCGGCGACGTCGTTGGCGATGGCCGGCGCGTAGCGGTCCTGGCCCAGGCGCGTGAGGATCTCCTGGCGAATCGGCTCGTGACCCGGGTCGATGTGGTGCAGGTGGATCGCCGTCGCGTCGCCGGGTTGTTCGGCCCAGATCTGGCCGACCGTGCGCGCCAGCAGCCGCAGCATGCCGCGCACGCGCTGGAAGGTGGCGAGTGTCGCCGTTTTGCCGGTCAGGGTCTCCAGGACTTCTGGATGCAGGGGGTAGCTGGCGCGAAGGGCTTCCGCCGTCTCGGGATGGTTGGCCGAAGCAGGGAGCGAGTCGGCATGAGCGGACCAGAGCCCGCGGTAGGCGCCCGCGACTTCGGCCCCTGCGTCCGCATCGATGCTCTCGAAGAGGCGCCGCCGTAGCACCTGGATTGTCTCGTCGTCCGCGGTCGGGTTGAGCAGAGTGGCCTTGCGGGCGGAGACGCTCTCGGCTTCGGCCATCTGATCGGCGATGAAGCGGTTCTCCTCGCTGTAGGCGTCCGGCGCGCCTCCGTCTCCCTTGCCGATCGCCAGCGTGTAGACAAGGGCCGCGTTTGGTGTGTTCTCGATCGCCTTGAACAGGGAGGTCAGGAAGGCGGTCAACTGGTCCTTCGCGTCGTCGAGGCGCCGGACCTTGCGCAGATAGACCGAGAGTTCGTCGAGCAGGATGAGAGTCGGCTCGCCGCCGAACAGCTCCTGGAGGGTTCCGGCGCCGGGTGCTGCTCGCATCTCGTCGCTGTTGCGTACACGCTCGTAGCCGGAGGCGCCGGCGAGCGCGTGGGCGATCTCGCCCCACGGCGTGTAGGCGAGGATGCCGTCGCCGAGCGCTCGTCCGTTGGCCGGATCGGCGTTCTCGCCGTCGAACGCCGCGACGCGAACCTTCCCGGTGGGCAGCAGGGCCGGGTCGACAAACTCGGAGGCGTCGGCAACGCCCTCCATCCCGCGCGCCGCGTGGACCAGCGCGATCAGTCCGTGGGTCTTGCCGCCACCGTAGGACGTATCGAGACGGAAGATCGCCGCGGCCTCGCCGCCGGCTCCGCTCAGTCGCCGGCAGACGTTGGTCAGAAGGTCCCGCAGGCCCCGGGTGGGGTAGGTGTTGGCGAAGAACTGCGCGGGATCGACGTAGGCCGGACTGGCGGCGCCGCTGAGGACCGAGGCGAGATCGGCGGCGAAGTCGGCGTCGGCCACCGCTCCGCGGAGGATGTCCTCGCGTGGTCGACAGGTCTCGAAGATCGTGGGGGCGGCCACTTCGGCGGAAGGATAGCGCCGTTGCTGCTCCTCGGCTGCGGGGCGACTGATCCGCTGGTAGGCGCCGGCTCGGCTCAGTCGTTCCCGGACGCCGGGAACTCCTCCAGGAACCAGAATTCACCTTCAAGCGCCCCGGCCGCCTCGCCGACTGCGGCCGCTTCGGGCGTCGCCATGTAAGCCTCGGCCCGCTCCCGGTCCTCGACGCCGAGGATGAAGAAGACCTCGTCCTCCCTGTCGGCCGAGCGCCAGACGTGCTTGACCGACAGGCCGGCGGCCAGTCCCGCGGCTTCCTGCTCGTCGAAGACCCTCATCCAATGGTCGATGTCCTTCACACGGTTTCGGACCAGCAACAGCATCGTCGCGGCTCTCCTTGGGCTCGGCATCGATTCCGGGGTGTTGAACGGGGGGCGCTATCGCCCGAGGACGACATCGATGCCCGAAAGAAGAAGGTCGATCTTCGCTCGGGAAAGCCGCGACACGGCCTTTTCGAGCCTCCCCCGGTCAAGGGCGAGGAGCTGTGAGACGTTGGCCACCGAGTCCTTCGGAAGTTTGGTGGCTCGCGCTTTGAGCAGCACGTTTCCGGGCGCGTCCGCCCAGCGAAGATTCCTGGTCAATGGCACACAGAGGGCAGTCTTCAGGCGGCTTCGGTTCAGCGCTTCACCCTGCACGACCACGACGGGTCGCCGATACCCGGGCTCCGATCCGATCGGAGGGCGAAGTTCAGCCCAGCAGACGTCGCCTTGCGCGATCACCACTCGACCCGGCGAAGAGTCTCCTCCGCCGCGGCCGTCACGAACGGATCTTCCTGGCTGCCGACTTCATCGAGGACACGGTTCATGGTTTCCGTGACCTCGTCGGGTGCGTGGCGCGCAACGAACTCGTCGAGGGCGGCGGCATACACCTCGCTCCGCGACCGGCCGTCGCGTCGGACGAGAAGCTCGGCCCGCGCAAAGATGTCGTCCGGGATCGAAACTGCGGTCTTCATACCGGGAGTATAACCCGGCCCTGAGGGACGGACGCTACTCCTCCTTCTCGACCCACCACGCCCGGGTGCCCGGCACGAACGCCGTGACCCCCGACGGCCCCAGCTCCACGCCGCGCATCCGCTTGCTGAAGCCCCAGGTCGTGC
>JAJDZH010000264.1 GCA_022824725.1 Thermoanaerobaculia bacterium | reverse complement strand
CCCGCCGCCCCGCCGCCCGCCGCTCTGGCCTGACGATTCACGTTCTGGAAGGCGACCGGTACGTCGTGGCGGCCTCGAGCCGGGCATTCCCCGGCTGGACGGCCGACGAGATTCACCGCGGGCTCAACGAGCCGGCGTTGACTGCCGCGACCGCGGACGTGCTGCGGCGGGTGGCCGATGCACTCGCGGCGGCGGAAGGAACGGGTCCCGACGACGACCCGCTTCTGCAACAGGAACGGGCTGAGATTCGTGGCGAGGAACGCGGGCAGATCGTTCGACGTGCGGTGCGTGACGCCTTCGCCGCGCGATCCCTCACGATCACACCCGTCCTCCGCACGTGGCTGGACGACGACGTCGAACTGAACCGGGCTGCGGCACCGATCATCCGCCTGGCCTGGCAGTGCCGCGACGCGGGCGACTTCCTGCGTCAGGTCCGCGACGTGACAATCGGAGGGCGCAAGCCGTGAACTGGCGAAGGAGAGGGTGGCGGCGCTGCCCGGATGAGGCTGGCGCATCGGGCGCCGCCTGCTTCGCTTCAGCCCATCAGCGGCTCCACCCACGCCGAAGACCCGCCGGCAGGCCCCCTGTGGGGTTCGCGTTCTTGTAGAAGCGCGACTCGAGCACGCGCATCCGCCGCTTGTAGAGGTCCTTCTGATCGGCGGCAACAAGATCGAACGCGCGGACGAAGAAGCGGCACTTCCTCTCGACGCTCCAGTCGTAGACGGGTCGAGTCTGACGCAGGAATTGACCCTCGGTGAGCAACCGGCTCGTCCGGACCGACGCGGTCGGAAGCTGCCCACGTTCCGTTTCGTGCTCCGGAGCTCGGGCGTTCGCAACGACGAAACCGTCCGGCGCCAGCGCGACATCGAAGAGGTAGGCGACCGTGCCGTCGCGGGCGTACCAGCAGCTCGGAAGGTCAACGCCGCCGCTTCCCTGCGCCGCCGCCTGCGCCTCCAGCCTCTCGATGCGCTCCCGGGCCCGGTCGAGCTGATCGGCAAGCACAGCCGGATCCACATCGACCGTCTCCATCTGGCGCACGAGTTCGCGCCAACTCTCGGCATCCTGGTGTTCGTCCACCCGCTCGCGCAGTGCCGCCCTGAGCGCGGCGGGATCCTCAGGGAGGGCCTCGTCCTCCAACAGGGTCTCGATCTCTTTGAAGTCGGCCAGTTTCCGTTCGGCGTCCTGGCGCCTGTCCGCCTCGCGCGCCAGCAGCGCGGCCAGCGCGAGCAGCAGCACGAAGATGATCAGGATGGCGATCTCGGCCATCGTCAGACCGAGGACAAGGCCGCGCGGGAACGTACGCCCGCGATCCGTCACCAGGCGCCCCAGCCTTGCGCCCGGCGCCGCTCTCGCGCCTCTTCTTCGGCGACGGAATCAAGCCTGTCCGCCATCCGCAGCAGAGACCGGTTCAATGCCTCCATCCGCTCCGGCGCGTCGTGCAACTCGCGCCGCGCGGCCGCGAGTTCGGTCACGACCTCGCGCGTCCCCTCGCTGTACTGGTCGATGTGAGCCCGTAGCGACACGAGTGCGTCCGTCGCGGTCCGGAAGCCGTTCGCCGCCCGTGCGTTCGCCTGCGAGAAACGACGGTTTTCTTCCAGGATCGCGGCCAGTCGGGCCACCGCGCTCTGATTCTGTTCCATGACCCGTAGCTGACCGGCTTCCAGCCGACGGAGCCCCTCCGCGACGGAAAGGAACTCGCGGGCCAGCCCCCGGAACTGCTCCGACGTCGGCTCGAGCAACTCCTCGATGAACTCGCGTCGAAAGTCGACGGACCGGAAATGCTCCAGCATGCGCCGCAGCGAGTCACTCACGCCCTGTGCCTCGGAGACGAACAGTTGCCGCTGGGCCTGGATGTCCGCAACCGCTGCGGCGGCGGACTCATCGACCTGGGCCACTCGCTCCCGGAGCGCCCCGAACCTCGAGGCGCCCACTTCGAGCTGTTCGATCTGCCCTTCGAGGGCTTTGCCGGCCGCGCTCACGCCATGATCGAGCTGCTCGAACACCCGCCTGGCTTCCACGCGGAACTGTTGGAACTCGTCGATCGAGTACTCCATTTCGGCCCGCAGGCGGCGGTTCACTCGCGCCAGGTCTTCGCGGGCCCTCGCTTCCGCCTCGTCGTCGTCCTGCGGCTGGTTCAGGAGAATGCGTCCAGCGAGGCCGAGGATCGTGCTGGTCAGCGCCAGACCGAAGTTCGTGATGATGGAACTCGTCGCCCCCTCGGTGTTGAACTGGTACAGCGAGATGGCCAGCGAGATCAGGGTGTAGAGGAAGCCCAGGTAGTAGAAGTTGTCGCCCGCGAAGTCGTACTTCGGCCGCAGGTCCGGCCAGTCCACCAGCAGCAGGGCGTAGCTCCCCATCAGAACGACCGGCAACAGCACGGCGAACAGCGCGCTGGCCGTCAGCGACTTCATCAGCAGGATGAGGAAGGCCCCGCCGACGAAGAACGCCAGGAACGGCCCGCGACCGCTCCGCGGCCCGGCATCCGTCGACCGCCGCCGCGACACGGCCGGCATCAGTTGACGCCGTCGATCCGAGCGACCCGATTCAGCGTGCCGCCCTGCTCTTCGATCCACCGCTGCCAGAAGTCGATCAGGCCGCGGGTGCCGTCCAGGCGCCGGTGGGCGGTCCGCTGGACGAACAGGACCTCGACCGCGGTTCCGCGAAGGTCCGTTCCCAGCGCGTCGGCGCCGGCCGTCGCGGCGAAGGCCTCGTAGTCGACCGCCTGGCGGAAGAAGGACAGGTTGCGCGTGTTCTGCATCAGGTCGGAAACCAGGATCAGACGCTTCGGAAGACCCGCGTACTCGTGCCGGCCGAGAACCGAGACCGCCACGCTCTGAACGCTCTCCATCAGCGGCGAAGTCGACGCCGGCTCCCGGCCAAGCAGCTCGGCGAAGAGCTCCTCGAGCGGCCGCTCGAACCGTTCTTCCAGGCGTCGCCGGATCAACCGCGGGTTCTCCGTCCACTCGCTGGCCTCGTCCGGGTCGCCGGGATGGCAGACCGAGAGCAGCGGGTCGCCGATCTCGTTCCCCACCGGCTTCGCCTCGTAGGCCAGGACCATCTCGTCTTCCCGGCTGTCGGCGACGTACTCGTCGAGGTGCGCAAGCACGTCGGCGCGGCTGATCGCGCCAACCTGGTCCGTGACATCGATCAGGATCGCGGTCAGGGCCGCGGGCCCGGCCTCGGGGCAGCCCGTCTCCGGGTCGCGGTCCGGCGGCCCCGGGGCGAAGATCGTGACGCGTGCGCCCACGACCAGCAGCAAGAGCGCGACGACGGCGATGCCCCCGCCGATGGCCACATCCCGCGGCGACAGGTCGCCCCGCCGCGAACGGCGGCGCCGTCTACGAGGCGCCATCTGCGGGAACGGGTTCCGCCGGGCTACCACGAGACGCCGAGCCCTCGAGGTCCAACCGCACCTGGGTGTGTTCCCACTCCTCGTGTACGCGGCGCAGCGCCGATTCGTACTGGTCGTTCAACCCGTCCAGGTCCACGTCCTCGACCGCGCCCGGCTCGCGGCGCCGCCGGTGCGGCGCCGGCGGGTCCATCGTCCACGGCCTGCCATAAGCCTCCGGCGTGCCCCGGTCGAAGCGCACCGAGCGGTTCGCCTCGCGGTACTCCTCGATCAGCATCGTCCCGAAGCGCTGCAACTGCTCGACATGAGAGTCGAAAGCGGCCAGCAGCTTCGCTTCGCTCTCGACCGCGCGGCGGCGTTCGACGGGCTGGCTCTTCGCCTGGTGCGCCGTGCGCCGGATCGCATCCAGGCCGTCTTCGCGGATCGTTCGCAACTGCTCGACGATGTCCTGCCAGTGATCGTCGTAGTCGGCTCGCGCATCCTCCATCCTGCGGTGCTTGCGGGAGTACCCCGGATAGGAGTCGCCGAAGAGCTTGCGGCCGTCGAAGAACGCGACGCCCGAGAAGAAGAAGCCGAGCACGAACAGCAGCCACGACTCCGCGTCCTGCAGTCCCAATGGCGAAGCCTGGAAACGACTCAGCGCTTCGGCGCCGATGTTCTCGCTCAGATCGGCCGAAGCGTCGCGGAAGTGAGCGAGTCCGAGGTTGAGCACGAGCGCGGTGCCGAGCCAGCCGAGGATGGCGAGGACGCCCACAGCCTTCAACAGCAGGCCGATGTGGCTCACGTAGCGGCTGACCGGGCCGAAGAAGAGCGCCGGCAAGACGAGGTTCACGACGCTGAAACCGAGCGCCAGCCCCCAGCCGCCGACCAGCCCTCCCTCGCTGCCGACGGCCAGAAAGGCGCCGTTCAGACCGCTCTCGATCACGAACAGAAGCACCACGAGCCCGATCAGGATCGCCGTCGTTCGCGGACTCACATAGTCCGGCTCGCGGTCCAGTCCGCTGCGGTGCTTGAAGTCGAAGAAGTCCCGCCGCTTGCGCTCGAACTCGTGCAGGCTCGCCTTGAGCGCCTGCAACTCGCTCTGTTCGACCTCCCGAAACTCGGTCGCGGCCTTGCGCGCCGATGACTCCAGATCGCCCGCGAGCACGGCCTGGTCGAGCTCGTCCAGGTGGCCGTCCACCTGCTCGAGCTGCGCATCGCGGATCCTCACCGCGTCGTTCTTCTTCGCCTCGATGAACTCCTCGATCTCCGCCTGAGACGGATCCTCGGCCGCTTCGAGCGGCGGCATGCCCTGCTCACCTGCCCGCCGGCCGAGCAGCGCCGGCTCGATCTCGCCTCGAAGTTGTTCGATCGACAGTTCCGGGAAGATGCTCATCGCCGACTCTCGGTGGACCTGGGTTCTCCCGGCAGAACACCCGGCGGCCGGTTTCTACTCCGGCTCCGGCAACGCGAACGTGAACAGCGCCCGGCCGGCGGCAATCGTCACATGTTGCTGCCCGCCCGCCTCGTAGCTGATGGGCGCGGCATAGACGTTGCCGCCCAGGCGGCGGTGCCACAGCTCCTCGCCCGTCCCGGCGTCGAGGGCGTAGAAGATGCCGGCCACGCTGCCCCCGAACACCAGGCCGCCCTTCGTGGCGAGCAGGTCGGAGGTGGACCGGGGCTGCACGTGGTACTCCCACTTCCTGTCGCCGGTCAGCGGATCG
>JAJDZH010000325.1 GCA_022824725.1 Thermoanaerobaculia bacterium | reverse complement strand
ACCGTGGGGCCGCCGGCGTAGAGGCAGCGGGTTCCGAGGGTCTGGACTTCCGGTTCGTCGTAGAGGTTCTCGCCGGTCTCGAGCCACCAGGCGCCGCCGGGGTTGCGGTTGTACGCGCCGAGGCCGCGCGGCGTGAGTTCCTGGCCGCGTTCCGTCCTGGGCGGCAGCCGGCCGTCGGGCGGGTCCGTGATGATCGAGTTGCGGTACTTGCCGTCGGCCTGGAAGAGGATCGTGCCGAAGTCGAACCAGAACTGGTTGTGGCCGCCGATGTTGCTGCGGTGGCCGTCGCCGCCGACCGGGGGCGCATCGCGGTTCGGGTCGCTCGGCACATCGGCCTCGACCTTCGCCGCCTCGGTGGCCGCCGCGATGCCGTGCGCGTCCTCGGCGCTCATGTAGGGGTCCTCGCCGTACTTCGGATCGCGCATCAACGGCGTGCGGGTGGCGATGTCGTAGGTGCCGGAGAGGTCCGGCTTGCCGCTCGCCGTGCGCGGGATGTCGTCCTGGGCGGCGGCCGGGGCGGAGAGAGCGAAGATCGCGGCGGCGAGAAGGAGATGGGTTCGCATTGGCTGTTCCTCCTGTTACGGCGCCTCGCTCTCGGGCAGGGCGAACGCGATCAACTCCGCCGGCTGGGTCATCCCGCCGCCGGTGACGGCGATGTACTGCCGGCCGTCCTCCATGTAGCTGACCGGAGCGCCGTGCAGCGCACGCTCGGTGAGCACCTCGGCCAGCAGCTCGCCGGTGAACTTGTCGTAGGCCTGGAGCGAGCTGCCGAGCACGGTCGAGCGGTCGTTGTAGACCTCGAAGCGGGCGGCATGCGTGACGACGAGCGTCTTCGTGACCAGGATGCCGCCCTCCGTCACGGCGCTCGACGAGAGCCCGCCGAGGGGTCCCAGGTCGAGGTGCCGGATCGCCGGGTGTTTGCGCGGTCCGTCGCCGAGCGGCGCCAGCCAGGCGATGTCGCCGCGGGTCAGGTCGATCGCCGTGATGCGCCGGTACGGCGGCTTGAGCAGCGGCAGTCCGCGCGGCCCGGCGGTCGAGACGCGGTCGAGGACGTAGGGCCAGAAGCTCCGCGCGCCGTCCGGTTCGACGAGGGCCATCCCCGAGGGCCGGGTAGACGACTGGACGTAGAGCATCCCGGTCTCGGGGTCGGCCGCGGCCCCCGGGTGATTGGCGCCGCCGCCCGCGCCGGGAACGGCCAGGATCGCCTCCTTGCCGCCCGCGCCGCGCTCGATCAGCGGCATGAACATCGGCCCGAGGATGAATTTCTCGGCGATCTCGAGGGCCTCGGCCCGGAGTTCCGGCGTGAAGTCGATCAGGTCGTCTTCGCTCACCCCCTGGCGGTCGAAGGCCGGCGGCTTCGTCGGGAACGGCTGGGTCTTCGACAGCTTCTCGCCGGGCACCGTGCTTTCCCAGGGAACGGGCCGCTCCTCGATCGGCCACACCTGCTCGCCGGTCGCGCGGTCGAAGACGTAGGTGAAGGCGGTCTTCGAAACCTGGGCGACCGCCTTGATCAGCCGGCCTCCGACGACGATGTCGATCAGGTTCGGCGCCGAGGCGATGTCGTAGTCCCAGACGCCGTGGTGGACGGTCTGGAAGTGCCAGACCCGTTCGCCGGTTGCGGCGTCGACGCAGATCAGGCTCTCGGAGTACACGTTGTCGCCGTGGCGCAGGCCGCCGTAGTAGTCGCTGGTTGGCGTGCTGGTGGCCAGGTAGACGTAGCCCAGCTCCTGGTCGGCCGCCATCGGCGCCCAGACGTTCGTGTTGCCGGTCGTCTTCCAGGAGTCGTTCTCCCAGGTCTCGACGAACTCCTCGCCCTCCTGGGGGATCGTGTGGAAGCGCCACTTGAACTCGCCGCTGCGGACGTCGTAGCCGCGCACGTGGCCGGGCGGGTTGTTGTTCTGGAGCGGAAAGTCGTAGATGCGGGAGCCGACGACGATCACATCGCCCACGACGATCACCGGCTGGCCGTGGCTGATGTTCCGCAGCACCGTGTTCTCGCGGCCGAGGTTCCGGGAGAGCTCGACCACCCCGTCCTCGCCGAAGGCGCGGTCCGGCTGCCCGGTCGCCGGATCGATCGAGATGAGCTGCTTGCCGATCGTGGCGATGAACAGCCGCTCCTGCTCGCCGTCCGTCCAGTACTCGAGGCCGCGGGTGTAGTAGTTGTTCTGTGCCGGTTTGCCGCGTTCGTAGCTCTTCGGGTCGTAGAGCCAGAGCTCCTCGCCGGTGGCCGCGTCGAGCGCCGCGACCTGGCTGAGCTCGGTGGGGATGTACAGGCGCCCGTCGATGACCAGGGGCGACGACCGGAACACCTGCCGCCGGTAGGGCGAGTTCGCCTCGATCCGCGCATCGGCCGATACCCACTTCCACGCCGGCTCGAGGCGAGCGAAGTTCGAGCCGTCGATCTGGTCGAGCGCCGTGTAGCGGGTGAAGCCGTCGTCGCCGCCGTGATGGCGCCATTCGCCGTCCTCGGCGCCGTATTGGGCACTCGCGGAGGCACAGAGGAGAAGGCCGAGCGCGGTCAGTGCGACCGCGCGGCCCGCGACCCGCTGGCTCGCGGCGGTGACTTGACGAGTGGAGCAGAGAAGTTGAATTCCCAACGACGGTACCCACTGGGTGCGCCGGCGCCCTCGCCGGCATCCGGGCGATGCCGCGAAGCGGTGAGCGCGTGTGGCACTAGCATAGACCCCTATGCAACTCGCAAGCTCTCGATCAGGCCAATGAGAACCGGGCCAACCCTCTTGGTTCTGTCACTGACCGCCGTCGCCTGCACTTCGCCCGAGGCCGCGCCGGTAGCCGACGCCGAACCCCCGGGCGACACCGCCGCTCCGGCCCGCGTCGAACGCCTCCTCGACGCCCCGATCATCGGCCCGGAACTCGACCCGAGCATCGGGGAGAACATCCAGGGGCCGTCGCTGATCCGTGTGCCCGACTGGGTGGCCGACCCGCTCGGCCGCTACTACCTCTACTTCGCCGACCACAAGGGCCACTACATCCGGCTCGCCTACGCGGACGACCTGCTCGGGCCCTGGTCGATCCACGTGCCCGGGAGTCTGCAGATCGAGGACTCCCACTTCCTGGTCGAGCCGCCGGAGGTGACCCCCGAGATGGTCGCCGAGTGGGAGGAGCGCCGCGGCCTGAAGCTCTCCCACGACGTCCAGAAGGAGATCACGGCGACCCACATCGCGTCGCCCGACGTGCACGTCGACGATGAGAACCAGCGGATCGTCATGTACTTCCACGGCCTGGAGGACGTTGGCCGCCAGATCTCGCGGGTCGCCACGTCGACCGACGGCATCCGTTTCGAGGCGCAGCCCCAGTCGCTGGGCCGCACCTACATGCGGATCTTCCACTACGGCGGGTGGACCTGGTCGCTCGCCATG
>JAJDZH010000462.1 GCA_022824725.1 Thermoanaerobaculia bacterium | reverse complement strand
CACCCAGTCTCTGCAGCGCGATTTCTGCCACGGACTGCTAGGGCTTCAGGTGGGTCTCGAACAGCTTGAGAATGCGGCGGTACTCGTCGAGCCAGCTCGAGGGTTCGACGAAGCCGTGGGCTTCGGCCGGATAGACGGCGAGTTCCCAGTCCTCCTTGCCGAGTTCGATCAGGCGCTGGACGAGGCGGACCGAGTCCTGGAACAGGACGTTGTCGTCCAGCATGCCGGTGCAGATGAGGAGGGGTTTCCGCAGGCCCTCGGCGAACTCGATCGGCGAACTCCGTTCGTAGGCCTCGGGATCGAGTTCCGGCGTGTTCAGGATGTTCGAGGTGTAGCGGTGGTTGTAGTGGGCCCAGTCCGTGACCGGCCGGAGCGCGGCGCCGGCCGCGAACAGCTCGGGGCGGCGGAACATCGACATGAAGGTGACGAAGCCACCGTAGGAGCCGCCGTAGACGCCGATCCGCTCCCGGTCGACGCCGTGCCCGGCGACCAGGTAGTCGATGCCGTCGGCCAGGTCCTCGACCTCGGGAGTGCCCATCTGGCGGTAGATCGCCGTGCGCCAGTCGCGGCCGTAGCCGGCGGAGGCGCGGAAGTCCATGTCGAGCACGACGTAGCCGCGGCGGGCGAGCAGGGTGTGGAACATGAACTCCCGGAAGTAGGAGGACCAGCCCTGGTGGGCATTCTGGAGGTAGCCGGCGCCGTGCACGAAAACGACGGCGGGTCGTGGGGCTTCCGTGGGGTCGGGAGGCACATAGAGGCGGGCGTGGATCGGGCGTTCGACGTGCGACGAGGGCACCTCGACGAAGCGGGGCGGGACCCAGTCGATGGCGAGGAATTCGGACGACACCGTTTCGGTCAGCCGGATGGCCTCGCCGCCCGGCGAGGCCTCCTGGAGCCAGAGTTCGGGCGGCCGGGTGGCGGTGGAATGGACGATCAGGAGATGGCGATCGTCCGGCGAGAGCCGGAAGGAGTTGAGCCCGCCGAGTGCGGTGACCTGTTCGATCGTGCCGGCGGCTGATTCCTGGACCGGCGCGCGGAAGATCTCGAAGACGCCGGGGTGATTCCGGTTCGCCTCGAAGTAGAGAAAGGCGCCGTCGGCCGAGAGCTGGGGTGAACGGACGACGAAGTCGCCCTCCGTGACCTGGCGTCGTTCACCGGTTGCCGCGTCCATCAGGTTGAGATGGGAGTAGCCGGTTTCCTCCGACAGGAAGAAGATCGTGCGGTCGTCCGGAAGCCAGCCGAGATCGCGAAAGGCGTAGTTGATCCAGGCCGGGTCGGACCTCCGGTGCAGGGGACGCAGGGCGCCGGTTCCGAGGTCGATTCCGGCGATCCAGCGGTCCTTGTTGTCCACCGAGTAGACCTGTACCACGGCCCGTGTGCCGTCGCGGTTGAAGGACACCGGGCCGAAGCGGACCGGCCGGGGTCCGGGCTCGTCCTCGCGGGTCTTCTCGTCCTTCTCCTCGACCGGTTCCGGTCCGGCCTCGGCCTCGTCCTCGCCGCCGGGGCTCGGCTTCGCCGCCGCTTCCCGGGCCTCCTTCCGCTCACGCGCCGCCTCGCGCAGGTCCGCCAGCGGGTCGTCGGCGATCCCCGGCAGCACGGCGAGGTCCAGCGTCACGGGCTCGGGGTCGCCGGCCCTCAGCAGGAGCAGCGTTTCGCCCGCAGCCCCCGCCGTGCCGACCTTCGGCCGCACCTCCTCGAGGTCGACCATCCCGGTGGCGGTGACGTAGTTCGGCATCCTGTCGCGGAGACCCTCGTCGCGCTCTTTCGGTCGGGTCCGCACGACCAGGCGGTCGAGCGCGGGCGACAGTGCCGAGCCGGCGACTTCGACCTGCTTGCCCAGGTAGTGGGGCAGGGCCGGCCGGCTGGTGTCGCCGGCCTGACGCTCCTTGAAGACTTCGAGACTTCGTTCCTCGCGCTGGCGCCGCAGGCGCACGATCTCGAGCAGTCGGGGCTGCTGGCGCTCCAGGTAGCCGGCCCTGGCGTCCTGTTCGGAGCGCGCCTGCTCGGGCTCGTCTTCCGTGCGAACGTCGAACGGCTGCCACAGAAGACCCGTCTCCTGCTCCCGTACGAACCAGACGCCGGTCCGCCGGAAGGCGAGGTCGCCGCCGGCGGTGAAGAAGGGCGCGCTTTCCGGGGCGACGGTGCGGGTGATCTGGATCAGGCCCCCGTCACGGTCCAGGTCGCGAACGAAGACGTCGCCGGCCTTGACGAAGGCCCGCCGCCGCCGCTCGCGGTCCCAGTTGCCGCCGGCGGCGTCCGCACCGGCACGGTCGCGGTCGGAGACCCGGATCGGCGCTCGCGCTTCGAGGTCGACCCGGTAGAGATCACGGGTGTCCTCGCCTTCCCGCTTGCGCTGGAAGTAGACGCTGTCGCCGTCGCTGCTCCAGTACGGGCCTTCCGGCTGGCGACCCAGCCAGTCGGGATGGGCCATGATCCGTTCGAGGGTGACATCGCCCTGGGCCCCGAGGGGAAGGACGGGCAGGAGCAGGCCCGCGGCCAGGGCCGCCGCGCCAAAGCGGTGCGGGCCTGGCGGCCGGCGCGTGTATCGAGCCGGCGGGTCAGAAGACCCGCGTACCCAGTGGGCGGCCGCGGGCGGTCGAACGGGCAAGCTCCTACAGAGACTCGAAGTACTCGATCATGGCCTGGGCCGTGGCTGCTTCCGGATGGTTGGGGGCCACCTCCAGGAACTTCCGGAAGGTCTCGAGGGCCTTGTCGTTCTCCGTCTGGGCGGCGTAGCAGAGGCCCAGCATGTTGAGCGCCTCGGGGTGATTCGGGTTGAACCCCACGACCTGCTCGAGCTTCGCCAGGGCCTCCGGAATGCTGCCGGCGTTGTAGAGGTCCGCCGCTTCGTTGTAGAGGTTCTTGGCGGCTTTCTCCGGATCCGTGTTCTGGAGGGAGGCCAGGGCGGCCGCGGCCTCGTCGTCCATCCCCAGCGCGTTGTAGCCGGCGTAGAGGATCTGGTTCATGTTCTCCAGATCCTCTCCCTCAGCGGCCACCTTCTCGGCGTACTCCACGGCCCGGACGTGGTCCTCCCTGAACGAGTAGATGCGGGCGAGGCCGCCCATCGCCGAGGTCAGGTCCGCGTTCTTCTCGAGGGCGCTCTGGAACATGAACTCGGCGGTTTCGTAGTCGCCCGAGTTCAGGGCGTTGCTGCCCTGGTTGTAAAGCTTGATCGCGCTGCCGCGGGCCTCGGCCTCCAGGTCCACGGCCTGGTCGGGCTGCGGGATGCCGGCGGCTTCGAACTGCGCGGACTGCTGCTTCAGCGCCTCCTCTTCGGAGGTCAGGTTCCAGTCGCCGCCGCCCGGAAGCTGGCTGAGCCGGGTCTCGTTGCGGGCGGGGATGCGGACGTTGCCGACGCGGCGAGTCACGTAGCCTTCCTTCTTCAGCTCGACGGTGAAACCGCCGCGCTCGTGCGTGACGACGTTCTTGATCATGATCCGGAACCGGCCGTTCTTCCCGGAGTGGTGCACTTCGCGGAAGCTGGGCGCCTCAGGGTTCGTGAAGATGATCTCCACGCCCTCGAGCGTGTCTCCGCTCGTGGCGTCGAAGATCTGCCCCCAGACGGTGCCCGGGAGCTGCGCCGCCGCGGGGGCGACGAGGGCGAGCGAAAGGCAGATGCCGAGGGCGGCTGCGAAGAGTCCGGGCCGTGCCGGCTGCTCCAGGGTCCACGGTTCGCGAATCGGCTTCATTGTCTTCTCCTTCGGCCGCACGGGCTCATGGCGGAATCTGCTGGCGCGCGGCGGGCCTCCTCCCGCCGGCGGACCTCGTTCCCGGAAGGGGCACTTAGAATAACAGAGCCGTGGTTGCGGATCCTGGCTCTCGCCTCGCGCACCATCCGGCCTGGCCGAGGGTGCTGCAGATCTGCCGGGCCGCGGCGGAGCGGGGCGGCTGCGTCCGTGTGGTGGGCGGCTCCGTGCGGGACGCGCTGCTCGACCGGCCGTTCGAGGAGTTCGATCTCGAAGCCTTCGGGATCGAGCCCGACGATCTCGACCGGATGCTTGAGGATCTGGGCCTGCGGGTGGATCGGGTCGGCCGGGCCTTCTCGGTCCTCAAGCTCCGGGGCATCCCCGTCGACATCGCCCTGCCGCGCCGCGAGGTCAGCTTCGGAGCCGGCCACCGCGACTTCCTGGTTGACGCGGATCCGCACATGAGCATCGAAGACGCGGCTGCGCGTCGCGACTACACGATCAACGCGATCTCGTACGAACCGCTGGCCGGCCGCGTCGACGATCCCCTGGGGGGCCGACGTGACCTCGAGCGCCGGCGGCTTCGCCACGCTTCGCACCGGTTCCCCGAGGATCCCCTCCGGGTGCTGCGGGGGATGCAGCTCGTGGCCCGGTCGGGGCTCGAAGCCGACCCGGCTACCGTGCGTCTCTGTTCCGGGATCGACTGGCGCGAGTTGAGCGTCGAGCGCGTGTTCGAGGAGTGGCGGAAGCTGTTCGTCCTGGGCGTCGAGATCGGAGGAGGTCTTCGGTTCCTGCAGGCTACCGGGTGGATCGAGGCCTATCCCGAACTCCAGGCCACCGTCGGTTGCGAGCAGGACCCGGAATGGCATCCCGAGGGCGACGTCTGGACCCACACGGGTCACGTCCTGGACGCTTTCGCGGCCGAGCGCCTGGGCGAAGCGGAGGAAGACCTGGTCGTCGGTCTGGCCTGTCTCTGCCACGATCTGGGCAAGCCCGAAACGACACGCTTCGTCGACGGACGGCTTCGTTCACGGGGCCACGAGGCGGCCGGCGAGGCGCCCACGAGGAGTTTTCTGGCGCGGCTCACGAACCGTCGCGGCCTGGTCGACGACGTGGTGCGGCTGGTCGTCGACCACCTGAAGCCGCGGCAGCTCTACCAGGGTGGCGCGGGGGACGCCGCGGTGCGCCGGCTGGCCCACCGGGTCAAACGGATCGACCGGTTGGTGCGGCTTGCCCGGGCCGATGCCCGGGGCCGTCCACCGCTGCCGCCCGCGGATTGCGAGGATTGCGACTGGCTTCTTGCTCGCGCGGAAGCGCTGAGGATCAAGGATCAGGCGCCGCGACGCCTCGTCCTCGGCCGCGACCTGATCGACCGCGGTCTGACCCCGGGCCCCGAGATCGGGGACCTGGTCGATCGCTGCTATCAGGCGCAACTGGATGGCGCCTTCGAGGGCCGGACGGCGGGTCTTCGGTTCCTCGATTCGCTGCTGCGGCGCCGGGCCGATTCCGGGCGGGCGGAGCCATGACTGGGGCCTCCGGCGGCCGGCCGAGCGAAACAAGGGCCGCCGGCGGGTCGTCCCTGCACCGAGAGGACGATGGCTTGCCGGCACAGAAACCGTCTGACCGGGGATCGACCCGCGAGTCGACCGGTCTTCCCGAAGACGCCGAACTCGTTCGACGTGCGTCGGCGGGTGACGGCAGGGCGTTCGAAGCCCTGGTGCTTCGCTACGAGACACCGCTCCGCAAGCTGGTCTACGGCTACGTGCTCAACTGGCAGGTTGCCGAGGACGTGGCGCAGGACGCGTTCCTGCTGGCCTACCGGAAGCTCGGCGACCTGGGAGAGTCGGCCGCGTTCAAGAGCTGGCTCTACCGGATCGCGATCAACCGGGCCCACGACGAATTGCGCCGGTCGGCGCGCTGGGGCAGGCGGCTGGACCGGAACGTGGGGGAGGAGGCCCTCGCCGAGTTGCCGGCGGCCGGCGCGGAGGCGGCCGTCGAGTCGCGGTTGCTCCGGCGCGCCCTGGTGCGCGAACTGGCGCGGTTGCCGAAGAGCCAGCGGACGGCGGTGGTGTTGAAGGATGTGGCGGGAATGAAGTACGTGGAGATTGCGGAGCTTCTGGACTGTCCGATCGGCACGGCGCAGATCCGGGTCCATCGGGGCCGGCAGAAGCTCCGTAGCCGGCTCGACGGGCCGGGCTCCGGCAGCAGGACGTAGAGGAGGTACGTGATGAGGGAGGAGAAGAGGTCGAGCCGACCGGGGGAGGCCGGAGGCAAGCTCGATGCGCTGTTCGGCGGGTTGCGCGAGGAGTGCGCGGCGCCGCCGGCGGCGCCCGGTTTCCTGGCGGGCTTCAGAGCCCGTCGCGAGGCCTGGCTGGAGCGCGCCGACCAGGCCGCGCCCTGGCGTTTGCTTGCCCTGCGCCTGTCGCCCGTCGGCGCGCTTGCGGCCGGCGCGGCTCTGGTCATGACGCTCGGCGGCGGGGCGCCGGCCATGTCGCCGGAGACTGTTCCGGAGCAGTCCGTCGCAGCGGAGTACCCTGACCCGTTCGCGGCGGGGCTGGAAGAGGCCGGTGTAGCGACCGCTGTCATGGCGGACGATGACGCCGCCTATGAACTCGTGGCCGTGCTCTACGAGCCGATGGGGACACCGTGATGGCCAACGGCTCCATGAAGATGTGGATGGGCCTCGCCCTGGGTTCGGCACTGGTCGTTGGGGTCTCGGCGGGTCTCGTGGCGGACCGGCTTCTTGCCGAACGGAGCGCCGTCGAAACGGAGCCGAAGGCCTCGTCGCGGACGCACGACGATCGGCGGTCGAGGTTTCATTTCGACTGCCGGGGTTGGGAAGAGGAGCAGGCCGAAGCGACCGCGAGCCCGCCCGGGGAAGGGCAGCCCGCCGCGGCGGACTCGGATTCGTACGTCGAGTACAGGTCGAAGGTGACCCACCGCATGGCGCGCCGCCTGGAGCTGGATGCCGCACAGATCGAGGCGCTGGAGCCCATCGTCGGCGAGGCGATGGAGCGTGGGCGGCTCTACTGGACCGGAGCACACGACGAGTTCTGCGCGATGCAGAAGGACTTCCACCGGCAGGTGGGCGCACTCCTCCGTCCGGACCAGGCTGTCCGCTTCGACGAGATGAGCGAGGAGTTGTGGAAGCGGGGACGGCGTCATTACGGGAGAGGCCGTGACGGCAGCGGACGCGACCGCCATCAGGAAGACGGCTCGCCGGAGGCATGCCGATGACGACCCCGGAGGAAGAGATGGACGAACAGAAGCGCGGTCTGCTCGCGGGGCCCGAGCAGCAGGAGGAGGCGCTGCAGGAGGCGGCGGCACACGTCCCCGTCCACCCGCTCATCCGCTTCGCCGTCGAGCGCCGCGTGACCATGTTCATGGCCACTCTGGGCGTGCTGGTGCTCGGCTGGCTGTCGCTCACGCGCCTGCCGCTGGAATTCCTGCCTCTCTTCCAGTCGTCCAACATCTCGGTCCGGGTGCCGTACCAGTCCTCCTCTCCGGAGGAGATCGCCCGGTCGATCATCTGGCCGCTGGAGGACAGCCTGGGGACGATCAACGGCGTCCGGCTGCTCCGCTCGCGGGCCAGCGGCAGCTCCGCCTCGGTGGACATCGAGTTCCAGGACGGGACGGACATGGAGCTGGCGGCCGTCGACGTACGCGACCGGATCGACC
>JAJDZH010000087.1 GCA_022824725.1 Thermoanaerobaculia bacterium | reverse complement strand
CCGCCCCAGGGGTCGGCCAGCGGCTTGGCGAAGAGATACGGCGGGCGGGCGTAGTCGAGCCCGAGCGCCGGCCGTCCTCGCGCATCCACCTCCGCGTCCGGACCGACCGGCGCGCGCTCCAGCATCTCGTTCGCGTCGCGGCGCAGCTCGGCCACCTCGTCGCCGTCGATGAGTCCTTCAAAGACGTAGAAGCCGTGCCTCCAGTACGCGGCCAGGATGTCCGGATGGAGCCTGCCGCCGTCGGTCAGGCGAATCGGTCCCCGGTTGCCGATCTCGGCGGCGATGCGCAGACCTTCTTTCTGGTACGCCGCCAACCCGGCCGCGTGCTCCGCCCGGGTGGGCGACGCGACTACGTCGCTTGCGCTCTGCGTGTCGTTCATGGGGCTGGAGGGGAGTCTAGCGGCCTGCCGGCGAGTCGTCCGCCGAACGCTGAAACGCCCACAGCGCGCTTCGTGTCCGCAGGTACATCGTTGTGCCGTCGATCGCCGGCGTCGCCGTGGCCAGGTCGTCGAGGTCCGAGACGGCCAGCGGCTCGAGTGAGCCGTCGCTCGGCAGCACGACGAGCTTGCCCGACCTCGACAGCAGGTAGAACTTGCCGTCGGCCACGATGGGCGACGCGTAGAAGCTGTCGACCGCTCCCTCGAGACGGCCCTGTTCGATGAGTTCTCCCGTCGCGGAACGGAGCGTCGTCGTGATGCCGCTGTCGTCGACCATCAGGAGAACGCCGTCGTCGACGATCGGCGACGGGAGCTGCGGGATCTTCCGGTGGTACGTCCAGCGTGTATGGCTGGCCGTCAGGTCTCCTCTGAGATCCGCTGCCGGCAGCTCGATGGCGAGGATGCCGTTGCGGCTGTCGAGGGCCGACTGGAAGTACGTCCAGTCGCCTTCGTCGAGGTGGCCGTCGCCCGCCAGATCGAAGTAGGACAGGAGATTGCTCACCAGGCCCTCCGGCGCCTCGTCCTGGGAGATCTTCCCGTCCCCGTCGCCGTCGTGCGCGGCGACGACTTCCTGGAACGGTTCGAGCCGGACGTGGCGCCCTTCCTCGTTCAGCGGCATCGCGTAGCCGTTGATGAAGAGGAGATCGTCCTCGACCGCCGCGGTGGACTTCATCTCGAACGAAAGGCCGCTCACCCACCAGAGACGCTCGCCCGCCGCGGCCGAGTAGCCGGTGAGGAAGAACGAGCCCGGCACGACGATCTGGAGCTCGCCGCCCTCGGGATGGTGGAGGGTGGGCGTCGAGTGGCCGCTTCTCGCGGCCGTGCGCTCGGTGCGCCAGGCCAACTCGCCGGACCCGGCGTCCACGGCCAGGATGTACGAGTCCCGCTGCTGGTCGACCGCGAGCACCACGTTGCCCGCGGCGAGGATCGGCGAGGCGCCCATGCCGTAGATGTTGTCGAAGGGACCGAGGGGGTGGCGCCAGAGCTCATCGCCGTCGACGGTGTAGCAGAGCAGGCCGAAGTCGCCGAAGAAGACCCAGACGCGCTCGCCGTCCGTGACCGCCGACGGCGACGCCGGTCCGTTGCGGTTGTCTAGCGTCTCGGTTCGCGGCCTGGGGGCCTCGCGCCGCCAGAGTTCCGATCCGGTCTCACGATCGAGGGCGATCGTGTAGAGCGCTTCGCCCTCCGAGGCTGTCAGGAAGATCCGCTCGGCGCTCAGCACCGGCGACGAGTCGCCGGCCGGGATCGCGGTCCGCCAGAGGAGGTTGCGGTCGGGTCCCACTTCGACCGGCAGGGCGCCCGCCTCGATGGCGCCGCCGCCGTTCGGGCCGCGGAATCGCGACCACTCCGCGGTCTCGGCCCAGGCGATGGACGAGAGAACGAGCGCGCCCAGGATCGAGAGCGCGGCAGAAGGTCCGGAAGCCGGCGCTTTGCGCCGGATGCCGGCGGGGGCGCCGGCGCACCCAGTTTCTGCCGCGCTGGCTCCTCGCTGGATCAAAGCAGATCGCCGCCGCAGGCGGAAGCGCAGGTGCCGTGCGCCTCGAAGGCCTGCACGACGTTCTTGCCGCTGCGCCAGCGATGGACCTCGTCCGGCCCGTCGACCAGGCGCTGGGCGCGGATGCCGCGGTACCAGCGGGCCAGCGGCGTGTCCATGCTGTAACCCAGGGCGCCGTGGAGCTGGATCGCGGTGTCGACCACCTGGTGCACCATGTTGGCGAGGAAGACCTTGGCGATGCCGTTCTCGACCCGCAGGTCCATGCCGTTCTCCGCCTTGTAGGCGATGTGGAGCAGCATGAGCCGGGCCTTGTAGAGCTCGGCGGCGCAGTCGGCGAGCATCCAGCGAACTCCCTGGCGGTCGGCGAGGCGCTTGCCGAACGTCACCCGCTTCACGGTGTGTCCGACGGCGAGGTCGAGGGCCCGCTGCGCCATCGCCACGTTGTGCATGCCGTGACGCAGCCGTCCGTAGGCGAGGCGGTGCTGGCCCATGGCGAAGCCCTGGCCGCGGCCGCCGAGGAGGTTCTCCTTCGGGACGATGAGGTTCTCGATGCGAATCTCCGAGTGCGAGCCTCCGAGCTTCAGGCCGAGGTCGGTGTGCGGCTGCATCGTCTCGATGTCGCGGACGATCCTGTAGCCGGGGTTCGGCAACTCGACGAGGAAGGTCGAGAACTGCCGGTGCCGGGCCACGTCGGGATCGGTCTTCGCCATGACGAGGGCGACGTCGGCGACGCTCGCGGAGGAGCTGAACCACTTCTCGCCGTTCAGGACGTAGTTGTCGCCGTCGAGAACGGCCGAGGTCTGCATGCCCGTGGCGTCGGCGCCGGCGGCCCTCTCGGTCATCGAATAGCAGATCCGCTTCTGGCCCGCCAGCAGCGGCTTCAGGAAGCGCTCCTTCTGGTCCTCGGTGCCGTTCTCGAGCAGCGTCAGCATCGTCGCGTCGTCGGGACCCTGCGTGTTGAGGGAGAGCGCTCCGAGGAAGCTCTCGCCGAGTTCCATCTGGACCAGCGCGTTGGCCAGCGGCTTCAGCCCCATCCCGCCGTACTCCTCCGGGATGAAGGGACACCACAGCCCCTGCGACCTCGCCTTCTTGCGGAGTGCGGCCAGCACCTCGTCGAAGTTCTCCGGCGTGCATCCCTCTTCGGCGGGGATGCACTCGTTCTGGACGAACTCGCGCACCCTGGCGCGCACCGCCTTGGTCTCGGCTGGAATCTCGAAATCGATCATCGTCTCTCCTTCAGTGGTTCTATCGAGGGCGGTCTCAGAAAATCGCCAGTGCGTTGATCGGCGAGCCGGTGCCGGTTTCGACGGCCAGCGGCCCCGCCACGAGCAGGAACTCCCAGCGACCCAGCTCGGCCGCCGTCTCGGCGACGGCCTCGAGGTCCTGGTTGTCGAAGATGTCGAGGCCCATGGCGACGATCGTGAGAATGTGGACCGGAAGATCGACGCCCTCCACCTGCGATGGAACCACGTCGAGCGCGGCATCGGAGCCGATGAACGAGATGTCGCGGGAGCGCACCCAGGGCATCGTCGAGCCGTGGAGGCCGGCCGCGTTCCGCGACACGTCCCAGGGCCCGACTTCGGCGCGCCGCGCCCAGCGTCCGGTGCGGATGAAGATCGCGTCGCCCGCACGGACGCGGAGTCCGGCCATCTCCTCGAAGGCCTCGAGGTCCTCGGTGTAGATCGGCGTGCCCGGCTCGAGATACGGCACACCCTTGAGCCGCGGAATGTCGAACACGATGCCTCTCGTGACGATGCCGCCCTGGAGGTTGAAGATGGAGGACCGCGTGCAGCCTTCTTCGGTCACCGTGTCCTGCGAGTAGCCGTTGTACATCTTCCCCTTGTAGAGGATGTGGCAGAGCGCGTCGATGTGGCTGTGCGAGTAGCCGTGGTAGCTGATCTCGTAGCGATCGCTCACGCCGCCGCGAAACGCGGGCTCCTCGTCGGGATCAGGCAGCCGCAGGATCGCGCGCTCGAAGGGGAACGGCACGTCGACGGCCTGCTCGATGATCAGGGGATGGGCGAGCGAGACGGAGATTCCCTCCGTCGCCAGCGCCAGAGCCTCGAGGCGCTTCTCCCGGGTGATCAGGTTGGCCGTCCCGAGCTGGTCGTCGGCGCCCCAGCGACCCCAGTTGGAGAGTTCCTCCATCAGGCGCTCGATGTCCGCCTGGGTGAGATCGCGCGATTCGGGTGAGTAGCTCGGGACGGGTTCGGGCGTCGGCTCCGTCTCACCCTCCGGGGCGGCCGTGCAAGCCCCAGTCACGCCAATCAGCAGTGTGCATGCGATGCCGAGCCTCAGATTCGTGGCCTTCATATGCTCCCCTCCTCTTCTCGATCTCGGCCGATTCTGCCGCATCGGGGCACCGGCCAAGTAGTCCTCCTCACAGTCGCACCGTGGTACAACACGCAGACATGCATACCACCAGTCTCCGCAAGGTCGGTGGCTCTGTCATGCTCGCGGTGCCGCCGGTGCTTCTCGATCTTCTGAACCTGGCCGCCGGCGCCAAGGTGGATATCGGTGTCGAGGGCGACCGCCTGATCGTTGCGCCCAGAACCCGTCCCAACTACTCGCACGGCAAACTGCTGGCAATGTGCGACGAGACGGCTCCGGCCGACGACGGAGATCGGGCATGGCTCGATGGCCCGCCTGTCGGCAATGAACTGCTCTGATGCGCCGCGGCGAGATCTGGCTCGTCAGTCTCGAACAGCGGGGGACGCGGCCGGTCCTGATCGTGTCGCCCAGCCGCGCGCCCTGGAGACTTGGTAGCTGATGAAACCGTGGGGGAGATTGGACGTGACGCTCGTGGTTCTCTCACTCGTGTCACTCGTGGCCATGGCGACAGGTGGTCAGGCGCAGGAGCCGAAGACCGTCCGCATCGACACACTGAGCGTGATGGACACGCTCTACCACCTGTCGGGCGGCGGCGCCAACTCGCTGGCGCTCATCGACGAGATCAACGGCGGCGTCGTGTTGATC